>NZ_JACHNB010000001.1:667142-1000714 GCF_014205225.1 Actinoplanes octamycinicus
TCGATGCCCAGCTCGTTGGAGCGGCGGGCCAGCTCGCCCAGCCACCACTTGCGGGCGCCGGCCGGGGACGCGCCGGCCGCGATCGTCTCCTCGATCAACTCGATGGCGCCGGCGTTGACCGCGGACTGCATGTCGATCTCGGTCATCCCCCACTCCTCGCGGAGGCGGGCACGCTTCACGCTCGGCTTCTCCGGGAGCTCGGCCTTGAGCTGCTGGACCCACGCCGGGTCGGGCGCGATCGGGACCAGGTCGGGCTCCGGGAAGTAGCGGTAGTCGGTCGCGGTCTCCTTGGACCGGCCCGGCCGGGTGTCGCCGGTGGTCTCCTGGAAGTGCCGGGTCTCCTGGAAGATCCGGACACCCTCGTCGAGCAGGCCGGCCTGCCGGATGATCTCGGAACGGACCGCGCGCTCGACCGAGCGCAGCGAGTTCACGTTCTTGGTCTCGGTGCGGGTGCCCCACTCCTCGCCCGGCTTGTTCAGCGAGGTGTTGACGTCGCAGCGCATCGAGCCCTGCTCCATCCGCACGTCGGAGACGCCCAGCGCGCGGATGATGTCGCGCAGCTCGGCGACGTAGGCCTTGGCGATCTCGGGAGCGAGCGCGCCGAGGCCGGGGACCGGCTTGGTGACGATCTCGACCAGCGGGATGCCGGCCCGGTTGTAGTCGACCAGCGACTCGGTGGCGCCGTGGATGCGACCGGTGGCGCCGCCGACGTGCAGCGTCTTGCCGGTGTCCTCCTCGATGTGCACCCGCTCGATCTCGACCCGGTACTCCTTGCCGTCGACCGTGACGTCGACGTAGCCGTCCACGCAGAGCGGCTCGTCGTACTGCGAGGTCTGGAAGTTCTTCGGCATGTCCGGATAGAAGTAGTTCTTCCGGGCCATCCGGCACCACGGCGCGATGTCACAGTTCAGCGCGAGGCCGATCCGGATGGTCGCCTCGATGGCGGCCCGGTTCATCACCGGCAGCGCGCCGGGCAGCGCCAGGCAGACCGGGCAGACCTGAGTGTTCGGCTCGGCGCCGAACTCGGTCTTGCAGCCACAGAACATCTTGGTCTGGGTGCCCAGCTCGACGTGCGTCTCCAGGCCGATGACCGGCTCGTAACGGCTGATGGCGTCGTCGTAGGACGGCAGCGCGATGGTCGTCATGTGGTTCGGCTCCGGCTCACTGCGGCATCGGGTATTCGAAGACCTAGCCTAGTCGCCCGGTATGACGCTTCGTCGGCGGGTTTCCGCACGCCCCCACGGCGAATGATCCTCACGATAGCGTCGGGCCATGCATCGCTTTCCCGCCGTCGTGGCGCTGGCCGCGACGGTCCTGTGCGCAGCTTGCACGGATAACCCCGCGAAACCCACGCCGACAGTCGCACCGTCGTCGGCGCCGTCCGCCGCTCCCGCCGACGACTACTCCGCATGGCAGGCCGGCCGCTCCACCCCGGTCGCCGACAAGCTCTACCCGGAGCACGGCAATTCCAAGATCGACATTTTGGGGTACGACCTCGAACTCGACTGGCAGCCCCCGAAGAAGCTGCTCACCGGCACCGCCACGATCCGCCTGCGCCCGGTCGCCGCGGCCACCGAGATCAGCCTGGACTTCGCGAACCTGACCGTCGACAAGGTCACCGTGGACGGTGCGCCGGCCACCGGCACACTGGCCGGGCAGAAACTCACCGTGCCGGCCACCCTGATCGCCGACCAGCCGGTCACCCTGGTGGTCGACTACCACGGCACACCCAAGCAGGTCAGCTACCCGTCGCACCGCGGCGACGCCAAGGAGGGCGTCGGCCTGCGCCCGGCCAAGAACGGCGGCCTGTGGACCATGCAGGAGCCGTGGGGCGCGATGACCTGGTACCCGGCCAACGAGCTGGTCTCCGACAAGGCGCTCTACGACATCGCGGTGACCGTCCCGGCCGGCTGGGCCGCGGCGGCGAGCGGCACCCCCGGCCCGGTCGAGGGCAACACGTACCGCTACACCTCGGCGGTCCCGGTCGCCGCCTACCTGACCACGCTGGCCGTGGACAAGTACCAGAAGATCACCCAGACCGGCCCGCACGGGTTGCCGCTGACCTACTGGGTGCTGCCGAAGACCGACGCCAAGCTGGTGCCGTCGCTGAAGAAGTCGCCGGAGATCCTCACCTGGCTGGAGCAGAAGCTCGGCACGTACCCGTTCGAGACGGCCGGCGCGCTGATGAACGGCTCGATCTCGGCGATGGAGACCCAGCAGATGCTGAGCATGGGCCGGTCGCTGAAGTGGGATCCGGCCTTCTTCGAGGAGACCCTGGTCCACGAGTACGCCCACCAGTGGTTCGGCGACGCGGTCACCCCGAGCACCTGGACCGACCTGTGGCTCAACGAGGGCTTCGCGCAGTACATGCAGTTCCTCTGGGAGCAGAAGGTCCAGAAGTTCAGCGATGCCCAGTTGGAGGTCTTCCTCCGCCAGCGGGACGCCGAGCTGCGCAAGACGGTCGGCCCGCCCGGCAAGCCGAAAGCCGCCAACTTCGCCGAGAGCAACGTCTACCTGTGCGGCGCCGCGATGCTCAAGGAGCTGAACGACGCCCTGGGCGACGCGAAGTTCTTCGCCCTGATGCGGGCGTGGGTGGCCGAGCACCAGGGCACCAACCAGGACCGGGCGTCCTTCATCGCCTTCGTGAAGACGAACACCGGCAAGGATTTCAGCCAGCTGATCAACGCCTGGCTGGACTCCCCGAAGACCCCGAAGTAGCGGTTCGCGGAGGCCGGCGCCGAGCGGCACCGGCCTCCGCCACCGATCAGAGCGCCGGCGGGGTCAGCGTGCCGATGGCTGACTCCAGGGCGCCGGCGACCCGGTACATCCGGTCGTCGGCCATGGTCGGGGCCATGATCTGGAAGCCGACCGGGAGGCCCTCGGAGAGACCGCACGGGACCGAGATGGCCGGGCCGCCGTACAGGTTCGTCGGGATGGTGAACAGGTCGGCCAGGTACATCTGGTACGGGTCGCTGGTCCGCGAGCCGAACGGGAAGGCGACGAACGGCGTGGTCGGCGAGACCAGCACGTCCACCTTCGCGAAGGCGGCCTCGAAGTCGCGGGTGATCAGCGTACGGACCTTCTGCGCCTGCCCGTAGTACGCGTCGTAGTAGCCGCTGGACAGCGCGTACGTCCCGATGATGATCCGGCGCTTGACCTCGGGACCGAAACCGGCCTCGCGGGTCAGCGACATGACCTCCTCGAGCGAGTGCTTGCCGTCGTCGCCGGAGCGCAGGCCGTACCGCACGCCGTCGAAGCGGGCCAGGTTGGACGAGCACTCGCTGGGGGCGATCAGGTAGTAGGCCGGCAGCGCGTACTGGAAGTGCGGGCAGGACACCTCGACGATCTCGGCGCCCAGCTTGACCAGCGCCTCCAGCGACTCCTTGAAGGCCGCGACGACGCCCGGCTCGGAGCCGTCGCCGGCGAACTCCTTGACGATGCCGAGCTTCACGCCGGTCAGGTCGCCCTGCAGGCCGCGGCGGGCGGCGGCGACCACATCCGGCACCGGCTGGGCGATCGACGTGGAGTCGCGCGGGTCGTGGCCGGCGATCACCGCGTGCAGCAGGGCGGTGTCCTCGACCGTGCGCCCGCACGGGCCGGGGGTGTCCAGCGACGACGAGAAGGCGATCAGCCCGTACCGCGAGGTGCCGCCGTAGGTCGGTTTCGCGCCGACGGTGCCGGTGACGGCGCCCGGCTGACGGATCGAGCCGCCGGTGTCCGTACCGATGGCCAGCGGCGCCTCGTAGGCGGCGAGAGCCGCGGCCGACCCGCCACCCGAACCACCCGGGATCCGGCCCAGGTCCCACGGGTTGTTGGTCGGGCCGTACGCCGAGTACTCGGTGGACGAGCCCATCGCGAACTCGTCCATGTTGGTCTTGCCGAGGATCGGCATGCCGGCGGCCTTGAGGCGCTCGACGATGGTCGCGTCGTAGGGCGGTTTCCAGCCCTCCAGGATCTTCGACGCGGCGGTGGTCGGGACGCCCTTGGTGGTCACCACGTCCTTGACCGCGATCGGCACGCCGGCCAGCGGGCCGGTGACCTCGCCCTTGTCGACGCGGGCGGCGGCGGCCAGCGCGCCCTCGCGGTCGACGTGCAGGAACGCGTGGACGCGGGACTCGACGGCCTCGATGCGGTCCAGGTGAGCGGTCGCCACCTCGACGGCGGAGACCTCCTTCGCGTCGAGCAGCCCGCGCAGCTCGACCGCGGTCTTCCGGGTCAGGTCGCTCACGATCAGTCCTCCTCGTCCAGGATGCGCGGCACCCGGAACCGGCCCTCGTAAGCGTCCGGCGCCCCGGAGAGGGCGGCGTCCTGCGTGAGGCTCGGCTGGGGAACGTCGTCGCGGTACACGTTGGTCAGCGGGACCGAGTGCGAGGTCGGCGGAATGTCCTCCGCGGCCACCTCACCGACCCGGGCGACCGACTGCAGGATCACGTCGAGCTGCCCCGCGAATCGGTCGAGCTCCTCTTCGGTCACGGCGAGCCGCGACAGGCGCGCCAGGTGCGCTACCTCTTCGCGGGAGATGGCGGCCATCCTGCCCCCTCATTCTTTTCATCGACTCCGTGTGTGCAGTCACCGAGTCTATTTCGCCGGGGTCCACGGGCCGCGAAGAACCCCGGGCCGCACCGGCCGATAGCGGGAAAGCCACTCCGCCAGCTCGGCGGCGGGCATCGGCCGGGCGTGGAACCAGCCCTGCGCCGCGTGGCAGCCGGCCGCCGCGAGCAGCCGCCAGGTGAGCTCGTCCTCGACGCCCTCGGCCACCGCGCGCAGGCCGAGCGACTCGGCCAGGCCGATCACCGAGCGGACGATCGCGGCGTCGCCCCGGTCGTCGGCCATGCCCAGCACGAACGAGCGGTCGATCTTCACCTCGGCGAGCGGCAGGCGGCGCAGGTGCTGCAGCGACGAGTACCCGGTGCCGAAGTCGTCCAGCGAGATCGCCACCCCCATCCGGTCCAGCCGGGTGATCGTGTCCAGCACCCGGTGCGGGTCGGCCATCAGCGCGCTCTCGGTGATCTCCAGCTGGAGCAGGTCGGCCGGCACCTCGTGGTCGCGCAGCAACCGGCCGACCCGATCGGCGACATCGCCGGCGTGCAGATCGCGGGCCGACACATTGACCGCTGCCCGCAGGGGCCTTCCTTCGGTACGCCACCGCGCCAGCTGCGCCACCACCTCGTCGAGCACCCGGGCGGTCAGCAGGCGCATCACCGGCGTGGGCTCGGCCACCCGGATCAGCTCCTCCGGCCCGACCAGCCCGCGCCGCGGGTGCCGCCAGCGCAGCAGCGCCTCCACGCCGACCACCTCGCCGGTCGCGATGGCGATCTGCGGCTGGTAGTAGAGCACTATCCCGTCGCCGGGCGGGTCGCGGCGCAACGCGGCGCGCAGGTCGGCGAGCAGCGCCAGCCGGTCCGGCGAGGCGTGCGGGGCGTCCGGGCCGTGCACCGCGACCTGGTCGCCCCGCTGTTTCGCCTCGTACATCGCGGACTCCGCCTCGCGCAGCAGGGTGCCGCCGTCGCGGCGGCCGGACTGCAGCGCGATCCCGATCGACGCGGTCAGCTCGACCGGGGTGCCGTCCAGCGGGAACGGGCGGCTCAGCGCCTCGGACAGGTGCTCGGCGATCCGGCGGGCCGAGGCGGCTCCCTCGACCCGGGTGGCGAGCACCGCGAACTCGTCGCCGCCCAGCCGGACCAGCAGGTCGTGCCGGGGCACCGCGGCGGTCAGCCGGTCGGCGACCCGGGCCAGCAGCCGGTCGCCGGCGCCGTGGCCGAGCGCGTCGTTGACGGTGCGGAACCGGTCCAGGTCGAGCAGGAGCAGCGCGCGCTGCCGGTCCGCACCGCGTTCGGACATCGTGGACTGCAGGGCGCGCCGGTTCGGCAGGCCGGTGAGCGGATCGACCCGGGTGGCCCGCTCCGACTCGCCGGCCCAGCGGACCATCCGGTGCACGGCGTGCAGGGCGAGCAGGGCCAGCGGCAGCAGGGCCGGGCTGACCCGGGCCGCGACCAGCAGGACCGGGGCGAGCAGCAACAGCGCCGCGGTGGCCAGCAGGTCGGCGTGGGCGCGCCGCCGATGCCGGGTACGGCGCTCGGACGCCCACCACCCGACGACGGCCGCCACGGCGTACCGGCCGGCGATCCAGGCGGCCGCCGCGGCGCAGGTCAGCGCGGCGTCGCCGAGATCCGGGCGGACGTCGATCGGGCCGGCGGCCAGGCCGGCCACCAGCGCGGCCGCGCCCAGCCCGGCGGCGTGCTGGACGGCCAGGTGGATCGAGCGCGGCACCGGGTGGCGCAGCCGCACCCCGGCGACCGTGACGGCCACCAGCTGCACCGCCAGCGCCGGCAGCAAGCCCCAGGCCAGCGTGATGGCGAAGGTGAAGCAGATGGACGGCAGGACGACCCGGCTGGCCCGCCGCCCGGGCAGCGGATGCGGCCGGGCGTCGGCGACCACGGCCAGGGCGGCCATCATCCAGTACGCCGGGGGCAGCGCCCGGAACGTCCCCGGGGCAGCCGCCCAGAGCACCAGGTCGATCCCGACGGCCAGGCACGCGGTGACGATCAGCGCGCGCCGTCGCCGGGGCCCGGAGGCAGCCGTACGCGGGCGAACGGCATCCATGCGACCTCCACGACTGGCCTCGATCACCGATCGCCTACACCATAGATCCACATGGTGCGAATGCCGCGAAACGCTTACCCGTTATTAATTTCGCATAAGCAACCAACCCCCCAATTCACCCATTGGAGGGATCGGTCACCCACTCGCCGCCCCGGCCATACCCGCGGAGCGCAACGCCGCCGCGTCGAGTGGCAGGCCCCACGGCGAGCCGGACGCCTCAGCCCTCGGGCGCCACCTCCGCGACCGCGCGAGCCGCCTCCGGGCCCTCGGTGAGCAGGACGGCGAAGGCGGCCTCGTCGAGGACCGGGACCTTGAGGCCGATCGCCTTGTCGTATTTGCTGCCCGGGTTGTCGCCGACCACCACGAAGCCGGTCTTCTTCGACACCGAGCCGCTCACCTTGCCGCCGCGGGAGGTGACCGCCTCGGCCGCCTGGTCCCGGGTGAAGCCGGCCAGCGTCCCGGTGACCACCACGGTCAGCCCCTCCAGCGGGCGCGGTCCGCTCTCCGCCCGCTCGTCGGCCATCCGCACGCCGGCCTCCCGCCACTTGCGGATGATCTCCCGGTGCCACGGCACGGTGAACCACTCCCGCAGGCTGTCCGCGATGATCGGCCCGACCCCGTCCACCGCGGCCAGCGGATCGATCGCTTTCGCCCGGCGCTTGGCCTGCTCGACCGCCGCCTCCGAAGCGCCGTCACCCGGGTCCGACGCGACAGCCGCGCCCTCCGGGTCCGACGCGACAGCGGCGGCCTCCGAGGATGAGGCGGCGTCGGAGGAACCGGCTGCGGACGACGCGGCGAGCGCCGCGGCCTCGGCGCTCGCCGCGACCACCTCCGGCTCCGCGGCGGTGCGGGCGAGCACCTCCTCCAGGGCGGTCATCGACCCGTACTCCAGGGCGAGCGCCTCCGCCGCGGTCGGCCCGACGTGCCGGATCGAGAGGGCGATCAGCACCCGGGCGAACGGGCGGGATTTCGCCTCCTGCAGGCTCTGCAGCATCTTGCCCGCGTTGCTGCCCAGCTTGCCGTCCTGGTTGACGAAGAACGGGACGCGGAGCAGGTCCTCCTCGGTCAGGGAGAACAGGTCGCCCTCGTTCTTCAGCACGCCGGAGTCGAGCAGCGCCCACGCGGCTTTCTCCCCGAGCACCTCGATGTCCAGCACTTTCCGGCTGCCGAGGGTGGCCAGCCGCTCGCGCAGCTGGCCGGGGCAGGACTCGGCGTTGGGGCAGCGGATGTCGACGTCGCCCTCCTTGGCCGGGGCCAGCGGCGTGCCGCAGGCCGGGCACTCGGTCGGCATCACGAACGCCCGGGCGTCGTCCGGCCGCAGGTCGACCACCGGCCCGAGGACCTCCGGGATCACGTCGCCGGCCTTGCGCAGCACCACGGTGTCGCCGATCAGCACGCCCTTGCGGGCCACCTCCTGCGCGTTGTGCAGGGTGGCCTGGGCGACCGTGGACCCGGCCACCTGGACCGGCTCGAGCACCGCGAACGGCGTGACCCGCCCGGTGCGGCCGACGTTCACCGCGATGTCGAGGAGCTTGGTGGTGACCTCCTCGGGCGGGTACTTGAACGCGATCGCCCAGCGCGGCGCCCGGCTGGTGGAGCCGAGCCGGCCCTGGATCGCCACCGAGTCGACCTTGACCACCACGCCGTCGATCTCGTGCTCGACGGAATGGCGGTTCTTGCCGTAGAACTCGATGAACTCGCGGACCCCGGCCATGTCGTCGACCAGCTTCCACCGGGTGCTGGTGGGCAGGCCCCAGCCTTTCAGCGCCTCATAGGCGTGCGACTGGGACGCCGGGCTGAACCCCTCCCGCGCGCCGATCCCGTGCACCACCATCCGCAGCCCGCGGGACGCGGTGATCCGCGGATCCTTCTGCCGGAGGCTGCCGGCCGCGGCGTTGCGCGGGTTGGCGAACGGCGCCTTGCCCTGCTCCACCAGCGACGCGTTGAGGTCGGCGAACGCCTCACCCGGGAAGTAGATCTCGCCGCGCACCTCGAGCAGGTCGGGCACGTCGTCGCCGGCCAGCCGCTCCGGGATCTCCCGGATGGTGCGCACGTTGGGCGTCACGTCGTCGCCGGTGCGGCCGTCGCCGCGAGTGGCGGCGCGGACCAGCCTGCCTTTCTCATAGGTGAGGTTGATCGCCAGGCCGTCGACCTTGAGCTCGCAAAGGAACTGCACCGGACCGCCGGCGTCGCGGACGGTCCGCTCGGACCAGCTGGTCAGCTCGTCGAAATTGAACACGTTGTCCAGCGACATCATCCGCTCGAGGTGCTGCACCGAGGCGAAGTCGCTGGAGAAGGTGCCGCCGACGGTCTGGGTCGGCGAGTCGGGCGTGCGCAGCGCCGGGAACTCGGTCTCCAGCGCCTCCAGCTCACGCAGCAGGGTGTCGAACTGGCCGTCCGAGATGATCGGCGCGTCGAGAACGTAATAACGATACTGATGATCACGGATCTCGTCGGCGAGCTCGGCGTGCCGGGCGCTGGCCTCTGCGCTGGGTGAAGTCACCGGAACCTCCGTGTCGTACGAACCTACGAGCACGGTAGTCGCCCCCACCGACAAAACCGGGAATCACACCTCGGTGATCCGGCGCCCCGCCTCGTGACACGCCTTGAGCAGCGCCCGCACGTAACCCGGGGTGGCCCCGGCGAGCCCGCAGGCCGGGGTGATCACCACCTGCCCGGGCAGCCGCGCGGCCGGGAAGCCGAGGCGCTGCCAGAGCCGCTGCACCCGCTCGGCGATCTGCTTGGACTCCGGCCGCTGGCCGGCCACCGGCCGGGTCGGCGCGGCGCCGACGAACAGCCCCAGGCCGGCCTCGATCGCCTCGCCGACCGGGTCCAGATCCTTGATCAGCGAGAGGTCGAAGGCCGCCGCGGCCGCCTGCGCGTCGCGGATCACCTGCAGCGGCAGGTCCGGCGCGCAGCAGTGCACCAGCACCGGGGCGCCGGCCGCCTCCACCACGGTCCGCAGCCGGGTCGCCGCGTCCGGGCCGTCCACCGCCTTGTACGCACTGAGGCCGCTCTCCGTCGGCACGTGCCCGGCCAGCACCGCGGGTAGCGACGGCTCGTCCAGCTGGAGCAGCACGGTGGCGCCGGGCAGCCGCTTGCGCACCTCGGCGACGTGCCGGCGCAGCCCCTCGGCGAGCGAGTCGGTGAGATCCCGGACCGCGCCCGGGTCACGCAGCATCCGGCCGCCGATCGGCAGGTCGACCGAGGCCGCCAGGGTCCACGGCCCGGCCGCCTGGACCTTGACGGTGCCGGTGAAGCCGTCGCCCTGCTCGGTGAGCTGGTCCAGGTCACGTTCCAGCAGGTCGGCGGTCCGCCGCAGGTCCTTGCCGGGCCGCCCGGCGATCTGCCAGCGGCCGGCGTAGAGCTGGACCGGCAGCTCGACCAGGAACCCGGCGCCGCGGCCGATCAGGTCGGCTCCCGGCCCGCGCTCCGGCAGCTCCGGCAGGTGCGGCAGGTCGGGCAGCTCGCCCAGGACGATCCGCTGGGCCTCGGCGATGTCGGTGCCGGGCAGCGAGCCGATGCCGGTGGCCGCCCCGGCCGGCCAGGGGAAGTCAGGCATGTGCCGACGCCCGGGTGCCGGCGGTGATGGTGGCCGAGCCGAGCACGACGTCGCCGTCCGGGTCGGGCCGGTAGGCGACGATGGCCTGCCCCGGCGCGACGCCACGCGCCGGAGTTTCCAAGATCGCGGTCAGCGAGGAGCCGACGATCGACACCGTGGCCGGGACCACCTCGCCATGCGCCCGAAGCTGCACCTCACAACGGACATCTCCGGAAACCTCATGCCAGATCGGCCGAGACGCCGTCACGGTGTCCACCTCAAGATCCTCACGGGGCCCCACGGTCACCGTATTGGTCACGGGAGTGATCGACAGCACATAGCGCGGACGGCCGTCGGCGGCCGGGACACGCAGGTCGAGGCCCTTCCGCTGCCCGATGGTGAACCCGTACGCCCCGTTGTGGGTGCCGAGTTTCTCGCCGCTGCGCCCGTCGACGATGTCGCCGGGCGCGGATCCGAGCCGCCGCTCCAGGAATCCCCGGGTGTCGCCGTCGGCGATGAAGCAGATGTCGTGCGAGTCCGGCTTGTCGGCGACGGCCAGCCCGCGGGCGGCCGCCTCGGCCCGCACCCGCTCCTTGGTCCAGTCGCCGAGCGGGAACATCGCGCGGTCCAGCTGCTCGCGGGTCAGCACGGCCAGCACGTAGGACTGGTCCTTGGCCAGGTCGACGCTGCGGCGCAGCAGGCCGTCGGCGCCCAGCCGGGCGTGGTGCCCGGTGACCACCGCGTCGAACCCGAGGGCCACCGCCCGGTCCAGCACCGCAGCGAACTTGATCTTCTCGTTGCAGCGCAGGCACGGGTTGGGCGTCCGGCCGGCCGCGTACTCCTCGACGAAGTCGTCGACCACGCTCTCGTGGAACTCGTCGGCCATGTCCCACACGTAGAACGGGATGCCGATCACGTCGGCCGCCCGCCGCGCGTCCCGCGAGTCCTCCAGCGTGCAGCAGCCGCGCGCGCCGGTGCGGTAGGTCTGTGGGTTACGCGCCAGCGCCAGGTGCACACCGGTGACGTCGTGCCCGGCCTCCTTGGCCCGGGCAGCGGCGACCGCGGAATCGACACCGCCGGACATGGCCGCAAGAACTCGCATGCCGCAAGCCTATCTGGGACTCTTCCAGGCCCCGGCCCGGCGGGCGCGCTCGACCGCCCCGGGGAGCGCGCCGAGCAACGCGTCCAGGTCCGCCTCGGTGCTGTCGTGGCCGAGCGAGAAGCGCAGCGACGACCGGGCCCGGGCGTCGTCCGCGCCCATCGCGAGCAGCACGTGGCTGGGCTGCGCCACCCCGGCGGAGCAGGCCGAACCGGTCGAGCAGTAGATCCCCTGGGCGTCCAGGAGCAGCAGCAGCGCGTCGCCCTCGCAGCCGGGGAAGGAGAAGTGCGCGTTGCCGGGCAGCCGGTGGTCCGGATCACCGTTGTAGATCGCGTCCGGGATCGCCGCGAGCACCCGGCGGACCAGCTCGTCGCGCAGGGCGGCGACCCGGTCCGCGTAGTCCAGCCGGGCCCGCACGGTGGTCTCGACGGCGACCGCGAACGCCACCACGCCCGGGGTGTCCAGCGTGCCGGACCGGACGTCGCGCTCCTGCCCGCCGCCGTGCAGCAGCGGGGTGCAGGCCACGTCGCGGCCCAGCACCAGCGCGCCGACGCCGACCGGCCCGCCCAGCTTGTGCCCGGTCAGGGTGAGCGCCGCCACCCCGCTCGCGGCGAAGTCGACCGGCACCTGGCCGACCGCCTGGACCGCGTCGGTGTGGAACGGGATGCCCGCGCCCGCCGCGACGGCCGCCAGCTCGGGGACCGGCTGCACCGTGCCCACCTCGTTGTTCGCCCACTGCACGCTGACCACGGCGATCTCCTCGCCGTGCGCCTGGACCAGCTCGGCGAGGTCCGCCGGGTCGACCCGGCCGGCGCCGTCCACCGGCAGGTAGCTCACCTCGGCGTCCTCGTGCCGGCCGAGCCAGTCGACCGCGTCCAGCACCGCGTGGTGCTCGACGGCCGAGGCCACCACCCGGCGCCGCCCCTTGTCGGCGTCCCGCCGGGCCCAGTAGACCCCCTTGGTGGCCAGGTTGTCGGCCTCGGTGCCGCCGCCCGTGAAGATCACCTCCGAGGGCCGGGCGCCGATCACCGCGGCGATCCGCTCCCGCGACTCCTCCACCATCCGGCGGGCGCCCCGCCCGGCCGCGTGCAGGGACGAGGGATTGCCGATCTCCCGGGCCGCGGCCGCGTAGGCGTCCAGCGCGGCGGAGAGCATCGGCGTGGTCGCCGCGTGATCGAGGTAGGCCATTTTTCCCACTCTAGAAGGTGTTACTCGAAGCAAGCATCCGCGCTGGTCGGTGGGCCACCATCAACGTCACAATCCTCATATACATATACGCGCGTCCGCTTGAGTACGGATCGCACGCTCCCGCGCGGGCCGGGCACGGCGATCTGGCCGCTGGCGCGTCCAGAGCGATCGCCGCACCCTTCATTGTCCGCGGGTGGTCACCGAGAACCCGCGCGCGGCCCCGCGCGTACCGAAAGACGGAAACGGCCCGGCGGAGGACCGCCGGGCCGTGACCAGAAACTGCCTTACTTGCGCTTGCGGATCTCGTCGGCGGCCTGCGGGACGACCTTGAAGAGGTCGCCGACCACGCCGAAGTCGGCGAGCTCGAAGATCGGCGCCTCCGGGTCCTTGTTGACCGCGACGATCGTCTTCGAGGTCTGCATGCCGGCCCGGTGCTGGATCGCGCCGGAGATGCCCAGCGCCACGTAGAGCTGCGGGGACACCGTCTTGCCGGTCTGCCCGACCTGGAACTGGTGCGGGTAGTAGCCGGAGTCGACCGCCGCGCGGGACGCGCCGACCGCGCCGCCGAGCAGGTCGGCGAGCTCCTCGACCAGCTTGAAGTTGTCCGCGTTGCCGACGCCGCGGCCACCGGAGACGACGATGCCGGCCTCGGTGAGCTCGGGGCGCGAGCCCTTCTGCTCGGCGACCCGCTCGACGACGGTGGCCAGCTTGTCCTTGTCGGTCACCGACACGGTCAGCGCCTCGGTGGCCGGGGTGGCCGGCGCGGCGACCGGGGTGGTCGAGTTCGGGCGGATGGTGACGATCGGCAGGCCCTTGGTCACCTGGGACTTGACGATCGTGGAACCGGCGAAGACCACCTGGGTGGCGGTGCCGTCGGCGGCCAGCTCGACCGCGTCGGTGAGCAGCCCGTTCTCCAGCTTGACCGCCAGCCGGCCGGCGATCTCCTTGCCCTCCTGGGTGGAGCCGAGCAGCACGGCGGCCGGCTGCACGCTGCGGACCAGCTCGGCCACCGCGGTGGCCTTGGGCGCGGCGCCGTGGTTCAGCACGTCCTCGCCGGAGGCGGTGTAGATCTTCTCCGCGCCGTACTCGGCGAGCTTGGCGGTGTCGGCGTCGCCGAACACCACGGCGGACACCGAGCCCAGCCCGCGGGCGATGGTCAGCATCTCGAGCGTGACCTTCTTGACGCCGGCCTCGACGACGACCAGTACCTCAGCCATGTCTAATCAACCTCTCCGGCTCAGACGAACTTCTCGGTGGTGAGGTACGCGACGAGCTGCTCGCCGCCGTTGCCCTCGTCGGTGACCTTGGCGCCGCCGGTGCGGGCCGGGCGCTTGGCGAACTCCAGCACCTGGCTGGTGGCGCCGGCGAAGCCGACCTCGTCGGCGGAGACGCCGAGGTCGCCCAGGGACAGGCTCTCCAGCGGCTTCTTCTTGGCGGCCATGATGCCCTTGAAGGACGGGTACCGCGGCTCGTTGATGGTGTCCCAGACGCTGACGATCGCCGGGGTCGCGGCGGTGACCACCTCGTAGCCCTCGTCGGTCTGCCGCTCGATGGTCAGCTGCCCGCCGTCCACCGTGAGCTTGCGCGCGCCGGTCAGCGCGGCCACGCCGAGCCGCTCGGCCAGCATGTGCGGGATGACCTGGACGCGGCCGTCGGTGGACTCGGCGCCGCACAGGATCAGGTCGGCGTTCAGCCGGCCCAGGGCGGCGGCGAGCACCTTGGAGGTGGCCACCGCGCAGGAGCCGTGCAGGGCGTCGTCCTGCACATGGACGGCCTTGTCCGGGCCCATGGAGAGCGCCTTGCGGATCGACTCGGTCGCGCCGGACGGGCCGACCGTCAGCACGGTCACCTCGCCACCGTGCGCCTCCTTGATCTTCAGCGCCTCCTCGATGGCGTACTCGTCCATCTCGTTGATGACGTTGCTCGCCGAGCCGCGCTCGACCGTGTTGTCGCTCGCGCTCAGGGTGCGCTCGGCACCGGAGTCGGGCACCTGCTTCACCAGTACGACGATGTTCATCGCGCTACTACGACCCTCCTGTATGGAACGCACCGTTGCGGTCGACCTGGTCCGTCGGCCGGCCTCGCCTGGCCGCGGACATGTCGGCAAGGTTACCCGCCAGTAGCTTCCCTGTTGCCGGCCACTCAGAGTGACACACCTCACTAGCATGCCCAGGAGGAGGTGTCATGACATGTCCGGCACGGTTCACCTGCCCGGCCCCCATCCTCTCGCAAACCGTCGGGAAGCGGAGCCGCACTCCCATGGCCGATCCGCCCCTGACTATCCGTGGTGCCGCTGCGGCCGTTTACGGGAGGCCTGCGTGAGTGACGAAGTACGCAATCTCTGGCACCACCTTCTCGATCCGATCGGTCGATAATCGGCGGGTGTCGGGTGGCCTCAAACACTGGTTCGATCCGGAGAGCGCCCATACCGAGGGCACCACTCCGGACTACCGGTTCTCGCTGGCCAACGAACGGACCTTCCTGGCCTGGATCCGCACCGGGCTGGCGCTGATCGCCGGCGGGCTGGCCTGCGCCCAGTTCCTGCCGCCGCTGCCGATCGCCCGGTTGCGCGAGATCATCGCGATCGCGCTGCTGGTGCTCGGCGGCGGCGTCGCCCTGCGGGCGGTGGATCACTGGGCCCGGGCCGAGCGGGCCATGCGGCTCGGCGTCGACCTGCCCCGCTCCCGGTTCCCGGCGATCCTGGCGATCGCCGTGGCGCTCGGCGCGGTGGTGCTGGTCGGCACGGTCCTCTACCGGATGGTCACGTGACCGCCCGTGATCCCGGAGCCTCGCCGGAACGCACCCGGTTGGCCTGGCGGCGCACCGGCCTGTCCGCGGCCGCGGTGGCGCTGCTCGCCGCCCGCCCCGCGTTCCACCCCGGCGCCGGCCCGGCCGAGTGGCTGATCGCCGCCGCCGCGATGGGCGGCTGGGCCGCGCTGGCCGCCCTCGCCCTGCACCGCGCGCCCGGCCTGCGGGCCCGGCCGCCCCACCCGGCGCCCCGCTCGATCCGGGCCTACGCGCTGATCACCGCGGCGCTCGCGGTCATCGGCGGGCTGGTTGTCATGCTCTGATCGTCGCCAGAGGCCCGCGGGCGGGGCATCATTGCCCCATGGTCCGGTTGTTCATCTTCGTGGCCGCGGTCGCGCTGGTCCTGCTGATCCTTGCGCTCATCGCCTGCCTGTCGGCGGAGCGTGTGCGGGTCATGCCGCGACTGCTCTGGGTCCTGGTCGTGCTGTTCCTCCCGCTGGCCGGGCCGATCGCCTACTTCCTGTGGGGCCGCCCGGTGAGCCGGCCGGCCCGCCGCAGGGCCGCTCGCCCGTCCGCGCCGGACGACGATCCGGACTTCCTGCGCTCGATGGACACCGAGCAGTCCCGCCGGGACCGGGAGATGCTCGCCCGGTGGGAGCGCGAGCTGCGGGAGAACGACGAGCAGCAGCCGTGACTTTGTGCAGATGGCGTAATCAGGCCAGGACGGAGCTGCGCGGGTAGGCGTCGGCCGGATCGGTCAGCACGTTGACCAGATAGGGCACCCCGGCGTCGAAGGCCCGCCGCAGCGCCGCCCCGACCTCGGACGCCTTCGCCACCGTCTCCCCCGCCCCGCCCAGCGCCCGGACCACCTCGTCGTACCGGATCCCCGGCTGCAGGTCGGCCGCCACGTCGAAGCCGTACATCGCCCGCATCGGGTGTTTCTCCAGGCCCCACATGCCGTTGTTGCCGACCACCAGCACCACCGGCAGCCCCTGGCGGACCAGCGACTCCACGTCCATCAGCGAGAACCCGGCCGCGCCGTCGCCGAGCAGCACGCAGATCTGCCGGCCCGGATGGGTCACCCGGGCGCCCATCGCATAGCCCAGGCCGGTCCCCAGACACCCGTACGGCCCCGGGTCGAGCCAGGTGCCCGGCTGAGCCGGCTCCAGGAACCGCCCGGCGTAGGAGACGAAGTCCCCACCGTCACCGATGGTCACGGCGTCCGGCGCGAGGATCCGGCGCAACTCGCCGTAGACCCGGGCCGGCTTGATCGGATCGCTCTCGGCGGCCATCAGCTCGGCGTCGCGGACCCGGGCGGCGTCCTCGGCGACCCGCAGCCCGGCGATCCACTCCGCGTGGTCCGCGCCGGACGCGGCCAGCCCGGCGAGCGTGGCCCGCAGGTCGCCGGCCGGGGAGACCGCCGGGGTGACGTGGGTGGCCCGCTGCCCGGCCGCGTCGACCACGTGCACCACCCGGGCCGCGCCGAAGTCGCCGAAGCCCAGCCGGAAGTCCAGCGGGGTGCCCACGACGGCGACCACGTCGGCCTGGGCGAGCGCGACCCGGCGGGCCCGGGAGAAGGCCAGCGGATGCCCGGGCGGCAGCGCGCCGCGGCCCATCCCGTTGGTGAAGACCGGCACCTGCAACGCCTCCGCGGCGGCCCGCAGCTCGGCGATCGCGTCGCCGGCCCAGACGTCCGAACCGGCCACGATCACCGGGCGGGCCGCGTCGCGCAGCAGGACGGCGGCCCGGCGCACCTCGTCCGGGTCGGGCTCGACGACCGGGATCGCCGGGACGCCGGGGACGGCCGCCGCCGAGGTGGAGAAGATCACGTCGAGCGGGAGGTCGAGGAAGGCCGGGCCGCGGTGCGGGGTGAGCGCGGCGGTCAGCGCCGCGCCGATCTGCCCGGGGATCTCGGCGGTGTCGGTGACCGTGGCGGCGTACCTGGTCACCGGGGCGACCAGCGGGACGTGGTCGAGCTCCTGCAGGCTGCCCGCGCCCCAGCGGAAGGCCGGCGCCCGGCCGCCGAGCACCAGCACCGGGGAGCCGTTGAAGTGCGCGCTGGTCAGGCCGGAGATGCCGTTGGTCACCCCGGGCCCGGCGGTGAGCACGGCCAGGCCGGGCCGGCGCTGCAGCTTGGCCACCGCCTCGGCGGCGAACACCGCGGACTGCTCGTGCCGGACGTCGTACAGCCCGAAGCCGGACTCGTGGGCGGCCGCGTAGAGCGGGAAGACGTGCCCGCCGGAGAGGGTGAACATCTCGGTCACCCCGAACGCCCGGAGCGCGGCCAGCGCCAGCTCCCCGCCGTGCCCCTCGATCGGCATGCTCACCTTCCGCGTCTACAGGTGCACCAGGCTCGCGATCTGCTTGAACACGTCGACGGCGTCCTCCTGCCAGGTGCCGGGGTTGCCGTAGCCGTACGCCACGATCAGCGCGGCCACCGGCACGCAGATCATCGTGAGCAGGCTCAGCAGCACCTGGAAGAAGCGCAGCAGCCGGCTCCGGCGCCGTTTCGGCTTCGCCTTCTTCTGCTGCTTGACCTGCGGCGGCGCGGATTTCGGCGGCTTCCGCGCCGGTTGCTGCGGCACGCTCGGCGGGCGCGGCGCGGCGACCACGGCCCGCCCGGAGACCGGGCGCGCCGACCCGGTGACCGGGGAGACCGGGCGGGCATGCGCCACCACCGGGTTCGCCGGCCGGTTCGAGGTGGTCTTCGGTCCGGGTTTCTCTCCGCGTACGGCCGGGGTGCGCACCTCGTGGTGGGGTGGGCTGGTCGGCATCGTCGCGTCCGGATCGTGCCGCCAGTGCGGCGGCTCGGCGTCCGGCCACGGGTCGACCGGCGGCCGCATGTGCGGCGGGACCACCAGCTCCGGGCGGATCTCGGTCTCCCGGTCGTCCACGCTGGGCTGCGGGCCGGACCGGGCCGCCGGCTGGTCGGGCTCGGCGGTGGTCCGCTCCGGCGCCGGACCGGCGGCGGCCGGCAGCGGACCGGCGGCGGCGCCCGGCACCCGGGCCGGCAGGGCCGACCCGGCCGCCTCCGGGATCGACTGCGCCGCGACCGGCTGGGTCATCACCGGCAGCTCCGGCTCGGCCGTCACCTCCGGTTGCGCCGGCTGCTCCGGTCTCTCCCGCGCGGACGGCGTCGTCGGCTCGCCGAACTCCGGCACCGACGGCGACCCGAACTCCGGCGATGACGGCGACCCGAACTCCGGCAACGACTGCGACGGCAGCCGCAGCTCGGCGGTCGGCCCGGGCGCGGCCGGCTCGGACGCCAGCAGCGCCGCCCCGGCCAGGATGCTGCCCTCGGCCACCACCAGCTCGGGCTGCTCGATCACCACCGGCGGCTCGCCCAGCTCCCGGTGCAGCAGCGTGGCCATCAGCGGGATCCGGCTCGCCCCGCCGACCAGGAAGACCCCGGCCAGCCGCCCCTCCGGCAGGTCGGCGAAGGTCAGCAGGTTCCGGGTGATCCGGACGGTCTGCTCCAGCACCGGGCGGGCGACCTGCTCCAGCTCGTCGCGGGTCAGGTGCACCTCGGTGTCCAGCAGCGGCACCACGAAGTCGGCGGCCTGGGCCCGGGACAGCCGCTCCTTGGCGATCCGCACGTCGTCCCAGAGCTGCCGGCGGGCCCGGCGCTCCTCGACCGTGGACGGCTCCAGCAGCCGCTGCCACGCGTCCGTCCGCAGGTGCTCGACCAGGGCCGCGTCCACGTCCAGGCCACCCAGGTCGTCCCGCCCGTCGACGGCGAGCACCTCGAAGCCGGTGGCGGTGCGGGAGACCAGGCTGGCGTCGAAGGTGCCGGCGCCGAAGTCGTGCACCATCAGCACCGAGCCGATCGGCACGTCGCGGCCGAGCACCTCGGCGAAGTAGGTGGCCGCCGCGACCGGCTCGGCGACCAGCCGGGCGCCGGACAGCCCGGCCCGGGCGGCCGCCTCGGCGAGCAGCGTGCGCCGGGTCGCGCCCCAGGTCGCCGGGCAGGTCAGCGTGGTCTCCGGCCGGTACGGCCCGACCGCCCGGTGCCACTCCTCGACCACCCGGGCGAGCACCCCGGTGATCAGGTCGACGACGTCGAACTCCTGCTCGCCGAGCAGGACCAGGCCGTCGTCGACCCGGCGTTTCGGGTTCGGCTCGAAGCGGGCCGGCTCCAGCCGGGCGCTGTGCACCGCGTCCCGGCCGACCAGCAGGTTGCCCTCCGCGTCGGCGTAGACCGCGGACGGCAGCAGCGGCGAGCCGTCGACCAGGATCGGCCGGGCACGTCCGTCCGGCCACCGCGCGACGGCGACGGTGTTGGAGGTGCCGAAGTCGATGCCGAGGGCATACTTCGGACCACCCTGGTCGATGGACATGTCGGCAGTCTAGGCGGTCCCTGTGCGAGGTAGGGCCGCCGTCACTGTCCGGTGAACTCGGGCTTCCGCTTCTCGACGAAAGCGGTGGTGCCCTCCACCCGATCGTCGGTGGCGAACAGACCGGCGAACAGGTGCGACTCCAGCGCCAGGCCGGACGCCAGGTCCATGCTGAGCCCCGCGTCGATGGCTTGCTTGGCGGCACGCAACGCCAGCGCCGGGCCGGTCACGAACGGGCGGACCAGCTCGACGGCGGTCTCGTAGACCCGGTCGGCCGGGACCACCCGGTCGGCGAGCCCGATCCGCTCCGCCTCGGCGGCGTCCACCATCCGGCCGGAGAAGATCAGCTCCTTGGCCCGGGCCGGGCCGATCAGCCGGGCCAGCCGCTGGGTGCCGCCGGCGCCCGGGATCAGGCCCAGCTTGATCTCCGGCTGGCCGAGCTTGGCGTCCTCGGCGACCACCCGCCAGTCGCAGGCCAGGGCCAGCTCGCAGCCGCCGCCCAGGGCGAACCTGGTGATCGCCGCCACCACCGGCTTGGGGATCCGGGCCACCGCGTCGATCGCCCCGGTGAGCGCCGAGGCGCGGGCCACCATGTCCGGGTAGCTGATCGTGGCGAAGTCGCGGATGTCGGCGCCGGCCGCGAACACCGCCGGGCCGCCCCAGACGATCACGGCGCGGATCGCCGGGTCGCCGGCCGCGGCCGTGGCGGCCTCCCGCAGCTCGTCCTGGACCTGGACGTTCAGCGCGTTCATCGGGGGTCGTTCGAGCCGGATCGTGCCGATCCCGTCCGCGATCTCCAGCCGTACGAACTCGCCCACGCCGACCTCCGTTGGTTGCCGTTTCGGGGCCAGCCTACGACGGGTACCACTAGATTGGTTCCCCTGGGGAGGCAAGATGACCACGTACTACCGGGATCCGGACGTACTGATCACTTCGTCCGGGATCCATATGAACGGCCGCGATTTCCGGCTGCCCGAGCTGCTCCAGGTGTGGCACACCAAGGGCGCCCGGTCCTGGTCGGTGATCGCCAAGCGGGGCGCGCTCGGCCTGGCCATCCTGATGCCGCTCGTGGTCGGGGCGCTCGCCGTCGGGCTGGCGCTGCTCCTCGACCTCAGCACGGCGAACACCATCGCGCTGGTGATCGGCGGGCTGCTGATCGGGCTGGCCGTGGTGCCGGCCGCCGACCTGGTGCTGGAGCGGGTCGACCGGTCCTACGACCTCGGCAGCCGGACCATCGAGATCTGGGGCCGGGTGCGCGGCGGCGAGGTGCTGCTGCTGCGGACCACGAACGCGCAACGGTTCGGCCGGATCTACCGCGCCCTGCAGCGGGCCATGGAGCCGGCGATCCGGCGTTGACTGGTTAGAGTGCCCGGATGAAAAAGGATGCCGCGGCGCTGGCCGGGTTGCTCACCACGACGGGCGTGCTGCACTTCGTGGCGCCGAAGCCGTTCGACGCGATCGTGCCGGGCGGGTTGCCCGGGCCGGCGCGGCGTTGGACGTACCTCAGCGGGGTCGCCGAATTGGCCGTGGCCGCGGCCGTCGCGCATCCCCGCACCCGGAAGGCCGGCGGCTTGGCCGCCGCCGCGCTGTTCGCGGCGGTCTTCCCGGCCAACGTGAAGATGGCCTGGGACTGGCGGCACGCCCCGCCCGCCAAGCGCGCCGTCGCCTTCGGCCGCCTGCCGCTGCAGGCTCCCCTGATCGCCTGGGCGCTCCGCGTTTCTCGCTGATTCGTCGTAAAAGCCGGACGAAATTCGGCACGATCAGAAACACCATGAGAGCGACCCGGGTACGGCCCACCGGCATCGAGCGGACCTTCGGCGACCACGAGATGATCGTCACGAAGACCGATCCGCGCGGCGTGATCACCTACGCCAACGACGTCTTCCTGCGGGTGTCCGCGCTGCCCGAGGCCGAGGCGGTCGGCCAGCCGCACAACCTGATCCGGCACCCGGACATGCCGCGCGCGGTGTTCAAGCTGCTCTGGGACGTGCTCGCGGAGCAGCGCGAGATCTTCGCCTACGTGCTGAACCTGGCCGCCGACGGCGCGCACTACTGGGTCCTGGCGCACGTCACGCCGAGTTACGACGCCGGCGGCCGGGTGGTCGGCTACCACTCCAACCGGCGCCGCCCGAGCCCGTCCGCGGTAGCCGCGGTCAGCGACCTGTATGCGAGCCTGCGCGCCGTGGAGGCCCGGCACAGCCACACCCCGGACGCGGTCGCGGCCGGCTACCAGGCGCTTCAGGACACCCTGGCCGACCGCGGCATGGACTACGACGAGCTGGTGTGGTCGCTGACCAACGGGGGCGACCGGTGAGGCCGGCGGCCGACCCGCTGGTCACCATCGCCGAGGTCTGCCGGCGGATGACCGCCGGTGACTTCGAGGCGCGGCTGCCCCCGATCGGCGACACCGAGGCCGCGCTGGCCGCCCGGACCGCGGTGAACGGCCTGCTGGACCGGCTGGACGCGTTCGCCCGGGAGGCCGGCGCCGCCTCCGCCGCGGCCGCCGCCGGCCGCTTCCACCGGCGGTTCCTGACCACCGGGCTGCAGGGCACGTTCCGGCTGGCCGCCGAGCAGATCAACGAGTCGGTGACCGCGATGCGCCGCAACGCCGACCAGATCGCCGCGGCCACCCGCGCCCGGCACGCCCTGGCCGACGAGCTGGAATCCGCGGTGCTGACCGTTTCCGAGCAGGTGGCGACGGCGGCCACCGAGATGGGCGCGTCGGCGAACGGGCTGGCCAGCTTCGCCCGGGGCGCGGTCGCCGACGCCGAGCGCGGGCTGGGCACGGTCACCTCGCTGCGCAGCGCGTCCGAGGAGATCCGGCACGCCGTCGACCTGATCAACCAGGTCGCCTCGCAGACCCGCCTGCTGGCGCTGAACGCGACCATCGAGGCGGCCCGGGCCGGCGAGGCGGGCCGCGGCTTCAGCGTGGTGGCCAACGAGGTGAAGACCCTCGCGAACGAGACCAGCGCGTCCAGCGAGGAGATCATGGGGCAGGTCAACACGGTGCAGCAGACCGCGGCCGAGGCGGTCGGCGTGCTGGAGGCGGTGAGCCGCAGCTTCCGCGAGATCAACAACCTGATCGACGGCATCGCGGTCGCGGTGGACGGCGGCGGCGCGGCCGGCACCACCGGGTTGTCGCAGCTGGCCGAGGTGTTACGCGCCGAGGTCACGCGTTTCTTGACGACCGCACGACAATCCTGAAGATCTTCGTCTGCGCGCGTCCGCTTCGGTGCGGATCGCCTGCTCCCGCGCGGCCTTCATTGCCCGCGGGTGGTCACCGAAGATCAACCGCGAAGATCTCGTCGATCTCGTCGCGGGACGGGAGCGCGACACTGGCGCCGACCTTGCGGACGCAGGCCGCCCCGGCCGCGTTCGCCCAGCGCACCGCCTCGATCAGGTCACGGCCCTCGGCCCAGGCCACGGCGAGCGCGCCGCAGAAGGCGTCACCGGCCGCCGTGGTGTCGGCGACCTCGACCCGATAGGCGGGCACCTGCACGTCCTGGCCGTCCCGGTCGGCATAGCGCGAGCCGTTGCCGCTGAGGGTCAGCACGACCCGGGGCACCAGGGCGAGCAGCGCCGCCATGTCCGAAGCTGATCCACCGGTGATGGCCCGCGCCTCGGTCTCGTTGACCACCAGCAGGTCGACCTGGTCGAGCAGGCCGGGCGGAAGGTCCATGGCCGGCGCGGCGTTCAAAATCGTCCGGGTTCCGGCGGCCCGGCCGGCGGTCAGCGCCGCGGCCACCGTGGCCAGCGGGATCTCCTGCTGGCAGAGCAGCACGTCGGCGCCGGCGACGCAGGCCCGCTCCTCCTCGGTCAGCTCCAGGAACGTCCGGTTGGCGCCCGGGCTGACCAGGATCGAGTTCTCCCCGGCCCGGTCCACCATGATCACGGCGACCCCGGACGAGCCGTAGCTGGTCCGCAGGTGGGTGGTGTCGACGCCGGTCGCCGCCAGGCGCGAGCCCAGCGTCACCCCGAACGAGTCCGACCCGATCGCCCCCAGGAACGTCGTCGTGCCACCCGCCCGGGCGGCCGCGATCGCCTGGTTGGCGCCCTTGCCGCCCGGCGTCATCACGAAGTCGTCGCCGAGCACGGTCTCGCCCGGCCGGGGCAGCTTCTCGGCCAGCCCGACCAGGTCCATGTTCGCGCTGCCGACGACCGCGATCTTCGCTGTCCTCGAAGCGGGCATCTCAGGCCGCCTTCTTTTTCGCTTTCGTCGGCGCGGGCATCTCAGCCCGCTTTGGCTTTCGCTTTCGTCGGCCCGGACATCTCAGGCCGCCTCCGCTTTCGCTGTCGTCGGCGCGGGCGACTCAGGCGGCCCGGGCCGTGTACCGGTCGCCGAACCGGTCCACGACCAGCGGCAGCCCGAACGTCTTCGTCAGGTTCTCCGCGGTCATCACCTCGCCGAGCAGGCCGGCCGCGACCACGCTGCCCTCGCGCAGCAGCAGGCCGTGGGTGAAGCCCGGCGGGATCTCCTCGACGTGGTGGGTGACCAGCACCATGGCCGGCGCGTCCGGGTCGAGGGCCAGCTCGGTGAGGTGCCCGATGAGCACCTCCCGGCCGCCCAGGTCGAGGCCGGCGGTCGGCTCGTCGAGCAGCATCAGCTCCGGGTCGGTCATCAGCGCCCGGGCGATCTGGGTGCGCTTGCGCTCGCCCTCGGAGAGCGTGCCGAACTCCCGGTCCAGGAAGTTGCTCATGCCGAGCTGGGCGAGCAGCTGCCGGGCGCGGGCCTCGTCCTGCGGGTCGTACTCCTCGCGCCAGCGGCCGACCACCGACCAGGCGGCGGTGACGACGACGTCGAGCACCTTCTCCTCCGGCGGGATCCGGTCGGCGAGCCGGCCGGTGGTGATCCCGACCCGGGTGCGCAGCTCGTTGACGTCGACCCGGCCCAGCCGGTCACCCAGCACCCACGCCTGGCCGCGGGTCGGGTGCAGCCGGCCGGAGGCGATGTTGAGCAGGGTAGTCTTGCCGGCCCCGTTCGGACCCAGCACCACCCATCGCTCGTCCAGCTCGACCTGCCAGGACAAACTGTTGATCAGGTGATTCCCGCCGCGGACCACGCTGACGCGGTCGAACGCGATGACGGTGTCCTCATCGGGCGGAACGGTTACGGCAGCCTCAACCACGCCGTCCATCCAACCATGTGCCCACGCCCCCGATCCGTCGGCGTGCCGCCGCTCACCCACGAGGTCACCCACGTCCCGCCAAAGGCACGCCGTCCGCCACCCAGCCACCCCCGAACGCCCCACGCCGAGCGCCCCCGGACCACCCGGCCGGCCCACAATCGCGCCGTCCCGAGCGCGCCAGGGACCACCGCCGCCGGTCCGCAATCGCCCTGCCCCGAACGCGCCACGGAGAACCCCCGCCAGCACGCAATCGACCTGCCCCGAACGCGCTACGGACCACCCCCGCCAGTCCGCAATCGCCCTGCCGCGAACGCGCCGCGGACCCACCCCCGCCAGCCCGCGACCGCCCCGCGCCGAGCGCGCGCCACCGACCGCCCGCGATCGGTCCTTCGCGGGCTGGGCGGCCGGCCCGGGTCAGTCCGTGGTGGAGCCGAAGACCTCGTCGCGGACCGCGTCCAGGGCGGTGTGCAGGGCGCCGAACAGCACCGGGTCGGTGCTCACGCCGGTCACCACCACCTTGGGCGAGACCAGGGTGATCTCGGCGACCTCGCGCTCCACCCGCTCGGCCAGCGCCGGCCCGCCGGCCCGGCCCACCTCACCGGCCAGCACCACCAGCGGCGGGTCGAGCACCAGGCAGGTGGCCGCGACACCGAGGGCGAGCCGGCGGGCCAGCTCGTCCAGCACCGGCTCACCGGCCGGCCCGGCGGCGACCGCGGCGCGCACCACGTCGGCGGCCTCGGCCCCCCGGAACCCGTACTGCTTGCCGATCGCCTTGACCGCCTCGGCCGCGGCCAGCGTCTGGAAGGCGCCCTTCACCCCACGCTTCGACGCGTTGTGCGGCACGTCGGCGCCGCCCACCGGCAGGTAGCCGATCTCACCGGCAGCGCCCGTCGCGCCCTGGTGCAGCCGGCCGTTGATCACGCTGGCCAGACCGACGCCCCGGCCGATCCAGACCAGCGCGAAGTCGGCGACCCCGGTGGCCGCCCCGGTGCTCTGCTCGGCGACCGCGGCCAGGTTCACGTCGTTGCCGAAGACGACCGGCGTGCTCAGGTCCCGGCGCAGGTCGGCGAGCAGCCCGCGGTGCCAGCGCGGCAGGTCCCAGGCGAACGAGATCTCGCCGGACTGCGGGTCGACCAGGCCCGGGGTGCCGAGCACCACCCGGCGTACCGAAGTGATGTCGGTCCCCGCGTCGCTCGCCGCCTGGACCACCGCCTGGTGCACCACGCCGACCGGGTCGTCGGTGTCCTTGGTGCTCAGCTCGGCCCGGCCGATCACCGCTCCGGTGATGTCCGCGCAGGCGGCGACCACGGTGTCCGGGCCGACCTCGACGCCGATCACGTGCGCGCTGCTCGGGGTGACCGCGTAGAGCTGCGCGTTCGGCCCGCGGCCGCCGGCCTGCTCACCGACCCGGCGGACCAGGCCGCGCTCCTCCAGCCGCTCCACCAGCTGGGAGGCGGTGACCTTGCTGAGGCCGGTCAGCTCGCCGAGCTGGGCCCGGGTCAGGGGACCTCGGGTGAGCAGCAGATCCAGCGCCGCGCGGTCGTTGAGAGCACGCAGCAACCGGGGTGTGCCCGGAAGGCGAGTGGCGGCCATGACTCGTTCCCCTAATACTAAAGATTCTTTCCTGTTACAGTGTCGGCGCTCGAAACGCAGCCGCAGCGTAACGGTCGGCAATGTTGCTCGTCCGTACGGTGGCTATCGACTCCGAGCGATCATGGCAGCTCGCCGCCACCGGTGGCCAGAGCCGCGTCATCGAGAGGACACCATGGCCATCGACCCCGGGCTACGCCGACTCGCCCTGCGCACCCTCCTTGCCGCCTTCCCCGGGACGGTCCCGCCCGGCTGGGCGCTCGACCTGCTCGCTGACGGGCTGGCCGGGCACACGCTGTTCGGCACCAACGTCGAGGATCCCGCGCAACTCGCCCGGTTGACCGCAAAACTGCGATCCGCACGCCCGGACGCGCTGGTCGCGATCGACGAGGAGGGTGGCGACGTCACCCGGCTGGGGCATCGGACCGGCAGCCCGTACCCCGGAAATTCCGCTCTCGGCGCGGTAGACGATCAAAGTCTCACCCGCCAGGTGTACGCCGCGATGGGCCGCGACCTGGCCGCCGCCGGGATCAACCTGGACCTCGCGCCGACCGTCGACGTGAACACCGCCGCCGAGAACCCGATCATCGGAACCCGCTCGTTCGGCGCCGACCCGGCCCTGGTCGCCCGGCACACCGGCGCGGCCGTCGAGGGCCTGCAGTCGGCCGGGGTGGCGGCCTGCGCCAAGCACTTCCCCGGCCACGGCGCCACGGTCACCGACTCCCACCTGGAGCTGCCGACCGTCGACGCGCCGATCGGCGTGCTCCGGTCCCGGGACCTCCCTCCGTTCGCCGCGGCGGTGGCGGCCGGCGCGAAGGCCGTGATGAGCGCCCACATCCGGGTCCCGGAACTGACCGGCGACGGCCCCGCCACCTTCAGCCGCGCCGCCCTGGAAGGCCTGCTCCGCGCGGAATACGGCTTCACCGGCGTGATCGTGACCGACGCCCTGGAGATGCGCGGCGCGGCCGGCGCCGCCGGTGGCGTCCCGCAGGCCGCCGTCCGGGCCCTGGCCGCCGGTGCCGACCTGCTGTGCATCGGCGCGCTCGTGGACCGCGACCTGGTCCTCGCCGTCGCCGACGAGATCGCCACCGCCGTCCAGGACGGCCGCCTCCCCGCGTCCCGTCTGGAACAGGCCGCCACCCGCAACGCCGACCTGGCCACCTGGACCGCCCTCACCCGCATCACCGCCCCGCCCTCCCCCAGCGCGATCCACCTGTCCGCTTCCTCTCCGTCTGCCCTCACCGCCCCCGCAACGGCAGCCACCACCGCGGTCCCCGCCTCAGCTACCGCCCTGACTTACGTCACAGCCGTCGCTCTGCCGTCCGCCGCATCGGAGGCCACCGCCGCCTCCGTCGCCTCCACCCCAACGAAGGCCACCACCGGCTCCCTCGCCTCCACCGGCTCCCTCGCCTCCACCGCCGCCACCGCCGTCGCCTCCACCGCTGTCGCCTCCACCGCAACGGAGGCCGGCACCGCGACCGGAGCCCAAGAAGCCACCGCCCTCGCCGCGACTCCGGACGTCGCCTCCGCCGCGACCGCCACGCTCACCTCGACTGAGCTGGGGATCCACGCGGCTCGGCGCGCGCTGCTGATCGAGGGCGACCCGACCGCGGTGGCCGGACCGCTGGTGGTGCAGCTCTCCAGCGGTTACTCGATCGCCGAGGGCAAGGTGCCGTGGGGCCTGCGGCCCTTCCTCGGCGGCGTCGAGCAGATCGAGGTGCCGGCCGCCGACACCACCGCCGACGCGCTGATCGAACGGGCCGCGGGCCGGCCCATCGTGCTGGTCGGCCGCCGGGTGCACCAGGGCGCGGCGAGCCGCGAACTGGCCGAGAAACTCGCCGGGGCCTGGCCGACCGCGATCGTTGAGCTGGGCTGGCCGTCGCCCTGGCGGCCGCAGGGCGCCCGAGCCTTCCTGGTCACCCACGGCGCCAGCCTGGCCAGCAGCCGGGTCGCCGCCGAAGCCCTCGGTCTGGTCGGGTCTGATAACTGAACGTAACGCAGAGACACAGTCACACCCCGTAATTGATGTCCGAAAAACCGGACAACAGACGGATAAGTCCGCTCATCCGAACGGTCAGAGCCCACGCTCAGCACTTCTCACCCGCAGCCCAAGTCACGTAGCGTCATGTCCGCAGGTGGATCTGGGGATGTCGCGGGCCCGCCTCGGGAGCAGTGCGACCCGCGACGCAGATGGTGAGCCGGGCGCGGCGGACTTCGGGAGCAGTCCGCCGCAGCCCGGCCCACCACCATCACTTGCCACGGGCGTCCCGGCAGCAGGCGACCCGCGAGGGCTCAGGGGCCATCCCGGTTCGTGCACCGGCCTGCTGGTGGACAGCCACCCATGCACCTCCTTCTTGCGGTGTTCCGCCCTCCCGCACACCGGGCCACCTCGTGCCTGCCGCGCTCATTTCTTCGCACGCCTCCAAGTCTCCGCCCGCGAATTTCCGCGAACGAGTTATCCACATTGCGCGTCTGTCCACAGGGTCCGAGGCAGCCATCCGCGCCCGGCGGCAGAGTTCCGGGCATGGCACAACTCGACGACATCAGCGGCCGCCAGTGCGGGGTGGTGACCCGCGGGCAGGCCCTCCAGGCCGGCGTCCGACCGGAGACCGTGCGCCGCCACCTCAGGTCCGGCCGCTGGCAGCGGATGATCCCGGGGATCTATGCGACCTTCACCGGCCGCCCGCCACCGGGCGCGAAGCGCTGGGCCGCGGTCCTGCACGCCGGCCCCGGCGCGATGCTGTGCCGCCGTTCCGCGGCGGAGGAGACCGGGCTCGCCGCACCCGGCCGCGGCGCGGTCCACGTGCTGATCCCGGAGACGCGGCGGATCCGTCCGATCGTCGGCATCGTCGCGCACCGTTCCCGGCACGCGGCGGCCCGCCGCGATCCACTCCGCTCCCCGCCGCAGACCCGCGTCGAGGAGACCGTCCTGGACCTGGCCTCGACAGCGCGCACGGCGCCGGAGGGCCTGCACTGGATCATGGCGGCCTGCGTCCGGCGGCTGACCACCCCGGACCGGCTGGCCAGGGCCCTGTCCACCCGTCCCCGCCTACCCCGCCGCAAGGCAGTGGCCGCCTTGCTCGGCATCGCCGCCGATGGCCGGCCCGCGCCCCTGCCGCTCTGGCCACCGCTCAAGTGATCACCACGGCACGCCACGGATAACGCGACACGTCCCGACGGCCGCCGCGTCCCCGCGGCCACCCAGACGGCCCACGCCCGACCTGGCGATCTGGCGATCTGGCGATCTGGCGATCTGGCGACCAGGCGACCAGGCGACCAGGCGACCAGGCGACCAGGCGAGTATCCGCGACCGGTCAGGCATCGGTCGCACCCAGTCGCCGCGGTGCTGTACGCCCCCGGACAGCGCCGCGGCCCGTTCCGAAAGTCTCGGGAAAGGAGCGAGAAAAGCTGCCGGCGGCAACCGGCAGGCCCGGTAATCCGTGCGCCGGGCCGCCCGGGATCGGGACAATCCCGGGCAAGGTCGGCCGGGGCACTAGCCCCCGGCCGACCTTCAACTCTCCCCGGATGGACGAGATCCGGATGACGCATCAAAGCCGCGCGAAAGGACGACCGCGCTGCAGCTGTAGCAGGACTGCGAGCGGAGCGGCCCGCGAGCCGCGCCTAGGACGACCGAGCTGCGGCTGTAGCGGATTGGGAATCGGAGCGGCCCGAGCCGCGCGTAAGGACAACCGCACTGCAGCTGTCGCAGAGCTGGGCACGGAGCGGCCCGCGAGCCGCGCGAAAGGACAGCTGTCGCAGAGCTGGGGAACGGAGCGGCCCGCAAGCCGCGCGGAGGAGACCGCGCGACCGGCGGGCCGCTGAACGTGCGGGCCGGCTCAGTTGGCCGACGAGGTCTTCACCAGCGTGCGGATCTGGCGGAGCAGGACGGACAGCGCCGCCAGGTCCGCCGGGGACTCGTCCACGTCGCCCATCGCGTTCGACGCGCGGGCGATCGACGCGGCGTTGACCTGCTCCCACTGGGAGACCCGGTCCTCCGGGGCGGCCGACTCCGGTGTCGACTGGAGGACCTCCGCCGTGAGGGCGGCCAGCGCCGCGTACAGGTCGTAGCGGAGCGCCATCCGGGCCAGCGTCTGCCAGCGGTCGCCGCGCGGCAGGCGGGAGATGTGCGACAGCAGCGCGTCCACCCCGAACCGCTCGGAGAGCACGAAGTAGACCTGCGCCACCTCGGTCACGTCCCGGTCGATGCCGGCCGCCGTCTCCAGGATGTCCAGCAGGCCGAAGCCGTAGAACACCCGGCTCACCGAGTCCGCCAGGTCGGCCGGCACGTCCTTGCCGGCCAGCATCGCCACCCGCTCCTCGAACGAGCGGCGCTCCGCCCCGACCAGCACCTGCGGCAGCTGCGGCAGCAGGGTGGCCACCCCGGGACGCAGCTTGGCGATCTCGCCCTGCACGTCGATCGGCGAGCGCCGGGTGCTGACCAGCCAGCGGACCGCCCGGTCGAGCAGCCGCCGGGTCTCCAGCAGCGCCAGCGTCTGCGCGGCCGTCGGCACCTTGTTGTCCAGCGCCTCGGCGGCCTTCCAGATGTCGGCGAGCCCGTAGACGTCCCGGATCACCACGAAGGCCCGGATCACGTCGGCCGCGGACGCGCCGCTCTCCTCCATGGCCCGGAAGACGAACGACGTGCCACCCCGGTTGACCACCTCGTTGACCAGCGCCGTCGAGATGATCTCCCGGCGCAGCCGGTGCCCGGCCATCCGGGCGGCGTACCGTTCGCGCAGCGGCGTCGGGAAGTACCGGTGCAGCACCTGGTTGGTCCACGCCTCGTCGACCAGTTCGTCGGCGAGCACCTCCCGCTCCAGGCTGATCTTCACGTACGCCAGCAGCACCGCGAACTCCGGTGCGCTCAGGCCCTCCCCGTTCTCGTACCGAAGAGCCAGCTCTTTGTCCGTGGGCAGCGCCTCCAGCTCGCGGTTCAGCTCGCCGCGCTGCTCCAGCGCGGTCAGCATCCGGCGGTGCACCGGCAGCAGCGAGTGCGCCTGCGCCCGCGCGTTGCCCAGCGCCATCGCCTGCTCGTAGTTGTCCCGCAGGACCAGCGCCCCGACCTCGTCGGTCATCGCGGCCAGCAGCTCGTCCCGCTCGGGCATGCCGAGCTCGCCGTCGACCACCGCCCCGCCGAGCAGGATCTTGATGTTGACCTCGTGGTCGGAGCAGTCCACCCCGGCCGAGTTGTCGATGAAGTCGGTGAAGACGCGGCCGCCGGCCCGGGCGAACTCGATCCGCCCGCGCTGGGTGAGCCCCAGGTTGCCGCCCTCGCCGACCACCTTGACCCGCAGGTCGGCCCCGTTCACCCGGATCGCGTCGTTGCCCTTGTCACCGACGTCGGCGTGCGACTCGGAGGCGGCTTTCACGTAGGTGCCGATGCCGCCGTTGAAGAGCAGGTCGACCGGGGCCTTGAGGATGGCCCGCATCAGCTCGCCGGGGCTGACCGCGGTGACCGACTCGGACAGGTCCAGCGCGGCGCGCACCTGCGGGCTGACCGGGATCGACTTGGCGCCGCGCGGGTACACCCCGCCGCCCTCGCTGATCAGCTTGGTGTCGTAGTCCGCCCAGGACGACCGGGGCAGGTCGAAGAGGCGACGACGTTCGGCGTACGAAACAGCCGGGTCCGGATCCGGATCGAGGAAGATGTGCCGGTGGTCGAACGCGGCCACCAGCTTGATGTGCTCGGACAGCAGCATGCCGTTGCCGAAGACGTCGCCGGACATGTCGCCGACGCCGACCACCGTGAAGTCCTCGGTCTGGGTGTCCTTGCCCAGGTCCCGGAAGTGTTTCTTGACCGACTCCCAGGCGCCCCGGGCGGTGATCCCCATCTTCTTGTGGTCGTAGCCGGCCGAGCCACCGCTGGCGAACGCGTCGCCGAGCCAGAACTCCTTGCCGACCGAGATCTCGTTGGCGATGTCGCTGAACGTCGCGGTGCCCTTGTCCGCGGCCACCACCAGGTAGGGGTCGTCGCCGTCGTGCCGCACCACGTCCTTCGGCGGCACGATCTTGCCGCTGAGGATGTTGTCGGTGACGTCCATCAGCGCGGTGACGAACTGCTTGTAGCACTCCACCGCCTCGTCCCGGTCGCCCGGCTTCTGCTTCAGCACGAAGCCGCCCTTGGCGCCCACCGGCACGATCACCGAGTTCTTCACCATCTGCGCCTTGACCAGGCCGAGCACCTCGGTCCGGAAGTCCTCGCGCCGGTCCGACCAGCGCAGGCCGCCGCGGGCGACGGCGCCGAAGCGCAGGTGCACGCCCTCGAAGCGCGGCGAGTAGACGAAGATCTCGTACTTCGGGCGGGGCTGCGGCAGGTCCGGGATCGCCTCCGGGTTCAGCTTGAACGCGACGTAGGACTTCGGCCGCCCGTCCGCGCCACGCTGGTAGAAGCTGGTCCGCAGGGTGGCCTCGATCAGCGTCAGGTAGGACCGCAGGATCCGGTCCTGGTCCAGGCTGTCCACCTGGTCGAGCAGCTCGGTGATCCGGCCGGCCACCTCGCCGGCGCGGCGGGCCCGCTCACCCTCCCCGATCTGCAGCGCCGGCGAGAAGCGGACCTCGAAGAGTTCCAGCAGCAGCCGCGCGATGTCCGGGTAGGCGATGAAGGTCGACTCCACGTACCGCTGGGAGAAGACGTTCCCGGCCTGGCGGAGATATTTCGCGTACGCCCGCAGCACCACCACCTGCCGCCAGGTCAGCCCGGCCCGCAGCACCAGCTCGTTGAAGCCGTCCACCTCGGCCTCGCCCCGCCAGGTCGACGCGAACGCGTTCTCCACCTGCGGCCGCACCTCGGCCAGCTCGCGGTGCACCTTCGGCGGGCGCAGGCCGAAGTCGTACAGATAGATCAGCCCGTCCTCGCGGCGGATCTCGTACGGCCGCTCGTCGCTCACCTGCACGCCGAGCGAGTGCAGCACCGGCAGCACGGCGGAGAGCATCATCGGCTCGCCGAACCGGTACACCTTGAACCGGATGTCGTGGTCGTCCGGCTGCGGCGCGCCGTCCGGGCCGAGCTTGCGCCGCCGGTAGAGGTGCATCTCCAGCTGGCCGGGCTCCTCGAGCAGCTCCAGCTTGGCCAGGTCCTGCATGCCCTCGTACGGCGTGTGCCCGTTCTTGTAGCTCTCCGGGTAGGCGTGCGCGTACCGCCCGAACAGCTCCTTGGCCGGCTCGTCGCCCAGCTTGCGCTCCAGGACCAGGGAGAAGTCGTCGTCCCACATCCGGGTGGCGTCGGCCAGCAGCTCGGCCAGCGTGTTCGGGTCGAGCTGCCCGGGCGGGTCGGACGGGTCGGTCCGGACGATGAAGTGCACCCGGGCGAGCATCCGCTCGGTCACCCGGGTGGTGTAGTCCACCCCGACCCCGTTCAGCTCGCGGAGCAGGATCTCCTGCATGCGCAGCCGGTTGCCGGTGGTGAACCGGTCCCGGGGCAGGTAGATCAGGCAGGAGATGAACCGGCCGTACCCGTCCCGGCGCAGGAACAGCCGCAGCTGCCGGCGACCGGCCATCCGCAGCACGCCGATGACCGCCTCGTACAGGTCATCGGTCTTGATCTGGAACAGCTCGTCGCGCGGGTAGGTCTCCAGGATCTGCAGCAGGTCCTTGCCGGAGTGGCCGCGCGGCGACAGGCCGGAGCGGTCCATCACCTCGGTGACCTTGCGCTTGACCACCGGCAGCTCGCGGACGCTGGTGCGGTAGGCGGAGCTGGAGAACAGGCCCAGGAAGCGCCGCTCGCCGACCACGTCGCCGTTGCCGTCGAAGACCTTGACGCTGATGTAGTCCAGGTAGGCGGAGCGGTGCACGGTGGCCCGCGAGTTCGCCTTGGTGATCACCAGGAGCCGCTTCTCCATGGCCCGCTCGTAGGCCTCGGGCGCCATGGTGTCCAGCCGCCGCGGCCGGCTCTCGCCGCGCAGGATGCCCAGGCCGGTGCCGTGCACCGCGGTCAGGACCCCGTCGTCCAGCCGGTACTCGCGGTAGCCCAGGAAGGTGAAGTGGTCGTGGGCGAGCCACTTGAGCAGCTCGATCGAGTCGGTGACGTCCTTCTCCGGCACCGGCAGTTTCCGGTCCGAGCCGCGGGCGGCGGCCAGCTCGTCGGCGATCACCAGGGCCCGCTGCCGCATCCGCGGCCAGTCCTCGACCGCCTCGCGCACGTCGGTCAGCACCCGGCGGACCTCGTTGAGCAGCTGGTCGCGGGCGTCCGCGCGGCGGACCGGGTCGATCTCGATCCGGATCCAGCTCTCCACCAGGTCGCCCTCGATGGCGTCGTCCGGCTCGACCTCGGCCTCCAGCTCGCTGAGCGCGCCCAGCGGCTCCCGGCGGACCACGATCAGCGGGTGCACCATCAGGTAGACCTGCAGGTTGTGCGCGGTGAGCAGGGCGATCACCGAGTCGACCAGGAACGGCATGTCGTCGGTGACGATCTGCAGCACGGTGTGTGCCTGCGGGCCGCGCGGCTCGGTCAGGGCCAGTTTCAGCTCGCCCGGCAATCTGTTCCGGGCCAGCTCACGATGCTCGACCGCGGCCGTGAACATCTCCTCCGGGGTGTACCCGACCAGCTCCTCGTCCGGAGCGAACCGCCAGAAGCGGTCGACCAGCGACGCGGTGGTGTGGTCCTCGCCGGCTCGCTCCACCGCCTGGGCGACCAGGCGCTCGGCGTTCGGGAGTGGCTCGTCGAGCTCTCCGGCATCGGTGGACGCACCGAGCCGGCCGGTCAGCGCCCGGCCTCCCGGTGAGTTCAGGGTCTGATCAGAATCAGTCGCTGCCTCGTCGGCGACAGGCATGGTCCGGCGCTCCCCTCACCCACGACACTGTGGGTTCGAACGTGTCGGGCACAGCCTAGAACGCCCGGGCGCGGCAGCTTCACACCCAGGGTGTGCCAGCCCGACAGGTGGGCTGATATGCGAGCTTTCGACCGGTGCGGGGCGGCGCAACTGGCCGCCGGCGACTACCGTGCGATCAGCCCAGCAAGACGTACCCACAGGGGGAAACCTCATGCGCCGCGCCACCGTCGGGATCGCCGCCGTGCTCGTGCTGACCACAGCCGGTCTGGCCGGGTGTTCCGAGGACGAGCCGCAGGACACCGTCGTCACCTTCCTGAACGGGTGGAAGAGCGGCGACCTCAGCAAAGTGGGCTTCGTCACGTCCGCGGGCGGCAAGATCGCCGCGGCCGAGGTGCTGACCAGCATCCAGAGCTTCTACGGCGACCTCAAGGACCAGCCGCTCGCCGTCTCGGTGGCCGGCGACCCGAGCGTGACCGGCGACATCGCCACCACCCCGATCGACGTGAAGTGGACCCTGCCCGGCAACGTCACCTGGGACTACAAGTCCACCGTCCGGATGACGAAGCAGAACGGCGACGGCTGGCAGGTGATCTGGGAGCCGGCCGTGCTGCAGCCCGACCTGGAGGCCGGCGAGAAGTTCCGGCTGCGCCGCGAGCCCGCCAAGCGCGGCACCATCCTGGACGCGAGCGGCAAGCCGCTGGTCGGCCCCCAGCAGGTCGTCGTGATCGGGGTCAGCCCGGAGAAGATCAAGGATCTGCCGGCGCTGACCAAGTCGCTGACCGCCGCGTTCCGGAAGATCGGCGTCGACGTCGACCTCAAGGACCTCAAGGACCGGGTCGCCAAGGCCGACACGGGCGCCTTCCTCGATCTGGTCAGCCTGCGCCGGGCCGACTACGACAAGATCAGATCTACGGTACGACCACTGCCCGGCACCGTGTTCCGCGAGGAGACCCGCCAGCTCGCCCCGACCCGCGCCTTCGCCCGTGCCCTGCTCGGCACGGCGGACGCGGCCACCAAGGACGACCTGGAGAAACGCCCCGAGGAGCTGACCACCGGCGACGTGGTCGGGCACGGTGGCCTGCAGGAGAAGTACGACCAGGTGCTGCGTGGCGCCCCCGGCCTGTCCGTGGTGGCCTCCGCCGAGGCGGCCGACGCGTCCACCGAGGAGAAGCCGATCTTCACGGCCAAGCCGGTGGACGGCAAGGACATCAAGATCTCGATCGACACCACCACGCAGAACGCCGCCGACCAGGCGCTCGCCAAGCAGAAACAGCCCAGCTCGCTGGTCGCGCTGCGGATCAGCGACGGCGCGGTGCTCGCGGTGGCCAACGGGCCGGACCCGGGCGGGGTGAACACCGCGCTGACCGGGCAGGTGCCGCCCGGCTCGACGTACAAGATGGTGTCGTCGTACGGACTGCTGTCCACCGGGAAGGTCACCGCGGACACCGTGGTGGACTGCCCGAAGACGCGGACCGTGGACGGCCGGACCTTCAAGAACTCGCACGACGAGGAGCTCGGCAAGGTCCCGTTTCACGTCGACTTCGCCAAGTCCTGCAACACCGCGTTCGTCGGCCTGGCCCCGCAGCTCGGCGCCGAGGGCCTGCGGCAGGCGTCCAGCACGCTGGGCATCGGCGGCGACTGGAACATCGGGATCGACGCGTTCACCGGGAAGGTGTCCGACGGCGCCAGCCCGACCGAGCTGGCCGCCGCCACCTTCGGCCAGGGCAGCACCGCGGTCAGCCCGATCGCGATGGCCGCCGCCACCGCGGCCGTGGCCAAGGGCGGTTTCCAGCCGCCCAAGCTGGTCCTCGACCCGGCCCCGGCACCAGCCGGCAGCAGCGGCACGCTGGACGCCAAGGCGGTGAGCGCGCTGCAGTCGATGATGCGGGAGGTGGTCACCGGCGGCACCGGCACCGCGCTGAAGGCGGTCCCGGGCAAGCCGGTCTACGGCAAGACCGGCACCGCCGAGTTCGCCGACGGCTCCGACGAGACGCACTCGTGGTTCATCGGGTACCAGGGTGATGTGGCCTTCGCGGTGATGGTGCAGAAGGGCGGCGCCGGCTCGGAGGCGGCCGTCCCGATCGTCAAGGACTTCCTCACCACGCTGGCGAAGTAGTCAGGCCACACCCGTCGGACCGGCCGGGCCGAAACCCGGGGTGTGCAGGGTCAGCGCCCCGGCGGCCGGCGGGTCGGCCGGGGGCCGCGGGCGCAGCATCCCGGGGCGGGTGGCCGGCAACGGCTCCGAGTCGAGCAGCGGGGCGGAGCCGAGCGGCCGGGGAAGCAGGCGGATCCCGGCCGGCTCCTCGTCGAGCTGCGGCTCCTCGTGCTGCTCTTCCTCGTCCTGTGCTTCCTCGGGCTGCTCCTCGCCGACCGCCTCTTCGTGGAGCGGCTCTTCATGGAGCTGCTCTTCGTGGAGCGGCTCTTCGTCGAGCGGCTCCTCGCCGACCGTCTCGAACGCGGCTCCGGGTTCCTCGGCCCGCTCCCCGGGCTCGGGGGTGTCCCCGCTGCTCACGAGCTCCTCGGGCTCGGGCAGCACCGCGGGCTCGGCCGGCACCTCGGGCTCGGCCGGCACGGCGCCGGGTCCCGACGGACGCGCCAGATCCCGGCGGGCGGCGATCAGATCCGGTCGGGGCGTCACCGTGCGCACCGGCGCCAGCCCGCTCACCACCGCCGAGGTGATCTCCCCCGCGTACCGCCCGTCCGGGTCGTAGTCCGGGTCGAAGACGGTGATCTCCACGCCCAGGCAGTGCGGCGACTCGACCAGCCCGGTGAGCAGCAGCTCCAGCTCCGGGAAGGCGATGCCCCCGGGGTCCGGCGCGTCCACCGCCGGCATCACCGCCGGGTCGAGCACGTCGACGTCCACGTGCACCCAGTAGCCGGCGCAGTCGACGAGTTGGTCGCGGGCCCACTGCGCGCTGCGCGCCGCCCCCTCGGCCCGCAGCATCGGCACCGGGCGGGTCACGATCCCGGCGGCCTGCAGATCGAGCCGGTATTCGTCCTGGGCGCGGATGCCGAGCACCACCACGTCGACATCCCGGAAGTACGGCCGGCGGCTCTCGATCGCCGCCAGGTCGGCCTGCCCGCGGCCGGTGACCAGGGCCAGGTCCTCACCCGCGGCGGCGCCGACATAGGACGCGTTCCCGGGGTGCCGGAAGTCCGAGTGACCGTCCACGAAGACCAGCCCGATCCGGCCGCCGACCGCCTCGCCGAGCCGGTGCATGGCCAGCCCGGAACCGATCAGGATCGAGCAGTCGCCGCCCAGGATCACCGGGAACTCGCCGCCGTCGATGATCGCGCCGATCCGGTCGGCGAGCGCGCGCGAGTACGCCGCGATCTCCGGGGCGTGCGCGACGCCGTCGCCGGGCCGCCAGTCACCCGGGTCGTAGCGCGGCGGGGTGAGGCAGCCGGCGTCCCGGGCGCCGAGCCGGGTCAGCAGACCGTGGTCGCGGAGGGCGCCGGGCGCCTTGGCACAGCCCGGCACCGACGTCGCGGTCGGCGGGCGCAGGCCGAGATTGGACGGCGCGTCCAGAACGGCGATGCGTCGCACGACGCCCTCCCGCTTCCTCGATAACTGTGTGGGCTAGAAGAGTGCGCTGGCCAGGGCACGCCGCGCGCCGGCCACGGCCGGGTCGTCCGGACCGGCCACCGCGAACAGCGACAGCAGGTGCTTGCGCACCGCGTCCCGCTCCTCGCCGCTGGTCCGCTTGACCAGCGTGACCAGCCGCGCGTAGGCCTGCTCGGCCTGGCCGCTGAGCACCTCGACGTCGGCGGCCAGCCGCTGCGCCTCCAGGTCGGCCGGATCGGCCTCGGCCCGGGCCAGGATCGACGCCGGGTCCTGCCCGTTGATCCGCCGGTACAGCTCGACCTGGGCCAGCCCGGCCTCGGCGGCCGCGTCGGCCGGCGACTCGGCGAGAATCTTCTTGTACGCCGCCTCGGCCGCGTCCAGGTCGCCCACCATCAGCGCGTCGTCGGCCGCGTCCAGCCGCGGGTCCTCCGGCGCGGCACCGGCCGTGCTCACCCCGGCCGCCTTGAGCACCGCGTCGATGTACTGCTTGATCTGGACCTCGGGCAGCACGCCGGTGAAGCCCTCGACCGGCTGCCCGCCGATCACCGCGAGCACCATCGGGATGCCCTGCACCCGGAACGCCTGGGCGAGCCGCGGGTTGGCGTCCACATCGACCCGGCCGAGCACCCACGCGCCCTGGCCCTCGACGGCGAGTTTCTCCAGCACCGGGGAGAGCTGCTTGCACGGCCCGCACCAGTCGGCCCAGAAGTCGAGGATCACCGGGGTGTCGAGCGACCGCTCCAGCACGGTGGTCTGGAAATCGGCCTCGGTGACATCGATGATCGTCTCCGGGGCGAGGCCCGGGAGGGTGCTCGGCACGGCACCGCTCGGGGCGCCGTCGGAGGCGGCGGGACGGCTCGGCGCGGCCGGCTTGGCCGGCGCCGGGGTACGCAGCGCGCTGAGATCGACCGCGCCGCGGGTGAAGATCGACGGAGTGGTCCGTGGGTCGCTCATGGTTACCTAGTCTCGCACGCTGTCCGGCCTGTTCGCGCCGCCGCCGGGCGGCCGATATCGGACGTCACAGAGCGACCCCGCGGACCCTCCACGACGGTCAGAAGCGGGCCGGCTCCCGGTAGACGCCCCACTCGCCCCGCAAGGCGTCACAGATCTCGCCGAGCGTCGCCTCGGCGCGGGCCGCCTCGAGCATCGCCGGGATCATGTTCGCCGAGGTCCGGGACACCGCGACCAGCTCCTCCAGGGCGCTCTTCACCCGCCCCTCGTCGCGCTCGGCCCGGCGCGCGCCGAGCACCCGCCGCTGCTCCACCTCGACCTCGTGGGAGACCCGGAGGATCTCCAGCTCCTTGGCGACCGTGCCGGTGTGCGCGTTGACGCCGACGATCCGCTTCTCGTTCTTCTCCAGGGCCTGCTGGTACGCGAACGCGGCCTCGGCGATGTGCGCGGTGAACCAGCCGTCCTCGATGCCGCGCAGAATCCCGGCGGTGATGCTGCCGTCGTGCCCGAGCCCGCGGATCCGCTCGAAGATCTCCTCGGCCTCCGCCTCGATCCGGTCGGTGAGCGCCTCCACGTACCACGAGCCGCCGAGCGGGTCGGCCACATTGACCACCCCGGTCTCCTCCATCAGCACCTGCTGGGTGCGCAGCGCGATCTCGGCGGACTCGTCGGTGGGCAGCGCCAGCGTCTCGTCCAGCGCGTTGGTGTGCAGCGAGTTGGTGCCGCCGAGGACCGCGGCGAGCGCCTCGACCGCGGTGCGCACCACGTTGTTCACCGGCTGCTGGGCGGTCAGCGAGACCCCGGCGGTCTGCGTGTGGAACTTCAGCCACAACGCTTTCTCGCTGGTCGCCCCGTAGTCGTCGCGCAGGTGCCGGGCCCAGATCCGGCGCGCCGCGCGGAACTTGGCGATCTCCTCGAAGAAGTCGATGTGCGAGTCGAAGAAGAAGCTCAGCCCGGGCGCGAACTGGTTGACGTCGAGCCCGCGGGACAGCCCCAGCTCGACGTAGCCGAAGCCGTCGGCCAGCGTGTACGCCAACTCCTGCGCGGCGGTCGCCCCGGCCTCGCGGATGTGGTAGCCGCTGACCGACAGCGGCTTGTACTTCGGGATCTCCCGCGCGCAGTACTCCATCAGGTCGCCGATCAGGCGCAGGTGCGGCTCCGGGGCGAAGAGCCACTCCTTCTGCGCGATGTACTCCTTGAAGATGTCGGTCTGCAGCGTGCCGTCCAGCTTGCTCAGGTCGGCGCCCTGCCGCTCGGCGGCCACCAGGTACATCACGAAGATCGGGACGGCCGGACCGGAGATGGTCATGCTGGTCGTCACGTCCTGCAGCGGGATCCCGTCGAACAGCACGTCCATGTCGGCCGCCGAGTCGATCGCCACCCCGCAGTGCCCGACCTCACCGAGCGCCTGCGCGTCGTCCGAGTCGCGGCCCATCAGGGTCGGCATGTCGAAGGCGACGCTGAGCCCGCCGCCGCCGGCCGCCAGGATCATCTTGTAGCGCTCGTTGGTCTGCCGCGCGTTGCCGAACCCGGCGAACTGCCGGATCGTCCAGGTCCGCCCCCGGTAACCGGTCGGGTAGAGCCCGCGCGTGTAGGGGAACTCGCCGGGCCAGCCGATCCGCTCGAAACCGGGGTGGGTGGCCCCGGCCGGTGGGCCGTAGACCGGCTCCACCTGGTTGCCGGAAAGCGTGGTGAAGTCGGCGTCCCGCTTGCGGGCGGCGTCGTAGCGGCGCTGCCAGCGCTCACGGCCGGCCTCGATGTCGGCTGCGTCCATGCGCCCCATCTTAGAGGCACAACTGAACGATTACTAAGGTCGCGATGGACAACAGGACAAGGGTTTTCCCCACTACCGCCAGGTAACCGGAGCGGGAAGAGTCCGGGTGGGAACCCTTTCCATCCCCACCGGCCCCGGCAGCGCCCGCCACGCTGCCGGGGTCGCCGCTCAGGTCCCGGCCGGCAGCGGGGGCAGCCGGTGCTCGAAGATCCAGGCCTGCGGATCGCCCTTGCGCTGCAGCAGCCGGAAGACCAGCGGCATCATCGCGTCCCGGATCGCCGCCCCGACCGGACCCTGCACCTTGCTGCTGTTGCCCCGCCGCCCGTGCGCCGCCACCTTCTCCACCCGGGGACGACGAGCTTTCTCGTACGCCGTCAGCCCCGCCCCGATCGGCACCCGGCCCCGCAGGCTGTGACCGAGCACCACGGCGTCCTCCAGTGCCTGCGAGGCACCCTGCCCGGAGGTCGGCGCCATCGCGTGCGCGGCATCCCCGACCAGCACGATCCGGTCGTCGTGCCAGACCCGTACCGGGCCCATGTCCTCGGTGTTCCACGGCCCGACCACCTCGTCGCTGAGCCGGATCAACTCGGCGGCCGGCGACGACGGATCGCCCTCGAACAGCTCGATCAGGTGCGCCTTCCAGGTCTCGGCGGTGAACGCGCCGGGCTCGACCGGCCGCTTGCTCGGCGGGTTGGCGAACCACCAGACCGACCCGTCCGGCGCGGTCGCCCAGCCGAAGAACGCCCGCCGGCCGAAGGCCATCTGCATCACGCCGGGCGGCGGCGCCAGCCGCGGCTCGACCGGCCCGGCGGTGAACCCGCCGGCGTTGAGCAGCCCGAGGTAGTGCGGCGCGGGCGCGCCCGGATCCAGGGACCGCCGGGTGCGCGACCGCAGCCCGTCGGCGCCGACGAGCAGGTCGGCACGCACCCGACGGCCGTCGGCGAACTCCGCGCCGGCCCCGTCCGGCCCGGACACCGCCCGGGTCAGCGCGGCGCCGTAGACCACCGGGATGCCGCGTGCCTCGGCCTCGTCACGCATCGCGGCGTAGAGGTCGGAGCGCCGGATGGTCAGCGTCCCCGGGCCGGACGCCTCCCGGCCCAGCGACATCTCGGCGAGCACCCGCCCGGACGCGCCGCGCAGCGCCATGGCCGGCGTCGGAAAGCCCTTGGCCAGCACCTTCTCCGGGGACAAGCCGAGCGAACGGAGCGCGGCCAGCCCGTTCACCGCGACGGTGAGGAACGCGCCGCGCTCGTCGGCGACGCTGCGCTCGTGACGCTCGTGGATCACCGGGTCGAACCCGGCGTGACGCAGGGCGATGGCCGCCGCGGTGCCGGCGATGCCACCCCCGATCACGGCAGCTGTGTTAGTCATAAAATGACTATCCATACAATGACTACGGTACGTCAAGGGATCGTAGGCTGCTTGGCATGAAGCGCTCCCCACTTGCGATGCTGCTGCTGGCGCTGCTGGTGGAAGCGCCGATGCACCCGTACCGGATGCAGCAGGTGATCAAGGAGCGCGGTCAGGACCAACTGGTCAACGTGGCCCAGCGCAACAGCGTCTACCAGGCCCTCGACCGGCTGGTCCGGGAGGGACTGGCGCGCGCCGGTGAGACCACCCGGGAAGCCGGGCGGCCGGAGCGGACCGTCTACGAGATCACCGAGGAGGGCAGCGCGACCCTCCGCCGCTGGCTGCTGGAGATGCTGCCGGCGCCGGCCCGGGAGTTCCCCGAGTTCCCGGTGGCGCTCGCCTTCCTGGCCATGCTCACCCCACCGGAGACCCGGCACCTGCTGGACCGCCGGATCGACGCGGTCACCGAACGACTCGCGGCGATCGAGGCGCAGGCCCCGCCTGGCCTGCCCCGGCTGTTCCTGCTCGAGGACGAATACCGGGCCGCCCTGCTCCGCGCCGAGCTGGACTGGTTGCGCGGGGTCGTCCGCGATCTGGACGACGGCACGCTGACCTGGGACCTGACCCTGATCCAGGAGACCCTCGCCCGGTTCCCCTGACCCGCCGCCCCGAGCCGACCCGGCCCGGCCCGGCCCGGCCCAAAAGATTCGCCCGGCCGGCTGGATAAGGACCCGCAAGATTCGCCCGGCTGGTTAGATCCGCTCAGCCCGCCAACTCCCCCGGCCGGCCAAATTCGCCCGGCCCGCCACCTGGCCCAGCCCGCCAACCGGCCCAGCCCGCGATCACACGGCGGGGAACAGGACCGTCGGTGCCAACCGACCCAGCCCGCCCACTGGCCCAGCCCGCCCACCCAGGGGGCCACCACCCGCTGAGCAGTGTGGCCGAATGGCGAGATGCGGGCGGGCGCCCTGTGGACAGAGCAGGATTGTGGACAGCGGGCGCGCGCTTCGGACAGACCAGGATTGCGGACAGCCGAGGCCTCAGCGGGCGCGCGCTTCGGACGAACCAGAATTGCGGACAGCCGAGCCGTCAGCGGGCGCGCGGTTCGAACAGACCAGGATTGCGGACAGCCGAGGCGTCAGCGGGCGCGCCCTTCGAACAGACCAGAACCGGTGGACGGCCGAAACATTAGCGGGCAGGCGCCCTTCGCACACACCACAACGGCGGACAGCCGAAACGCCCAGCGGGCAGGCGCGCCTCGAACACCAGAACGGGGCGGACAGCCGAGACGTCAGCGGGCGGCGCCCGCGTCCAACCCGGCGAGCAGCTCATCCGCCGCGGCATAGGGGTCGAGCGCCCCGTCCGCCACCCGGGCGGCCAGGTCGGCCAGCGCCGTCCCCCCGCGCAGGTCGCCCATCCGGGCCCGCAGCGTGCCCAGGGCCAGCGCGGAGATCTCCGCCTCGGCGCGGCGTTCGCGGCGGGACCGCAGCTCGCCGTTCGCCTCCATCCAGTGGCGGTGCTTCTCGATCGCGGCGACCACCTCGTCGACGCCCTCGCCCTTGACCGCGACCGCGCGGACCACCTGCGGCCGCCACTCGCCGGCGCCGCGCTCGCCGAGCGCCAGCATGCCCTGGATGTCGCGGTAGGTGTTGTCCGCGCCCGGGCGGTCCGCCTTGTTGATCACGAAGACGTCGGCAATCTCCAGCACGCCGGCCTTGACCGCCTGGATCGCGTCGCCCATGCCCGGGGCGAGCAGCACCAGCGTGGTGTCGGCGAGCGAGGCGATCTCCACCTCGGCCTGCCCGACGCCGACCGTCTCGACCAGCACCACGTCGCAGCCGGCGCCCTCGAGGACCCGGACGGCCTGCGGGGTGGCCGCGGAGAGACCGCCGAGCTGTCCGCGACTGGACATCGAGCGGATGTACACGCCCGGGTCGGCGGTGTGCTCCTGCATGCGCACCCGGTCGCCCAGGATGGCGCCGCCGGTGAACGGGCTGGACGGGTCGACGGCCAGCACTCCGACCCGGTGGCCGGCCTGGCGCAGCGCCCGGACCAGCTCGTTCGTGGTGGTCGATTTGCCCACGCCGGGGGCGCCGGTCAGCCCGACCACCTGGGCCCGGCCGGCGTAGGGCGCCATCGCGGCGGCGACCTCGGGCAGCGCCGGGTCGCCGTTCTCCACCAGGCTGATCAGCCGGGCCACCGACCGCGGGTCGCCCTCCCGGGCCTTGCTGACCAGGGAGGGCACATCGCGGGGTCGGCTCATGCCGGCCCTCCGGTGCCGGGCCGGGTGAGGTCGCAGTGGGTCACGACGACACTTTAATGATCAGAGCGTCGCCCTGACCGCCACCGCCGCAGAGACCCGCCGCACCGGTCCCGCCGCCGCGGCGCTTCAGCTCCAGGGCCAGGGTGAGCACCAGCCGGGCGCCGGACATCCCGATCGGGTGGCCGAGGGCGATCGCGCCACCGTTGACGTTCACCTTGTCCTGGTCGACCTTGAGCTCGCGCATCGACTGGATGACCACCTGGGCGAACGCCTCGTTGATCTCGACCAGGTCGAGGTCCTCGACGATCAGCCGGGCCTTCTCCAGCGCGTGCTTGATCGCGTTCGCCGGCTGGGACTGCAGCGAGCTGTCCGGGCCGGCCACGTTGCCGTGCGCGGTGATCTCGGCGAGCCAGGTCAGACCCAGCTCCTCAGCCTTGGCCCGGCTCATCACCACGACCGCGGCGGCGCCGTCGGAGATCGGCGAGGCGGTGGCCGCGGTGATCGTGCCGTCCGCGGTGAACGCCGGGCGCAGCTTGGCCAGCGACTCGCCGGTGGTGCCGGGCCGGACGCCCTCGTCGGTGTCGATCAGCGTCTCGGCTTTCTTGTCCCCGGACGGCAGCGGCGCGATCTCCTCGGCGAACCGGCCCTCGGCCTGCGCGGCGGCCGCCCGCCGGTGGCTGAGCGCGCCCCACTCGTCCTGCTCGGCCCGGGTGATGTTCAGCCCGGCGCCGCTGAGCTCGGTGGACTCGCCCATCGAGACGCCGGCCCACGGGTCGGTGAGCCCGTCCAGCGCCATGTGGTCGCGGACCGTGACGTCGCCGAACTTGGTGCCCTGCCGCTGGTTGATCAGGTGCGGGGCGTTGGTCATCGACTCCATGCCGCCGGCCACCACGATCTCGCACTCGCCGGCCCGGATCAGCTGGTCGGCCAGCGCGATCGCGTCCAGCCCGGAGAGACACACCTTGTTGATGGTGAGCGCCGGGGTGGTCATCGGGATGCCGGCCGCGACGGCCGCCTGGCGGGCCGGGATCTGCCCGCAGCCGGCCTGCAGCACCTGGCCCATGATGACGTACTGCACCTGGTCGGGGGAGACACCGCCGCGGGCCAGGGCGGCGGCGATGGCGTGCCCGCCGAGGGCGGTGGCGGGCAGGTGCCGGAGGTTGCCCAGCAGGCGCCCCATCGGGGTACGGGCGCCACTGACGATCACGGAGCTGGTCACGGTATGTCCGATCTGCGACGGCTGGGTACGGAGCGGGTACCCGGGCAGCCTTAACGATGGGTCAGGTCAGAGACTAACGTCATGACAGACCACACATCGAGTGCCACCCATCCGGAAAATGTCACATTCTCCGGCGTCCGATTGCTCCGGATCGACCATGTCGGCATCGCCGTGCCGGACTTGGACGAGGCGATCCGGTTCTACCAGGAAAACCTCGGTTTACGGTGTGTGCACCAAGAGACCAATGACGAACAGGGTGTCCGGGAGGCGATGCTCGGGGTCGGCGACGACACCGGCCCCCGGATCCAGTTGCTCGCCCCGGCCCGGCCGGACTCGGCGATCGCCAAGTTCCTCGACCGCAGCGGACCCGGGCTGCAGCAACTGGCTTATACGGTGGCCGACGTGGAGGCCGCCGCGGACGCGCTGCGGGCCTGCGGCATGCGGCTGCTCTACGACAGCCCGAAACGGGGCACCGCCGGGTCACGGATCAACTTCGTCCACCCGAAGGACGCGGGCGGGGTGCTCGTCGAGTTGGTGGAGCCGGCCGAACCGGTACACCGGTCGGGTGAATCAGCCTGACGACGGGCCGGCCGGCTGGCAGGATCGGTGCCATTGAGCAGGGCCGACGATCCCCTCGGCGGGGTGCCGATCATCTGAAACCCCGAGTCAGCAGGTGGCGACGGGACGACACCGGCCCCGCCGGGGAGTGACCGCCGTCGCCCGAACGGGTCGGCACCCGCCTCCGCTCCAGGTCAAAGCTGATCTACATTGGGGTTCCACGGCCACCCGGCCCTTGCATCCCCGCCCCCTTCTCGCCAGGATGGCGCAATGCCCCAGCAGCAGGATCAGTCCATGGACTTCTTCGACACCGCGAATTCCCAGCACGACTTCACCGTCGTTCTTCGTGGTTACGATCGTCAGCAGGTCGACGGACACATCGGCCGCCTGCTCGCCGCCCTCAACCAGGCCGTCCAGGCCCGTGGTGAGGCCGAACAGCGGATGAACGACGCCCAGCGCCGGCTCCGCCAGTCGGAGCAGCGGCTGAACGTGCTGGAGCAGAAACTCGCCGACAGCAACAAGCTGCTGGAGGAGAACAATCGGCCGACGCTCTCCGGGCTGGGCACCCGGGTCGAGCAGATCCTGCGGCTCGCCGAGGAACAGGCGAACGATCACCGGAGCGAGGCCAAGCGGGAGAGTGAGGGCATCCTCTCCGCGGCTCGGCTGGAGGCCCGGGAGATCACCGACAAGGCGCGGGCCGAGGCCGCCGCGATGAAGGCGACCGCCGAGCGCGAGGCCGGTCAGGTGCGCACGCACGCCGAGCGGGAGGCGGCCGAGACCCGGGTGCAGGCCCGGCGCGAGGCCGACACGCTGCGCTCGGACGCCGACCGGGAGACCAAGCAGTTGCGGACGGTCACCGCGCACGAGGTGGCCGAGCTCAAGTCGACCGTGGAGCGCGAGGTCTCCTCGCTGCGCGCCACCGCCGAGCGGGAGATCACCCAGGCCCGGGCGAAAGCCGGCCGGGAGGCCGAGGAGAAGCGCGCCGAGGCCACCAAGATGCTCAGCGACGCCCGGGACAAGCGGGACAAGGACCTCCAGGCGCTGGCCCTGGAGATCGCCGAGCGCCGGGAGAAGGCCGAGGCCGAGGAGTCGCAGCGGCACGCCGCCCAGGTCGCCGCCACCCAGAAGATGGTGGCCGAGGCCGAGGAGCGGGCCCGCGCCGCGGAGGACCGGGCCAAGGAGATCGAGCAGCGCGCCGAGAGCCGCCGGGTCGAGTCGGAGCGCACCTCCGCGGAGACCGTGGAGAAAGCTCGGGCGCTCGCCGAGAAGACCGTCTCGGAGGCCCGCGCCGAGTCCAACCGGCTGCTCAGCGAGGCGCGCACCGAGGCCGAGCTGACCACCCAGGCGGCCCGCCGCGAGGTCGAGGACCTCACCCGGCAGAAGGACGCGGTCACCAACCAGCTCGGGCAGATGCTGTCCGGCCTGTCCGGCCTGGTGCCGGGCGTCGGCGCGGCCGCTCCGGCAGCCGTGGCCCAGGCCGCCCAGGCCGCCCCGGCGGCGGAGAAGCAGGCGGAGAAGCCGGCCGGCGAGCCGGCCGCGCAGGAGGACGCCGAGGCCGGCGAGGAGCCGGTCGCCGCCAAGACCAACTCGTAACCCGCACCGCCCGGTCCCTCCGGTTGCGGACTCCTCGGGAGTGCGCGACGGTGGACCGGGCCGGTTTGGCTTTGTGTGACTCAGGCCGTACCGGAGTTTCTCCGGGACGGCCTGACTCGTTTTGGCGCGTAGCCTGGGTTGCACGCGGACCCGGTCGGACAATTCGCTACTACCCGCGCAGTCCCACCCAGCCCGGTGTGTATCGACACGCTGCAGGACTGTGCGTATGTGAGGATGGAGAGCATGTCGCACGGCGGTGAAATCTTCGGCCTTGGCGGAGACTCGGCCACCGAGCCCAGCTTCGAGACCGCCCTCCGGGGGTATGAGCGCAAGCAGGTCGAGCGGTATGTCGCCCGCGCGGAGAACGAGATCGCCGCGCTGGCCGCCGAGCGGGAGCAGGCGTATTCGCAGATCCAGGCGATGGCCGCGCAGATCGAGCGGCTGCAGCAGGAGATCACCCAGACCCGGCGCAACTCCGGAGTGGTCGGCGAGGTCTCGTTCCGGCACCTGGGCCCGCGGGTCGAGCAGATCCTGGCGCTCGCCGAGGAGCAGGCCGAGGCGATCAAGGCGTCGGCCACCGACGACATCGCCGGCCGGCTCGCCGAGGCGGAGCGGATCCGGGCCGAGGCCGAGGCGCACGCGCACGACGCGGTCCGGGACTTCGAGGTGGCTCTGGCCGCCCGCCGCGCCGAGGAGGAGAAGGCGGACGCCGCCAAGCGGGCCGCCGGGGAGAAGGCCGTCGCCGCCGCCCGGCAGGCCGCCGAGCAGATCCGCAGCGAGAGCGAGGCCCTGCTGGCCCGGGCCCGGGCCGAGGCGCAGCACCTGGCCGACACCGCCGCCCAGGACAGCCAGCGGGCCCGCGCCGAGGTGGACGGCTACGTGCAGTCCACCCGGGTGCAGGCCGAGCAGGAGCTGAAAGCGCTGCGGGAGAAGACCAACCAGGAGATCACCACCCGGCGCGCCGAGGCCGACCGGGAGCACGCCGACCTCAAGGCCGCCGTCGAGCACGAGCTGGCGCTGCGCCGGCACGCGGTGATCGAGGAGCTCGGCCAGATGCGGGCCGGTGTCGAGAAACAGTGCGCCGACCTGCGCAGCGAGGCCGACAAGTACGCGGAGGAGGTGCTCCGCCGCTCGGACGAGCAGGCCACCGCCACCCGCAAGGAGATGGCCGCCCAGCAGGAGAAGATCGCGCAGGCCGGCCGGCAGCTGGAGGCCGCCCAGGACAAGGTGGCCGAGGCCGAGCGGCGGCTGGCCGCCGCGCAGGAGCAGGCGCTGGCCGGCGAGCGGGAGACCGAGCGGGTCGAGCAGCGGCTGGCCGAGGCCACCAAGCAGCTCGAGGCCGAGCTGCAGCGGGTCGCCGAGGCGAAACGGGCCGGGGAGGCCGCCGAGCGGCACGCCGCCGACGTCCGCCGCCAGGTGCAGCAGGAGGCGAAACGGGTGGCCGAGCTGGCCGCCGCCGCGGTGCTGGCCGCCGCCGCCTCCCCCGACGAGCCGGAGCAGGACGGCAAGGCGGAGCCGCCGGTCAGGGTCACCGCGACCGCGGAAGCTCCGGTGAAGGCCGAGCCACCGGTCAAGGCCGACCCGCCGGTGAAAGCCGAGCCGCCCGCCAAGGTGACCGCCTCGGCCAAGGTGACGGTCCCACAGGCGAGCCGGGTGCCGGCCGACGCGGAGTAGTGACCGGCTGGCGGCCGGTTGATAGCCTCCGGACACTCCCGTCCGTTGTGGAGGTCCCGCATGTCATCGGAACCCGTCGAGGAGCCGGTGGACGCACCCGCTCCCGAGGACGACAGTCTCGACGAGGCCCGCCGCTTCGGCGCACCCGGCCGCCCGCTGAACCGGCGCAGTCCGTTCCTGTTCGGCTTTCTCTTCGGGCTGGGCGTGATCGTGGCGTACGCGCTGTTCCTCGGCGTCCGTAACGCCGCCTCGATCCTCGTCCTGATCTTCATCGCGCTGTTCCTGGCGATCGGGCTGAACCCGGCGGTGGTCCGGCTGCGCGGCTGGGGTGTCCCCCGCGGCCTGGCCGTGACCATCGTCTCGCTGACCGTGGTGGGTCTGCTGGCCGGCGGGATCATCGCACTGATCCCGCCGCTGGTCACGCAGACCACCGAGCTGATCAACAACGCGCCCGACACGATCGAGAACCTGCGCCGCAGCGAGACGGTCAACGACCTGGTGCAGCGCTACGACATCGTGAACAAGGTGCAGAGCGCGGTGAACGCGGGCACCATCGGCGGCGCGGTGGGCGGGGTGGTCGGCGGCGCCAAGCTGATCTTCGGGACGATCTTCAACGTCCTCACCGTGCTGGTGCTGACGATCTACTTCATGGCCTCCTTCGACAAGCTCAAGGAGGCCGGTTACTCGCTGGTCCCGTCGTCCCGGCGGGACCGGGTGCGGCTGCTCACCGACGAGATCCTGACCAAGGTCGGCGCCTACATGGTGGGCGCCATCTCGATCGCCATCCTGGCCGGGCTGAGCACCTTCGTGCTGGCCATGCTGCTCGACCTGCCCTACCCGTTCGCCCTGGCCGTGGTGGTCGCGGTCTGCGACCTGATCCCGCAGATCGGCGCCACCATCGGCGCGGTGATCGTCAGCCTGGTCGGGCTGGCCTCCTCGGTCCCGGACGGCATCGTCTGCATCGTCTTCTTCATCATCTACCAGCAGATCGAGAACTACCTGATCTATCCGAACGTGATGCGCCGCTCGGTCAAGGTCAGCGACGTGGCCGCGGTGGTCGCCGCGCTGCTCGGCGTGGCCCTCTTCGGCGTGGTCGGCGCGCTGGTGGCGATCCCGATGGTCGCCGCCGTCCAGCTGATCATGCGCGAGGTCCTGGTCCCCAGCATGGACCAGCGTTAGACCCTGCGATACGCGCGGGGGTCAGTCCCGGAGGGGTTTCGGGACGTCGACGTCGGCGAAGGCGGCCACCGTGCGGTCGGCGTAGGCGTTCATGTCGCCGGTCTCCATCGGACCGTCCCAGGTACGCGGCAACGGGGTCGGCACGCCCGGGGCGACCCGGCGGACCACCTCGTCCAGCACCTTCTCCGCGTCGCCGACCCAGAGGTGCTTGGCGCCCGGCATCGGGACCACCTCGGCCTGCGGGATCGCGGCGAACCGCTCGGCCGCCTCGGCCGGGCGCAGGTAGTCGTCGAACTCCGGGATCAGGGCGGTCACCGGCTTGCCGTCGGCGGCCCAGGCGGCCAGGTGTTCCGGGCGGGAGAAGCGCAGCGGCGGGGAGAGCAGGACGGCGCCGGTCACCGCCGGGTCGAGGCCGTACATCAGGGTGAGGTCGGTGCCGAAGGACCAGCCGAGCAGCCAGATGTCCGGCAGGTCGGCGAACTCCGCGTACTCGATGGCGGCGGCCACGTCGTAGCGCTCGTCGACGCCGGCCGCGAAGGCGCCGCCGCTGGTGCCCCGGACGCTGCTGGTGCCCCGGGTGTTGAACCGCAGCACGGCCAGGCCGGCCAGCGCGGGCAGCCGCCAGGCCGCCTTGCGGTAGACGTGGCTGTCCATCATCCCGCCGTGGGTGGGCAGCGGGTGCAGGCAGACGAGGGTGGCCACCGGCGGGCGGTCCAGCGGCACGGCCAGCTCACCGACCAGGGTGACGCCGTCGGCGGTGTGCAGCTCGATGTCCTCCCTCTTCGCGGGGAGGATCGAGTTGGCACGGATCTGGTTCGTCATACCCCGATCATCACCCATAGCGCGGGGCGTTCCGCGAGCGCTCCACCCCGGGGCCGCGGCGGTCACGGGCGCGCCAGCACCCGGTGTGCCAGTGCCGGCGGTCGGCGCCGTCGCCGAGATCGTCGGCCGGCCAGGCCACCACGTGCGCGACGCCGGGCCGGATGTCCTGCATGCAGCCGGGGCACCGGTAGACCTTCGCGGCCGCCGCGCCGAAGATGTTGCGCACCATCCAGTCACCGTCCCGCCACTGCTGGACGCGCTGCTCGGTGATGCCCGGACGGTCCCGCGGCAGCTCGTCGTCGGCCGGGGGACGGTGGGGGCGGTTGCGGCGGGGGCTCACAAGGTTAAGAGTACGTAGTGACTCATCGGTAACATTCGGCCTAGACTCCGGACATGACGGCGACTCACGTTCCCGGCCTGCCCGTGATCGAGGACGGCCAGCTGATCTCGACGAACCCGGCCACCGGCGCGGAAGCGGGCCGGGTGCCCGCCGCCGACGAGAAAGCGGTGGTCGCCGCGGTCGAGCGGGCCCAGGCGGCTGCCGCCTGGTGGCAGAGCCTCGGCTGGGAGGGCCGCAAGGTCCGGCTGCTGCGCTGGCGCACCCTGCTCGTCGAGCGGATCCAGGAGCTGGCCGAGCTCACCCAGCGGGAGAGCGGCAAACCGATCAACGACGGCATCATCGAGGTGACCGCGGCCGTCGAGCACCTGGACTGGGCCGCCAAGCACGCCAAGCGGGTGCTCGGCCCGCGCCGGATGCGCACCCGCATGCTGCTCGCCGAGCACGTCGGCCACCTGGAGTACCAGCCGTACGGCGTGGTCGGCGTGATCGGCCCGTGGAACTACCCGATCGTCACCCCGATCGGCCCGATCTCCGGCGCCCTGGCGGCCGGCAACGCGGTCGTCTTCAAGCCGAGTGAGTACACCCCGGTGGTCGGCCAGTGGCTGGTCGACTCGTTCGCCGAGGTCGTCCCGGAGCACCCGGTGCTGCAGGCGGTGCACGGGCTGGGCGACGTCGGCGGCGCGCTGTGCCGCGCCGGGGTCGGCAAGGTCAGCTTCACCGGCTCCACCGCCACCGGCAAGAAGGTGATGGCCGCCTGCGCGGAGAACCTGGTGCCGGTGGTGATCGAGGCGGGCGGCAAGGACGCGCTGATCGTGGACGCCGACGCGGACGTCAAGGCGGCCGCCGAGGCGGCGGTCTGGGGCGCGATGACCAACGCCGGGCAGACCTGCATCGGCATCGAGCGGGTCTACGCGGTCGCCCCGGTCTACGACCGGTTCGTCGAGGCGGTGGTGGAGAAGGCCGGGAAGCTGCGCACCGGCGAGGAGATCGGCCCGATCACCATGCCGAAACAGCTGGACATCATCCGCGACCACATCGAGGACGCGCTGGCCAAGGGCGGCCGGGCGGTGCTCGGCGGCGCCGAGGCGGTGCAGGCGCCCTACGTGGCGCCGACCGTGCTGGTCGACGTGCCGGCGGACTCCTCGGAGATCCGCGAGGAGACCTTCGGGCCGACGCTGACCATCACCAAGGTGCGCGACGCCGACGAGGCCGTGCAGAAGGCCAACGACACCCCGTACGGACTGGGCGGCTCGGTCTTCGGCAAGAAGAACGCGGTCCGGATCGCCCGGCGGCTGCGCTCCGGCATGGTCGCGGTGAACGGCACGCTGACCTTCGTCGGGATGGGCAACCTGCCGTTCGGCGGGGTCGGCGAGTCCGGCTTCGGGCGGATCCACGGTGAGGACGGGCTGCGCGAGTTCGCCCGGGCCAAGGCGATCACCGTACGCCGGGCGAAATCGCTGCTCCCGGCGATGACCTTCGAGCGCACCCCGGCCCAGGTGCAGCAGATCGTCAAGGCCCTGCGCCTGCTCTACGGCCGCAAGCCCTGACCGCGGCCTCGCTCCGACGCACAGGAAAAGCAAGCCCTAGGCTGTCGGGGTGGCCGACCACCCCGCGGTTGAGGTAAGTGATCTCACGGTGAGCTACGGCTCGACACCGGTGCTGGCCGGTGTCGAGCTGACCGTTCCGGCCGGCGCGGGTGTCTGCGTGACCGGGGAGAACGGCATCGGCAAGTCCACCCTGCTGCGCTGCGTCAGCGGCCTGCAGCGGCCGGACGCCGGCCGGATCCGGGTGTTCGGCGGCACGGCCGGCGGCGGCCCGGCGTTCTGGGCCGCGGTGGTCACCACGGTCGAGCCGCCGACCTGGTACCCGGGGCTGACCACCCGGGAGCACGCCGAGCTGATCTGCCGCGCGCACGGGCAGGACCCGGACGAGGCCGGGGTGGACGCGGCGCTGGAGCGGTTCGGCCTGGCCGGGCACGCGGACGCCATCCCGCCGTCGCTCTCGTCCGGCCAGAAGCAGCGGCTCACCCTGGCCATGGTGCTGCTCCGGCCGAGTTCGCTGCTGATCCTGGACGAGCCGGAGCAGCGACTGGACCCGGACGGGCGGGTGCTGGTCGCCGAGTTGCTCGCCGACTACCTGTCGACCGGCGGGTCGCTGCTGATGGCCAGCCACGACGACAAGTTCGCGGTGGCCTCCGGTGCGGAACTCACCACGATGGAGTCGCTGCACCGATGACCGTTCTCGTCCCGCTGCGCCCGGTCCGCCGGTGGATCCACCAGCGTCAGGTGTCCCATCGGGAGCGCGGCGCGACGCTCGGCAACCTCTACGTCGCGGTGCTGCTGGTCGCGGTGCTCGGCGCGATGCTGCACCGGCAGCTGGCCACGATCTTCTGGCCGCCGGCCGCCGACCTGGGCGCGCTGCCCGCGCTCGCGCTGGCGCTGCTCGGCGCCGGGTTCCTCACCCTGGCGTTGCGCGCGATCGGCCCGGTCACGCTCGGCCGCCCCGCGGCGTACTTCCTGCTCACCGCCCCGGTCAGCCGCCGCCGGCTGCTGTTGCCGTCGCTGCGCCTGGCCGGCGCCGGGGTGGCCGTCGCGGCCGCGCTGCTGGCCACCGCGATCGCCGGGCACGCCGCGCCGCACGACCGGGCGCCGGCGATCATCCTGGGCGGGGCGCTGCTCGGCATCGGGTTGCTGCTGGTCACCGTGGTGGCGCAGCGGGCGCGGCGGTGGGCCACGGTCGCCGACCGGCTGGCCGGGCTCGCCGTGCTGGCCGGGCTGGCGCTGCTGGTGGCCGACGCCGCCGGCGGGCTCGACTCGGCCCCGCTGCGCGGGTGGCCGTCGAGGCCGGCGCTGCTCACGGTCGCCGCCGGGCTCGCGGTGGCGGTCGCGGCGGGGACCGCGGTGATCGTACGGAAGCTGGCTCTGACCCCGGCCGATCGCGTCCTGGACGCCGCGAAGCTCACCGGAACCCTCTTCGACAGCGCGTTCGGGGTGGAACCGAGCTTCCTGACCGACATGGTGGAGCGGCGCTACTGGGCGAACCGGCGGCTGACCTCGGCCCGCCCGCCGGCCCGGCTGCCGGTGCTGACCGGGCAGGACTTCCTGCTGGCCCGGCGCCGGCTGCCCCGCCTGCTCTGGCTGCTCGCCGCCACCCCGGTGCCGCTGCTGCTCACCGGGGCGCCGGCCTGGGTCACCGCGGTCGCGCTGCCGCTCGGCGCGATGGCCGCCGGCGGCACCACGACCGCCACGGTCAACACCGACTCCGGCAACCCGGTGCTGTCCCGGCTGCTCGGGCTCACCTCCCGGCAGGCGCTGTTGCAGCGGCTGTGGATCCCGGGTGTGCTGGCCTTCCTCTGGTCGCTGGCCGCCCTGCTTCTGCTGCAGCTCACCGGGCATCTGCCAGACGGCCAGTGGTGGCTGCTCAGCGTGCCGCTCGGGATCGCCGGCGGGGTCGCGGCGGTGCGCCGTGCGCGGTCCGGTTTCGTCCGCAACGACCTGCTGCCGCTGGACACCCCGATGGGGACGGTGTCGACCGGGCCGCTGGTGCACGCCTTCGCCGGCCCGGACGCGCTGATCCTGGCGGTCCCGACGGTGGTGGGGCTGATCGTCGGCGACCCGCTGAGCCTGACGCTGATCGTCTTCCAGTACGCGCTGGCGCTGATCGGCACCCGCGGCTACCTGGTCGCCACCACCGACCCGGACCGCGTCGACCTGAAGCCCTAACAGTGCCGGCTAGAACAGGGTCAGCTCGTCGCGCTCCATGCCGCGCAGCTTGTCGTAGTCGACGACCACGCAGCGGATACCGCGGTCGGCGGCCAGCACCCGGGCCTGCGGCTTGATCTCCTGGGCCGCGAAGACGCCCTTGACCGGGGCGAGCAGCGGGTCCCGGTTCATCAGTTCGAGGTACCGGGTGAGCTGCTCGACGCCGTCGATCTCGCCGCGCCGCTTCACCTCGACCGCCACCGAGGCGCCCTCGGCGTCCTTGAGCAGCAGGTCGACCGGGCCGATCGCGGTCATGAACTCACGGCGGACCAGGGTGTGCCCCTCGCCGAACGTCTCCGGGTGCTCGGCGAGCAACTCCTGCAGGTGCGCCTCGACGCCGTCCTTCTGCAGGCCGGGGTCGACGCCCAGCTCGTACGAATAATCCTGGAAGACCTCCGCCAGGGTGATCCGCAGCTCCTCGCCGGCCTTGTTCACCACCTTCCAGACGCCCTCCGACTCCTGCAGCTTGCAGGGCGGACTCATCCAGTTCAGCGGCTTGTAGGCACGGTCGTCGGCGTGGATCGACACCGAGCCGTCGGCCTTGACCATGAGCAGCCGCGTGGCGAGCGGGAGGTGGGCGGACAACCGCCCGACGTAATCGACCGAGCATTTCGCGATGACCAGACGCACCCGGCGACACTACCGGACGGTGCGGCCTCGCTCGGGGAGCGGGACGAGCGTGCCGGTGCCATGCTGGCATCGTGTTCGAAGCATTGACCGGCACGGGTCTGGCGGCATCCGCCGGCCTGAATGCGTACATCCCCCTGCTGACCATGGGCCTGCTGGCCCGGTTCACCGGCGCGATCGACCTGCCGTCCAGCTGGTCGTGGCTGGCCAACGGCTGGACCCTGACGATCCTGGCGATCCTGCTCGCCATCGAGGTGGTCGCCGACAAGGTGCCGATGGTCGACCACGTGAACGACGTGGTGCAGACCGTCGTCCGGCCGACCGCCGGCGGCCTGGCCTTCGGCGCCGGCTCCGCCTCGCAGACGGTGACCGTCACCGACCCGGGCTCGTTCTTCACCTCGCACCAGTGGGTGCCGGTGGTCACCGGCATGCTGATCGCGCTCGGCGTGCACGGGGTCAAGGCGGCCGCCCGCCCGGTGGTCAACGTCACCACGGCCGGTTTCGGCGCCCCGGTGGCCAGCACCGCCGAGGATCTGGGCAGCGTCGCCATGTCGGTGCTGGCCATCCTGATGCCGTTCCTGGTGCTGATCGGCCTGGCGGTGATGGTCTGGGCCACCGTCTGGGTGGTCCGCCGTCGCAAACGTCGCCGGGAAGCGAAACTTACGGGTGTCGAAACGCGTCGCCTGTTTGGTTGACTCTCCGGGTGCCCGCGCTCGCCGTACCCCTCTTCGCCCTCTGCTGGTGGCTCGCCGGTTATCTGCTCGGCCGGGATCCGGGGCGGCCGGCGCTGCGCTGGGCGGCCGCGGCGCTGGTCGCGTACGCGGCCGGTCTGGTCGCCTGGACCGTCGCCCCCGGTGAGCGGACCGCGGACATCCTGATCTGCCTGCCGGCCCTGGCCTGGGCCGGCACCGTGGTGGCCCTGCTGCCGCTGTCCCCGGCCGACCGGCGCCCGGTGGACATGGGCGCGCTGGCCCTCGGCGTCACTTTCCAGGTGCTGGTGGTCGCGCTGCCCGGGGCCGGCAAGCTGGTCGGGCTGACCCCGCTGGCCGGCGCGCTGATCCTGCTCTGGCGGGTGCGCGCCGAGGTGGTGCCGCGCTCGCTGCCGCCGGCGCTGACCCTGATGGCCGGGCTCTACGCGGCGAGCCTGGCCGTGCTGCTGGTCCCGGTGGACGCCGGCGGGCCGGGCCCGGCGCTCGCCGCCGGCGCGGTGGACCTGCTGGTCTTCGGCTACCTGGTCGCGGTGGCGCACGCGGTGGCCGGCGGCGAGCGGCTCCGGCCGGACCTGCGCCGGTCGCTGGCCGCGGCGGTCGGCATCCTGCTGCTGGTCGGCCTCCCGGCCACCCTGACCATCTACGCGGCGGACCGCGACAGCACCGTGGTGGTGCTGCAGTTCGTGGTGGTCGCGGCGGCCTCGGCGGTGGCCGGGCTGACCGGGCGGCTGAGCCGGATGCTGGACCGGGTGGCGCTGGCCGGCGACAGCCGGCTGCGCAACGACCGGGCGGCGCTGTTCGTGAACGCGGACGCGCTGCTGCGCCGCCGGGAGCGGCGCCGGCTGACCGAGATCGGCGAGCCGGAGTTCCTCCGGCTGACCCGCCGGGCGCTGGCCGACTTCAACGATCTGAACCGGCTGTCCCGCAGCCCGCTGACCGACCTGCCGGTGGTGGCCCGGCGGATCGCCGGGCGCGGCGACGACCAGCCCCGGGCCCGGGCCCGCGAGCTGCGGGCGGTGCTGCGCGAGGCGGTGTCGGCGCTGCGGCCGGACGGGCCGTTCGGCACCACCGAGGAGTGGCGGTACTACAACACGCTGCAGTTCGTCGGGGTGCTCGGGCTGAACCCGTACTCCCGGCGGCAGCGGCTCGACGGGCTGAGCCGGGAGGCCCGGATGGCGGTCGACTGGTTCCGGCGGAACGTGCCGCGGGACACCATGCGGCAGTGGCACCGGGAGGCCGCGATGATCGTGGCGGCGCAGCTGTGGGAAGCCCTTTCTGACTACAGATCACGACACGCAATGGCTAATCCGTCTTAATGCTGGAAAATGGCTAAAATCCCCCCACATGGAGTCCGGGGGGTGGCGTGGGTAGCAACCGGAACGCGCTGGTCGCCGCGGTTCGGCAGGAACTGGCCGAGGCTCGCGGCTCCGCTCGGGCGGTGCTGGCCGCCGCCGAGTCGGCGCGCGGCGAGGCGCAGGGGCGGCGTCGGCTGGTCCGGGACGCGTACGCCACCTGCCTGACCCAGCTCGCCGCCGCCCGGGAGGCCGCCCGCGACGACATCCAGCGGCGGTTCCGCAGCGAGGCCACCCAGCTCGCCGGGCACCTGCGCGGCCTGGCCACGTCCAGCGCCACCGGCGCGGCCGGGGCGCCCTGGCGGCTCTGGTCGCCCAGCGAGCCGGACCCCGGCGCCCGGCCCGGCCTGCTCCGGATCGGCGCGATCACCTTCGAGGAGACCGCCGCGCTGCCCGGCCTGATCCCGCTGCTGGACGCCGTGCACCTGCACGTCTCCGGACCGTCCCCGCAGGTCGACGACCTGATCACCGGGGTGCTGCTGCGGGCGCTGGGCAGCACCCGGCCGGGCGACGTGCAGCTGACCGTCTACGACCCGGAGAACCTGGGCGGCACGCTGGCCCCGTTCGCGCCGCTGAACCCCACCTTCGTCGGCCCGGGCGGGCTCGGCTCGCTCCTCGACGACCTGGCCGACCACATCTGCCGGGTGAACGAGTCGCTCGGCGGGCAGTACCCGTCGCTGGCCGAGCTGGCCGCCGCCCGGCCCGGCCCGCGCCCGGAACCGTGGCGGCTGGTGGTGCTGCTCGCCGACCGGGCCACCACGGTGGAGATGACCACCGGGCAGCGGGCGCAGCTCGGGCGGATCGTGCGCACCGGCGTGGCCTGCGGGGTACACCTGGTGGTGCGCGGGCTGGAGCTGGACGACGACCCGACGGTGGAGCGGATCACCGTGCACCGGGACCAGCTGGCCACCTGCGACTCGCTGGGTCACCTGGAGATCCGGCTGGACCCGCCGCCCCCGCCGGACCGGATCGCGGCGTTCTGCCGGACCACCGCCGAGCGGCTGCGCGCCGGGCCCGGCCCGGCCAGCCTGGCCGACCTGGAGCCGGCCAAGCACTGGACCGAGTCCTCGGTGCACGGCCTCATCGCACCGATCGGCGACAGCACCGACGGGACACTGGTCGAGGTGCCGCTCGGCGACGACCCGCCGCACGCGCTGATCGGCGGGCCGTCCGGCTCCGGCAAGACCAACCTGATCTACGCCTGGCTGGGCTCGCTGGCCACCCGGTACGGCCCCGAGGAGCTGGCGCTCTACCTGCTCGACTTCAAGGAGGGGGTGTCCTTCGCCCGGTACGCCCCCGGCCCGCGCGACCCGAGCTGGCTCCCCCAGGTACGACTGGCCGGCATCAACGTCAACGGCGACCGCGAGTTCGGCCTGGCCATGCTCCGGCACCTGAGCGAGGAGCTGCGCACCCGGGCCCAGGCGGCGAAACGCTACGACGCCGGCAAGCTGGCCGAGCTGCGCACCGAGGACCCGGCCGGGCACTGGCCGCGGATCGTCGCGGTGATCGACGAGTTCCAGGTGTTGCTGGCCGGCCGGGACGCGGTCGCCGACGAGGCCGTCGACCTGCTCGAGGACCTCGCCCGGCGGGGCCGCTCGCAAGGCATCCACCTGGTGCTGGCCAGCCAGGACGTGGCCGGGATCCAGGCGCTGTGGGGCCGGCCCGGGCTGATCGCCCAGTTCACCCTGCGGATCGCACTGCCCAAGGCGCGCCGGATCCTGGCCGACGACAACCTGGCCGCCGCGGTCATCCCGCGCTTCCACGCGGTGGTGAACACCGAGTCCGGGATGTCCGGGGCGAACCGGATCGTCCGGCTGCCCGACGCCGGCGACCGGGCCGTCTGGCGCACCCTGCAACGCAAGCTCTGGCGGACCCGGCCGGCCGGATGCGCCGAGCCGCGGCTCTTCGACGGCGACGCGGTGCCCCGGCTGCCGGCCGCGCTGCGCCCGGCCGGACGGGTGCCGTCCGCCGACGCCCCGGTCGGCTCGTCGCCCGGTGCGGTGCTCGGCGAGCGGATCGACGTGGCCGCCCACCCGGCCCGGCTGCGGCTCGGCCGGATGCCCGGGCGCAACCTGGCGGTCCTCGGCACCCGCGCCGACGAGGCCTGCGACGTGCTCGCGGCGGCCGCGCTCAGCCTGGCCGCACAGGGTCCGGCGCACTTCAGCGTGATCTGCCTGGACCCGGCGGCCGGCCCGGCCGCCGCGCGGCTCTTCGCCGAGCTGCCGTCGGCCGACTGGTACGACACCAGCGACGCCCGCTTCGACCTCGCCCACCTCGACATCCCGCACTACGTGGTCGGCTACGCGCTGGACGCGGCCCGCGACCCGGCGCTCAAGAAGCTGCTCACCGAGGGGCCGGAACAGCGCACCCACGTGCTCGGCTGGTGGCGCTCGGTGGCCCGGCTGCGCGACGACCTGGGTGGGGTCGGCGCCCGGTGCGACCCGATCGGCGCCTGGGTGGCGCTCGACGTGCACGGCGCCGACCTGGCCCCGCTCTACCCGCAACCCGGTGGCCCGGTCTGGTACCCGCGATCGCGCCGCGCGCTGTTCTTCGACCGTTCGGTGCACCGCACACCCGAAGTGATCATTCCGTACGAGGTGAACAGTGACCACACGTGACCGGCAGCCGCCCAGCCGCGACTACCAGTTGATGGTGAGTGCCCTGGCCGACGTGACCCGGCGCCGCGACGCCGAACTGGACCAGGCGGAACAGGCGTACCAGGACCACGCCGCGCGGGCCGCCGGGGAACTGGCCCGGGCGGAGAACGACGCGCTCGCCGCGGACCGCTGGGCCGGCGCCGCCGCCGCGCAGGTGCTGGACGTGGACCGGGAGGCGGCCCGGCTCTGGGACCAGCTGCGCCGGGCCCGCGGGCTGCGGGTCCGGGCGCTCGGCGAAGTGCCGGAACCGGCCCCGGTCGAGGCGCTGCCCCGGGTGGCGCTGCAACGCCGGCCGTCCTCGATCGACGGGATCGCCGACCGGGACGCCGCCGGGGCGGGCCGGCAGTCCCCGCGGGCGCTGCTGGCCCGGGCCGCCGACCGGATCGACGACCGGGTCCGGCCGGGCGGGCGGCGGGCGCTGCCCCGCTGGGCGCTGGCCCTGCTCCCGCTGCTCGGCGCGGCCGCGTCGGCGCTGGTCGGGCTGGTCGCGGCCGGGCTGGTCACGTTCGGCCAGGAGGCGATCTGGGCCGGCGCGGTGATCCGCGGGCTCGGCTGGCTGGCCTTCATCGTGGCGCCCTCGGCGGGCGTCCCGGCGGCGGCCTTCCTAGCCCACCGCCGGCTGCGCGCCCGGCTCGACGTCGGCGGCATCGGCCTCACCCTGCTCGGCGGCATGGTCGCCGCCACCGCCCTGTCCCTGACCTTCGCCGCCTCGCACTGACCGTCCGGCCACCCGGCCGCCCGCCCCGGCCGACCGCCCGGTCGGTCGGTCGGCCGACACCGGAAGCCGCGCCGCCTCGCACTGGACCGCAGCGCGCCGCCCGGCGAACCGCGAGGCGGGATGCGGTCCGGGCCACGGCGCGCCTCGCGGTTCCGGGCTGGTGCTCAGGGGTGTCTCGGGGTACCCGAGACACCCCTGAGCACCAGCCGACAACCCGGGAGCGGCGCCGCGGCCCGGACCGGCAACGGTCTCCGTGACCCACAGCTCCAGCCCGGAACGGCCCAGCGATCCGGCACCGGGACCACATCGCGTCGAGCCACGGGACCGGTCGACTGCGCCTGTGGCAGGCGTAGCACGTACAAAACAGGGGTTGAGAAGCCACGGCGAACCGACGGCGAAAAGGAAACCCCGGGATGAGACCACCCCGGGGTTTCCTGACGACAACAGATCAGTAGCTGTAGAAACCCTTACCGGTCTTGCGGCCCAGGTCGCCCGCGGTCACCATCCGCTGCAGCAGCTCCGGCGGGAAGAACTTCTCGTCCTGGGTGTCGCGGTAGATGTTGCCGGCCGCGTTCAGCATCACGTCGAGACCGGTCAGGTCGACCGTGGCGAGCGGGCCCATGGCGTGGCCGAAGCCGAGCTTCATCACCGTGTCCAGGTCGGCCGCGGAGACCACGCCGGACTCGACCAGCTTGATCGCCTCGACCAGGATGGCGGAGAACAGCCGGTTCGACACGAAGCCGGCCACGTCGCGCTTGACCTCGACGCAGGTCTTGCCGACACCCTCGGCGAAGTCGCGGGCGGCGGCCAGCGTCTCGTCCGACGTCTGGTAACCGCGGACCAGCTCGACCAGCTTCATCATCGGGACCGGCGAGAAGAAGTGGATGCCGACCACCGACTCCGGACGCGCGGTGATCGCGGCGATCTGGGTGATCGGGATGGCCGAGGTGTTGGTGCCGAGGACCGCGCCGGACTTGCAGATCTTGTCGAGCGCCTTGAAGACCTCGTGCTTGGCCTCCACCTTCTCGTAGATCGCCTCGACCACGACGTCGGCCTCGGCGACCGCGTCCAGGTCGGTGGTCGGGGTGATCCGCTGCAGGGTGGCCTCGACGTCCTCCTCGGCGATCTTGCCCTTGGCTGCGAAGCGGGTGAGCGAGTCACGGATCGCGGCCAGCCCGCGCTTGAGCGAGGCGTCGTCGACGTCCCGCATGGTGACCTGCCACCCGGCCTGCGCCGAGACCTGCGCGATGCCGGAACCCATCAGTCCGGACCCGATGACCGCGAGACGACCCGCCATGCTCCACTCCTTTGTTAGGGCGCCGTCAGTCTACGGGGTTACTTAACGGAAGCTAAGCCCGTCCTCGATGGGGTCAAATCGCCAGAAATCAGCCTGTGCCGGTGCCAGACTGTGCGCATGGCCACGAGCGACGGCTGGTACCTCATCGGACCGTTGATCGCCGTCGGTCTGGTCGGCTTCCTCGGCGCCGTCTTCTGGCGCATGGGCCTGCAGCCGGGTCCCGCGGACGGTCTCGCGGACGGCCTGGCGATCTTCGGTGAGGAGGACTACGGCCTCCTCTCACCGGCAGCGGTCACCGAGGAGCCCCAGGTCGCCGACGAGATCCGGCGGTTGCTCTCGGACGCGGGCATCCGCGCCACCACCACAACCCGGCGGGACGGCCGGGTCTGCGTACTCGTCTTCGCCGAAGAGGTGGAGGAAGCGCGCCGCCTCGTCGGCTCGTCCTAGAAGTCGAAGGTCGGCTCCGGCACGTCGGTGCGCTCCACCTCGACACCCAGCCGGGCCAGGTCGGCCACGAAGTCCGGATAGCCGCGGTCGATGTGGTGCACCTCGCCCACCTCGGTCACCCCGTCCGCGCACAGCCCGGCGATCACCAGGCCGGCCCCGGCCCGGATGTCGGTGGCCCGGACCGGGGCGCCGGAGAGCCGCTCCCGCCCGTTCACCACCGCGTGGTGCCCGTCGGTGCGGATGTCGGCGCCCAGCCGGACCATCTCGTTCACGAACATGAACCGGCCGTCGAAGATGTTCTCGGTGATCAGCGACGAACCCTCGGCGACCGCGGCCAGGCCGAGCGCCATCGGCAGCAGGTCGGTGGCGAAACCCGGGAACGGCAGCGTGACGATGTCGACGTGCTTGGGCCGCTCGGTCATCCGGACCCGGAACGAGTTGTCCCCCGGGTCGACCGTCGCGCCGGCCGCCACCAGCTTGTCCAGCGCGATGTCCAGGAACTCCGGGCGGACCCCGTGCACGGTCACGTCACCGCGGGTCATCGCCGCGCCGTAGGCCCAGGTGCCGCCGACGATCCGGTCGCCGATCGTGGTGTGCCGGACCGGCTTGAGCGGCCCGTCCACCCCCTCGATGATCAGCGTCGAGGTGCCGGCGCCGTGGATCCGGGCGCCCATCGCGGTGAGCATCTCGCAGATGTCGACGATCTCCGGCTCGCGGGCCGCGTTGTCGATCTCGGTGACGCCCTTGGCCAGGACCGCGGCCATCAACAGGTTCTCGGTGGCGCCGACACTCGGGAAGTCCAGCCAGATCTTGGTGCCGCGCAGGCCGGCCGGGGCCGAGGCGATCACGAAGCCGTGCTCGTTGGAGATCTCCGCGCCCATCCGGGCCAGGCCGGACACGTGCATGTCCAGGCCCCGGGAGCCGATCATGTCGCCGCCGGGCAGCGCCACCCGCACATAACCCCGGCGGGCCAGCAGCGGGCCGAGCACGCAGATCGACGCGCGCAGCCGCCTCACCAGGTCGTAGTCGGCCTCGGCGCCCGGCTCCAACGGAACGTCGATCACCGCCTCGGTGCCGTCCAGCGTCACGGCGCAGCCCAGCCGGCGCAGCACCTCCGCCATGATCGCGATGTCGGTGATCCGGGGCACGTTGGAGACCACGCTGCGCCCCTCACCCAGCAGCGCGACCGCCATCAGCTTGAGAGCCGAGTTCTTCGCGCCGCCGACCGAGACGTCACCGGTGAGCGGGTTGCCGCCCTTTACCCTGATCACATCCACGCGGGCCATCGTAGGGTCCCCGGCCCACCGCCGCCGCACAGGGCACGCTCCAAGCAGCCACCCGCCCCGCCCGACACCTCCCCGCGATCCGTCACCTGCTCCTCCCCGCTGCCCCCACGGTCCTCCGCCGCTGTTCCCCGCTGCTCCCCGGTCCTCCGCCGCTCTCCCGCCGCTCTTCCCCGCTGCTCCCCCAGTCCCGCGCCGCTTTCCCGCCGCTCCCTCGGCCGATCCTCCCGGGGCTCCTCCCGCCGATCCTCCGCGCTCTCCGGCGCTCTCCCGGCGCTCGCCCGCTCGCCCTTTGAGCGCGCCTTGCCGCCTGCTCTTCCGCCTGCCTCGCCGCACGCCCCAAACTCAAGATCAAAAGATTGCTGACTCGGATCCGCGCTGATCACTGATCGTCGCTCCCGCCAGGGACCCTTCCGGGCCGGGCTGGCCGCTACGCGTCCAAAACGCCCACCCCTCCAGGGCGACGCCCGCGGGTGGCCACGACCGCCAACCCCAAACCCCGCCACACCCGCCTCGCCCCCGGACCGCCACGCGCCTCCCAGCCGCCCGGCTGGCTCTCACGGGTCCCTCAACCATCCCGAGACACCCCTCACGCGCAGCCGAAGAACCACACCACACACCGCCACCCGGACGCAGCGCCCCTCACGGCCGTCCGGCTGCCTCTCACGGGTGCCTCAAACACCGCGAAACACCCCTCACCCCCAGCCGAAGAACCGCACCACGCGCTGCCACCCGGACGCAGCGCCCCTCCCGGCCGCCCGGCTGGCTCTCACGGGTCCCTCAAACACCCCGAAACACCCCTCACGCCCAGCCGAAGAACCGCACCACACACCGCCACCCGAACGCCACGCGCCTCCCGGCCGTCCGGCTGCCTCTCACAGGTGCCTCAAACACCCGGAGACACCCCTCACCCCCAGCCGAAGAACGGCACCACGCGCCGCCACCCGCCTCGGGGCAGTCCGGCTGGCTCTCACGGGTGCCTCGACCACCCCGAGACACCCCTCACGCCCAGCCGGGCAACCGCAACACGCACGGCCATCCCGGACCGCAGAGCGTCCCCAGCCGCCGGTCACCCACAGCGCTTCGGTCTGGTGGGGCGTCGCCGGCTTCGTGGCTGGGGTGGCACCGGCTGCCGGAAGGGCGCGGATAGGCTCGGCGCATGGCTGTGCATCTCACGAGGATTTACACCCGTACCGGGGACGCCGGACAGACCCGGCTCGTCAACAACGAGGTGGCGGCGAAAACGGATCCGCGGATCGCGGCCTACGCCGACGCGGACGAGTGCAACGCGGCGCTGGGCGTGGCGCTCGCGCTGGGCGCGTTGCCGGAGGACGTCCGGGCGGTGCTGGCCCGGATCCAGAACGATCTGTTCGACCTCGGGGCCGATCTCGGCAACCCGCTGGCCGAGGATCCGCCCTACCCGCCGCTGCGGATCACCGAGGACTACGTGACCCGCCTCGAAGGCTGGTGCGACGAGTTCAACGAGCGCCTGGCGGCGCTGGACAGCTTCATCCTGCCGGGTGGCACGCCGGGTGCGGCCCTGCTGCACGTGGCCCGCACGGTGGCCCGGCGCGCGGAACGGTCCGCCTGGGCGCTGATCGAGAGCGACCCGGAGCGCACCTCGGTCCTCCCGGCCAAATACCTGAACCGCCTCTCCGACCTGCTCTTCATCCTGTCCCGGGTGGCCAACCCGGACGGCGACGTGAAGTGGGTCCCCGGCGGCCAGCGCGACTGACCCCCAGCCCGGTCAGCGGCCCCCGAGCCATCAGCAGCACGGCAGAAAAGCGCCGGGCTTCCAGGAAGCGACACGGCTGGCCGCCGGGGGCGCCTCGATCACGCCGGGCGGGCCCAAGGACGCGCCGCCCAGCGTGCCTCCAGCCCGTCCCGGCGCCCCGGCCGGTAGCGGCTGGTCCTCACGGGTGTCTCAAGGCCGTCGAGACACCCGTGAGGACCAGCCGGGGGCCGGGGGCGCGGGGCGGCCCGGAGCCGGGACCGCCTGGCGTGGTGCTGCCACGGGACCGGGCGCTCAGTCCGTACCGGAAGAAGGGTCCGCGGGGATCAGCAGGTCGCCGTCGATCGTGGTGACGGCGGTGCCGGCCAGGTCGACCCGGTCGCCGCGGAGGGTGACCCGGACCTGGCCGCCGCGCGGGGACGCCTGGTAGCCGACCAGCGTGGTGCGGCCGAGGCGTTCGCTCCAGTACGGCGTCAGAGCGGTGTGCGCGGAGCCGGTCACCGGGTCCTCGTTGACGCCGACGGCCGGGGCGAAGAAGCGGGAGACGAAGTCGTAGCCGGCCGCCGGGTCCTCGGCCCGCGCGGTGACGATCACGCCGCGGCTGGTGAGCCGGGCCAGCGCGCCGAGGTCCGGGGTGAGCGCCCGGACGGTCTTCTCGTCGGCCACCTCGGCCAGCACGTCGTCGGTGTTCGGCCCGGTCCAGAGCGTGCTGAGCAGGTCGGCGCCGAGCGCCGCGGCCAGCGCCGGGTCGGTGTCGATCGGGCTGAGCGGCGCGGCCGGGAAGTCCAGGGTGATCAGGCCGTCGCCGGCCACCGTGGCGGTCAGCACGCCGCTGCGGGTGGCGAACCGGACCGGTCCCTCGGCCAGCCCGGCCTGGTGCAGCGCGTGGGTGGTGGCCAGCGTGGCGTGCCCGCAGAGCGCCACCTCGGCGGCCGGGGTGAACCAACGCAGCGCCCAGTCGGCGTCGCCGCCGGCCGGCAGCCGGTGCAGGAAGGCGGTCTCGGAGAGGTTGACCTCGGCGGCGACCCGCTGCATCCAGTCGTCGGCCGGGAAGGCGTCGAGGATCAGCACCCCGGCCGGGTTGCCGGCGAACGGGCGGTCGGTGAAGGCGTCGACGATACGAATCCGCATGCCGCCGACGCTAGAGGCGGGACCGGGCGGCCGCGACCGCCAATCCCAGAATCGTGGTCAGCTCTCCATCGGGCGCGGCCCGAAGATCGACCGGCCGGGCACGCTGCCCGGGTCCCGCGGCGGGCCGGCCTCCAGCCAGGAGAGGAAACCGGTCACCGTGGTCTCGGCCATGGCGATCTCCACCTCGGTGCCGCCCATGGCGCAGCGCAGCACCACCCAGTGGCCGGGCATGGTGAGCCGCTCCGGCCCGGTCGGCAGGCGCCGCTCGGCGATGGTCAGCACCCGCCGGTCCAGCACCCGTTTGGGGCGGAAGGCGAGGCTGAACATCTTGTGGAAGCGGAGCTCGTCACCGACGAACTGGCCCACGCCCGGTGACCACCCGCGGCCCGGCACCATGGTGCTGGTGCGGACCTGCAGGCGGATGGTGCCGCCGCCGAGCATCAGCAGGCGGCGGCGGAAGAAGATCGCGAAGAGGAGCGCGAGCAGCGCGACGAGGCAGATTCCGACGACTTCCAGAACCCGCATCGCCGGTGTCAGTGCTGCTCGGGCGTGGCGGGCGTCGCGCTCTCGGCGAGCACGGTGACGCCGTTCGCGTCGATGGAGAGGAAGCCACCGGCCACGTCGTAGGTGAGCTGCTCGCCACCGGCGAGCTTCACCCGGACCTGGGACGGCTCCTTGAGCAGGCCGAGCAGCGGAGAGTGGCCCGGCAGCACACCGATCTCACCCTCGGTGGTGCGCGCGACGAGCATCTCGGCCTCACCGGCCCAGACCTTCTCCTCGACGGCGACGACCTCGACGTGAAGCTGGTTGGCCACGCTGTCTCCCTTTGACGCTGCGAACCGAATGGGTGAAAGTCTAATCGGCGCCGCCGGCCGGCGGCCGACCGGGTCTAGCTGTTGGTGTTGACGAACTCCGGGTGGGCCAGCAGAAACGCCGGGATCTTGTCGTTGCGCACCGCGTCGAAGAACTCGTCGGTCCCCTCGCCGAGCCCCTCACCCCGGTATTTGCCCCCCTCGTAGATGCCGCCGCCGGGCAGCTTGATGGAGACCATGTTGTCGGTGTTGAGCCCCTGCAGCGCCAGTCCCCAGTCCAGGACGCTGGTGCCGTTGGCCGCGCCGAAGGTGACCGCGTCGCCGGCTGCGTCCAGGATCTTCAGCATCTTGCCCGGGTCGGTCACCACACCCTTGCTCATCGCCTGCTTGGCCATCGCCTTGATGAACTGCTGCTGGTGCCGCTGGCGGTCGTAGTCGCTGTTCGGCAGGCCGTAGCGCTGCCGGACGTAGTCCAGGGCCTCCCAGGCCTTCAGGTGGTACGTCCCCGGCTTGTAGACCTTCTGCTCGCCGATGTACGGGTGCTCGCAGGTGTTGTCGGCGCACTCCGGACGGCGGTCCCGGGGCTTGCCGTTCGGCTTGAGGTGCTCGGACTTGACCGTCATGTCGATCGTCATGGTCACCCCGCCCATCGCCTCGACGATCTTCTTGAAGCCGCCGAAGTTGATGATCGCGCCGGCGTCGAACTGCTTGATGCCGGTGAGCTGGCTGACCGTCTTGGTGAGCAGCTGGAAGCCCTGGGTGACGTCGTGCTTGCCGTTGCCGACCGAGCTGCCGAACGACATCGCCGCGTTGATCTTCGACTTGCCGCCGCCGAAGCCGGTCGGCTGGAAGGCCGGGATGTCGACGTAGAGGTCCCGCGGGATGGAGAAGAGGAAGACCTGGTCCATGCTCGCCGGGATGTGCGCCACGATGATCGAGTCGGAGAGCGGCGCGGTCTTGTTGTCCCGCGGGTCGATGCCGGCCATCAGGATGTTCAGCGGGCCCTTGATGTCCTTGCCGGACGCCTTGGGGGCGCCCTCGGCCGGGCTGCCGACCAGTTTGCTGCCCGCGTCCAGGGACCCGGTGTACTTCGAGATCAGGGCGTTGCCGCCGACCAGGGCCACGCCGCTGGTCACCATGAGCACCGCACCGAAGACGGCGGTCAGCCGGGCCCACAGCGGTGCCCGGCGCTTCGCAGACTTAGCCACCCGATCCCCAACTCTGCCGGTCCATCACCCACGTGACGCGGGGCCGCCCTCCGGGCGGCGGCCAAGCATACCCAAGGGAAATACGAGGTTCCTGGGCACGATCCCCACGTTCACGTCGGTCGAACTCCCCCGGGAACGAGAGAAGCCGTGCCGGTGTGAACCGGCACGGCTTCCTCTTCGTCAGAACCTCGGCAGGGCTGAGGTCAGCCCTTCATCAGCTCGTGCGCGTTCTTCTCCAGGTCCTCGAGACCACCGCACATGAAGAAGGCCTGCTCCGGGTAGTTGTCGTACTCACCCTCGGCGATCTTCTTGAACGCCTCGATGGTCTCCTTCAGCGGAACCGTCGAGCCGGGGACGCCGGTGAACTGCTCCGCCGCGTAGGTGTTCTGCGACAGGAACCGCTCGATGCGGCGGGCCCGCTGCACCGTGACCTTGTCCTCCTCGGAGAGCTCGTCCATACCGAGGATGGCGATGATGTCCTGGAGGTCCTTGTACTTCTGCAGGATCCGCTGGACCTCACGGGCCACCGCGTAGTGCTCGGCGCCGACGAACTCCGGGGCCAGGATCCGCGAGCTGGAGGCCAGCGGGTCCACGGCCGGGTAGATGCCCTTGTCGGAGATCGACCGCTCGAGGTTGGTGGTCGCGTCCAGGTGGGCGAACGTGGTGGCCGGCGCCGGGTCGGTGTAGTCGTCGGCGGGCACGTAGATCGCCTGCAGCGAGGTGATCGCCTTGCCACGGACCGAGGTGATCCGCTCCTGCAGCTCACCCATCTCGTCGGCCAGGGTGGGCTGGTAACCCACCGCGGACGGCATACGGCCGAGCAGGGTGGAGACCTCGGAACCGGCCTGGGTGAACCGGAAGATGTTGTCGATGAAGAGCAGCACCTCCTGGTTCTGGACGTCCCGGAAGTACTCCGCCATGGTCAGAGCGGTCAGGGCGACCCGCAGACGGGTGCCCGGCGGCTCGTCCATCTGGCCGAAGACCAGGGCGGTCTTGTCCAGCACGCCACCCTCGTCCATCTCCAGGATGAGGTCGTTGCCCTCACGGGTGCGCTCGCCGACGCCGGCGAACACCGAGGTGCCACCGAAGTTCCGGGCCACCCGGATGATCATCTCCTGGATGAGCACGGTCTTGCCCACGCCCGCGCCGCCGAACAGGCCGATCTTGCCACCGCGCACGTACGGCGCGAGCAGGTCGAGCACCTTGATGCCGGTCTCCAGCATCTCGGTCTTCGGCTCCAGGTCGGCGAACGCCGGAGGCTTGCGGTGGATCGCCCAGCGCTCCTGGATGTCCAGCGTCGACGGGTCGACGTTGAGCACCTCGCCGAGGGCGTTGAACACGTGGCCCTTGGTCACGTCGCCGACCGGCACCGAGATCGGCGCGCCGGTGTCGGTGACCTCCTTGCCGCGGACCAGACCGTCGGTCGGCTGCATCGAGATGGCGCGGAGCAGGTTGTCACCCAGGTGCTGGGCGACCTCCAGCGTCAGCTTCTTGGTGCCCTCGGAGAGGGTGACCTCGACGTGCAGCGCGTTGAAGATCGGGGGCATGGCGTCACGGGGAAACTCGACGTCGACGACCGGGCCGATGACCCGGACGACACGGCCGACAGCGGTCTCCGCCTTGGTGGGCTCAGCAACAGCAGTCATCACACATCACTTCCCGCCGCGGCCAGCGCGTTGGCGCCGCCGACGATCTCACTGATTTCCTGGGTGATCGCAGCCTGCCGCGCGGAGTTCATCTCGCGCGTGTACCGCTTGAGGAGGTCGTCGGCGTTGTCCGACGCGCTCTTCATCGCCCGCCGCCGGGATGCCGACTCGCTCGCCGCCGAGTCCAGCAACGCCGCGTAGATCCGCGTGTTGAGGTACTTCGGCAGCAGCGCGTCGAGCAGCTCGTCGGCGTCCGGCTCGAATTCGTAGGCCGGGCGCAGCCCCTCGGGCTGCTCCTCGCCGTCGTCCTCGACCTGCACCGGCGCGAGCGGCTTCGCCTGTGCGGTCTGGGTCATCAGCGACTTGAACTCGGTGCTCACGAGGTGCAGCTCGTCCACGCCCGCGATGCCCTCCGGACCGAAGGAACCCTCGGTCTCGGAACCGGCCGCGAACCCCTCGATCAGGGCGTCACCGATCTTCTTGGCGTCCGCGAAGGACGGACGCTCGGAGAAGCCGGTCCAGCTGGCGGCGATGTCCCGCCCGCGGAACCGGTAGTAACCGACGCCCTTGCGGCCCACCACGTACAGCGCCACCTCCTTGCCCTCCGACTTCAGCTGAGCGATCAGCTGCTCGGCGGTCCGGATGGCGTTGGCGTTGTAGGCGCCGGCCAGGCCCCGGTCACTGGTGATCAGCAGGACCCCCGCCCGCTGGACGCGCTCACGCGCGACCAGCAGCGGGTTGTCGACCGAGGCGTTCGACGCGAGCGCGCCGAGCACCTTGGTGATCGCAATCGAGTACGGCCGGGACGCGTTGACCCGCTCCTGGGCCTTCGCGATCCGGCTGGTGGCGACCAGCTCCTGCGCCTTGGTGATCTTCTTGGTCGACTTGACGGTGCGGATGCGCCGACGCAGCGCCTGTACCTGACCGGCGGCCATGTCTAGCTACCGCTTCCGCCGGTCGTACCGCCCTGGAAGACCTTCTTGAACTCGACAACGCCGGCCTTCAGGCTCTCGATGTTGTCGTCGCTCAGCAGGTTCGTCGACTCGATCGCGGTGTAGACGTCGCTGTTGTGCTGCTTGAACCACTGCAGGAACTCCTGCTCGAAGCGGCGCACGTCGCCCACCTCGACGTCGTCCAGCTGCCCCGTGGTGCCGGCCCAGATCGTGATGACCTGGTCCACCGTCGAGTACGGCGAGTACTGCGGCTGCTTGAGCAGCTCGACCAGGCGGATGCCCTTCTCCAGCTGGGCACGCGACGCGCGGTCCAGGTCGGAGGCGAAGGCCGAGAAGGCCTCCAGCTCACGGAACTGGGCCAGGTCGAGCCGGAGCCGGCCGGAGACCGAGCGCATCGCCTTGACCTGCGCCGAACCGCCGACCCGGGACACCGAGGTGCCGACGTTGATCGCGGGGCGGACACCCGAGGCGAACAGGTCGGACTCCAGGAAGATCTGGCCGTCGGTGATCGAGATGACGTTGGTCGGGATGTAGGCCGAGATGTCGTTGGCCTTGGTCTCGATGATCGGCAGACCGGTCATCGAGCCGCCGCCCAGCTCGTCGGAGAGCTTGGCGCACCGCTCCAGCAGCCGGGAGTGCAAGTAGAAGACGTCACCCGGGTACGCCTCGCGGCCCGGCGGGCGGCGCAGCAGCAGCGACACGGCGCGGTAGGCCTCGGCCTGCTTGGTCAGGTCGTCGAAGACGATCAGGACGTGCTTGCCGTTGTACATCCAGTGCTGACCGATCGAGGAACCGGTGTACGGCGCGATGTACTTGAAGCCGGCCGGGTCGGACGCCGGAGCCGCGACGATCGTCGTGTACTCGAGCGCGCCCTGGGCCTCCAGGGTGCCCCGGATGCTGGCGATGGTGGAGGCCTTCTGGCCGATCGCCACGTAGATGCAGCGAACCTGCTTGGCCGGGTCGCCCGACTCCCAGTTCGCCTTCTGGTTGATGATCGTGTCGATCGCGACCGTGGTCTTGCCGGTCTTGCGGTCACCGATGATCAGCTGGCGCTGGCCCCGGCCGATCGGCGTCATGGCGTCGATCGCCTTGATGCCGGTCTGCAGCGGCTGCTTCACCGGCTGGCGGGCCATCACGTTCGGCGCCTGCAGCTCGAGCTCGCGGAAACCCTCGTTCGCGATCTCGCCACGGTCGTCGATCGGGTTGCCCAGGGCGTCCACGACGCGACCCAGGAAGGCGTCGCCGACCGGCACCGAGAGAACCCGGCCGGTGCGCTTGACCGGCTGGCCCTCCTCGATGTTCGCGTAGTCGCCCAGGATCACGGCGCCGATCTCGCGGACGTCGAGGTTCAGGGCGACACCCAGCGTGCCGTCGGCGAACTCCAGCAGTTCGTTCGCCATCGTCGAGGGCAGGCCCTCGACGTGCGCGATACCGTCGCCCGCATCGGAGACGATGCCGACCTCCTCGCGGGAGACCTCGGGCGAATAGGACGAGACGTAGCGCTCTAGCGCCCCCCGGATCTCGTCCGAGGAGATGGTCAGCTCGGCCATCCTCTGCCTTCTCTGTCTAGCTCGGGACGTCGCCGCCACCGAGGGGCTTCTCGATAAGGAATCGAGGGGAAAGGACTATTTAGCGAACGCCTGCTTGGCGGCGTTCAGCCGCCGCAGGATCGTGCCGTCGTAGAGGTCGGAGCCGACCCGGACGCTGACCCCGCCGATGATCGCGGGATTGACGTCCACCTTCAGCGACACCTCGCGGCCGTAGATCGCGGCCAGCTTGCCGGCCAGGGCCGTCTCCTCGGCGTCGCCGAGCGGCTTGGCCACCGTCACATAGGCGACCTCGCGGTCCCGTCGTGCGGCGGTCAGCTCGACCAGCCGGCCCAGCGAGGCCTCGAAGCCACGGCCGCCGAAGCCCTCCAGCGCAACCCGGACGAGCCGCACGGTGATCGCCTGAGCCTTGCCGTCGAGCAGGTCCCCGACCAGCTTAGCCCGGGGGGCGACCGGCGCGCCGATGTCACTGAGCGTGGCCGCGAGCTGCGGGCTCCCGGCGACGATCTGCGCGAACCGGAAGAGCTCGTCCTCGATCTCCGCCAGCGTGTCCTCCTTCTGCGCCGAGGCGAGCAGGGTGTCCACACCCAGCCGCTCGGTCGCGTCCAGCAGATCGCTGGGCTTGGAGAACCGGCCGGCCACCAGGGTGGCCAGCGCGTTGACGGTCACCTCGGCGACCTTGCCGGACAGCAGCGAGCGGAACAGGTCGCCACGGTCGTCGCCGGGCCGCGACGGGTCGGTCAGCGCCCGGCGCAGCCGGGGCTGGCCCCGCAGCAGGCCGGCCACCGTGAGGATCTCATCGGCGACCGTGGCCAGCTGCGTGCCCGTGGACGTGGCGGTGTCGGCGGAAAGCCGCTCCGCCGCGTCCGCGTAGGCCTGGTTGGTGACGCCCGACGCCATCAGCGCCCGCCAGCCGTGCCGGCGGCGTCGAGGTCCGCGATGAACCGCTCGACGGTGCCGCGGGTGCGGGCCTCGTCGGCCAGCGCCTCGCCCACGATCTTGCCGGCCAGGTCGACCGCGAGGGTCCCGACCTCGGCACGGAGCTCCCGGACGATCGACTCACGCTGCGCCGCAAGCTGCTCGTGGCCGGCCGCGATGATGCGGTCCGACTCCTCGCGAGCCTTGGCGAGCACGTCCTGCCGGATGCCCTCGGCGTCGGCCCGGGCCTCGTCGCGGATGCGAGCGGCCTCGGTGCGCGCCTCGGCGAGCTGCGCGCGGTACTGCTCGAGCAGCTCGTTCGCCTCGGCCTGCGCGGTCTCGGCGCGCTTGATGCCGCCCTCGATCGCGTCCACCCGGGCCCGGAACGTCTTCTCCATCTGCGGGAAGACGAACTTCATCAGGACGAAGCAGAGCACCGCGAAGGCGACCGAGCCGACCACGAGTTCCTGCCAGGCAGGAATGATCGGGTTGTGCTTGGACTCCTCGCCGGCGGCCTCGGCCAGAACCACAAACGTGTTGATCATGGGAACCTCCTGTCGAGGTCAGCTATGCCTTGGATCAGCCGACCGGGTTGCCGGCCCAGATGAAGCCGAACGCGATGCCGAGCAGCGCGAGCGCCTCGACCACGGCGAAGCCGATCCAGACGTACGGCAGGGTCAGACGCGACGACTCCGGCTGGCGGGCGGTCGACTGGATGTAGGCCGAGAAGACGAGACCGACACCGATACCCGGGCCGATGGCAGCGAGACCGTAACCGATGGCGGCGGTGCTACCAACAACTTCGGAGAGCAGCATTCTCAGTTCCTCCTGGTATCTCGCGTGACTGTCACGCGGGACGACAAACGGGGTGGTGCGTGGAGCGGGGTGAAACTCAGTGCTCGTCGGCGAGCGCGCCCTGGACGTAGCTCGCGGTCAGCACCGTGAAGACGTAGGCCTGGAGACAGATCACCAGGAACTCGAGGAAGGTCAGCGCGATGGTCAGGACCCAGGAGAGGATCGAGACCGGGGCGAGGAACCCGTTCGCGCTGATCATCGCGAACCCGCCCAGCGTGAACACCAGCAGCAGCATGTGGCCGGCGAACATGTTGGCGAACAGACGGACGGCCAGCGAGAACGGCCGGACCAGGAAGTTCGAGAAGAACTCGATCGGGATCAGCAGCGGCAGGATGAACCACGGCGCCGGCGGGATCAGCGCGGTCTTGAAGTACTTCAGGAAGCCGTGGTGCCGGATGCCCACATAGATGAACATCACATAGCTGATCACCGCCAGGATGGCCGGGAACGCGATGTGCGAGTTCGGCGAGATCTGCACGAACGGCAGGATGCCGAAGAAGTTGTTCACGATGATGAACATGAACAGCACCGTCAGGTACGGCGCGAACGCGACGCCGCGCGGGCCGATCATCTCGACCGCGACGTTGTTCCGCACGAACCCGTAGACGCTCTCGGCGATCCACTGCTTCTTCGTCGGAACGAGCTCCGGCTTCCGGTACGAGACCAGGAAGAAGATGATGATCGCGGCCACCGCCACCCAGACCAGGAACGTGATCTTGGTGAACCAGTAGTTGTTCTCCTGACCCCACGGCAGGATGCTGGGCAGGTAGAAATCCTCGACGCTGGGCGGGAACTCCGCCGCGAGGACCGTCGACGTACCGATCACCATGGCCCTTTCCTGTCAGGCGCCGAGCCGGCGCACGATGAGGTACACACCCAGGCCGATGCCCAGGACGGCGCCGATACCGGCGAAAATGCCCTTGGTCCCGGCCCAGTGGTCGACCAGCCACCCGATCCCGCCCCAGACCAACATGCCCGCGATGAGGTAGGTGACTGCCGTCATGCCCGCGCCCGTGTCGGGCGGGGTGGGGCCTTCGTCACCGCGTTTGTCGTGGGGGGGTTCTTGGCCGGTCATGACGGCCCGAACGATATCAGCAGGTGATACGAAGCTAAGCGGGACCCCCCGCACAACCGCAGTTGTCCAGGCGTCAGGGGTCTCGCAACTGGAAGGACACGGTACTCCTGTCACGCCAAAACGGAACACGGCACGACCGGACACATCACCGGTTCGTGGCAGTCCACCTGCCAAACCTCCGCTGACCAGCGGGAACGCGCGTGCCTCAAGTCACTTTTCGCAGTGTCCGGCGGGTGACCCACCAGGCCTGGACCGCGGTCCAGACGATCACTCCGGCCACGACACCGAGTCCCAGTGCCTTCTTTCCCGACCAATCGGACGAGACGCCGACAGCCAGGATAACGCCCAGCAAAGAGTATTTGACGACATACGTCAACATTCCCAGCGGCATGACCAGGGCCGGCCGGACCGTGTCGGCCCAGGCGACCACCAACGTGGTCAGCGTGTGGCTGACCGTCACGATCAGCACGCCGCCGGCCGCGGCCAGCGCCGCGGTCGGGCCGCTGACCAGGAAGCCGATCGAGGCGGCGCAGGTGAGCAGCAGGAACGAGACGGCGGTGAGGAAGCCGAGGTGCTCCACCTTCCACCGCGGATCCTTCGGCAGGGGTGGCAGGTCCGGCAGCGGACCATCAAGATCTTTTTCCGGTACGCCGGGAAGCTCGCCGAACGCACCGGGCGTCGCCGCCGTGGGGGCACCACTCACACCGCGCTTCACGGGGTATGCGCTCCTGGCCCGTGCTTCGCTGCGATGCCGTCGCTCATGCCATGACCTCCTGGTCGACGTAGAACGGGAAGCGCCGCACCAGGCAGGTCACCTCCTCGCGGACAGCGGCCAACCGGGACACCCCGCCGGCCGTCTCCGGATCGCACCGCACCGCCACCCCGATGAGCTCGGCGACCCGGCGCATCTCGGCCTCCCCCATGCCCTGCGAGGTGACACCGGGCGCGCCGACCCGGATCCCGGACGCCACGGCGGGTTTCGCCGGGTCGTACGGAACGGGGTTCTTGTTGAGAGCGATCCCCGCGGCGGCGCAGCGCGCCTCCGCCTCCCGGCCGCTGACCCCCAGCTCGCGCAGATCGAGCACGGCGAGATGGGTGTCGGTGCCACCGGTGACCGGGCGCATCCCCTCGGCGGCCAGCCCAGCGGCCAGCGCCTGCGCGTTGCGCACGGTCTGCGAAGCGTACCTCCGGAAGGCCGGCATGCCCGCCTCGCGGAGGGCCACCGCCTTGGCCGCGACCGTGTGCATCATCGGACCGCCCTGGGCGAACGGGAAGACCGCCTTGTCCACCCGCTGGGCCAGGTCCGCCCGGCAGAGGATCATGCCGCCCCGCGGGCCGCGCAGCGCCTTGTGAGTGGTGCAGGTGACCACGTCGGCGAACGGCACCGGGGACGGCACCGCCCGGCCGGCCACCAGGCCGATGACATGTGCCGCGTCAACCAGCAGGTAGGCGCCCACCTCGTCGGCGATCTCCCGGAACCGGGCGAAGTCGATCAGCCGGGGGTAGGAGATCGAGCCGCAGATGATCAGCTTGGGCCGGTGCGCCAGCGCCAGGTCGCGCACCTCGTCGTAGTCGATCAGCTCGGTGTCCGGCGCCACCCGGTAGGCGATCGGGTGGAACCACTTGCCGGAGAAGTTGGCCCGGCTGCCGTGCGTCAGGTGCCCGCCGTGCGGCAGCCCCATGGCCAGCACCGGGTCGCCCGGCTCGGCCAGCGCGGCGTAGGCGGCGAGGTTCGCCGAGGCGCCGGAGTGCGGCTGCACGTTCGCGTGGTCGGCGCCGAACAGCTCCCGGGCCCGCTCGACGGCCAGCTCCTCGGCCCGGTCGGCCTGCGCGCAGCCGCCGTAGTAGCGGTTCCCCGGATAGCCCTCGGCGTACTTGTTGGCCAGCGTCGAGCCGAGCGCGGCCAGCACCGCCGGCGAGGTGAAGCTCTCGCTGGCGATCAGCGTGAGGGTGTCGCGCTGGCGCGCCAACTCGTCGAGCAGCACGTGGGCGATGGCCGGGTCGTCGCGCTCCAGCGCGGCGAAATCCGGACCCCAGAAGGTGTCCACCTGGGCCTCCCCGAGCTGGTTTGACGCGGCCTGGATCGAGCATATGGCTGAACTGGCCCGAATCGGGGCACAGTCTGAAGTTATGCGCTGTCTTGTCACGGGAGCTACCGGGTACATCGGCGGGCGATTGGCCCCCCGGCTGGTCGAAGCCGGGCATCAGGTGCGCTGCCTGTCGCGCAGCGCGGGCCGGCTGCGCGACGTCCCCTGGGCCGGCCAGGTGGAGATCGTCGAGGCCGATCTGGCCGACCCGGCGAGCCTGCGGCCCGCGTTCGACGGCATCGAGGTCGCCTACTTCCTGATGCACTCGCTGGGCCAGCCGGACTTCGAGCGCCGGGACCGGGAGGCGGCGGCCAACTTCGCCGCCGCGGCCCGCGCCGCCGGCGTCCGCCGGATCATCTACCTCGGCGGCCCCGAGCCGCCGCCCGGCGACCGGCCCTCCCCGCACCTGCGCTCCCGCGCCGAGGTGGCCCGGATCCTGCTGGCCAGCGGCGTGCCGACGGCGGTGCTCCGGGCCCCGGTGATCATCGGCTCCGGGTCCGCCTCGTTCGAGATGCTGCGCTACCTGACCGAGCGGCTGCCCGCCATGATCACGCCGCGCTGGGCGGAGAACCTGATCCAGCCGATCGCCGTCCGGGACGTGCTGCGCTATCTGATCGACGCGGCCGCCCTGCCGCCGGAGGTGCACCGCGGCTTCGACATCGGCGGCGCCGACGTGCTCAGCTACGCCGACATGATGCGCCGGTACGCCCGGGTCGCCGGCCTCCCCCGCCGGATCATCCTGCCCACCCGGATCCTCAGCCCGTGGCTCTCGGCGCACTGGGTCGGCCTGATCACCCCGGTGCCGAACGCGATCGCCCGCCCGCTGGTCGCCAGCCTGGTCCACGAGGCGGTGGCCCGGGAGAACGACCTGGCCGAGCTGCTGCCGGGCCCGCCGCCGCTGGGCTTCGACGACGCCGTCCGGCTGGCTCTCGGCCGGATCCGCGACGCCAACGTGGAGACCCGCTGGACCAGCGCGTCCGGCCGGGACGCCGCCGCCGAGCCGCTGCCCAGCGACCCGTCCTGGTCCGGCGGCAGCGTCTACACCGACGAGCGGTGCCGCGAGGTGCGCGCCCCGGCCGACCGGCTGTGGCGGGTGATCGAGGGGGTCGGCGGGGAGAACGGCTGGTACTCGTTCCCGCTCGCCTGGTCGGTGCGCGGCTGGCTGGACCGGCTGGCCGGCGGGGTCGGCCTGCGCCGCGGCCGCCGGGACCGGCACCACCTGCGGGTCGGCGAGGCCCTCGACTGGTGGCGGGTCGAGGAGATCGTCCCGGGCGAGCTGCTGCGCCTGCGCGCCGAGATGCGCGTCCCCGGCCGGGCCTGGCTGGAGATGCGCGCCGAGCCGGACGGCGACGGCGGCTCGGTCTACCGCCAGCGCGCCGTCTTCCTGCCCCGCGGCCTGGCCGGGCACCTCTACTGGGCCTCGGTCCTGCCCTTCCACGGCATCGTCTTCAGCGGCATGGCCCGCAACATCGCCCGCGGCGCGGAGAACGCCGGATCGGAGGCTAACGTCGCGGCATGACCGAGCGACGTTCCATCCTCAGCGGCTCGACCTTCGAGGACGAGTTCGGCTACGCCCGGGCGGTGGTCGACGGGGACCACATCTACGTCTCCGGCACGACCGGTTTCGATTACTCCACGATGACCATCTCGGAGGATGTCGCGGAGCAGGCCGCGCAGTGCCTGCGCACCATCGCGGCGGCGCTGGCCGAGGCCGGCTGCACGCTCGCCGACGTGGTCCGGGTCCGCTACCTGCTGCCCGACCCGGCCGACTTCGCGCTCTGCGGCCCGGTGTTGCGGGAGGCCTTCGGCACGGTCCGGCCGGCCGCGACCATGCTGGTCTGCGGCCTGCTGGACAAGCGGATGCGGATCGAGATCGAGGTCGACGCGGTCCGCCGGGGCTGAGCGGTGCTGTTGTCCTGGGTGGCCACCACGCACAGAGCCCACCCTCCCAGGGGGCAGCCCCCGCAGACAGTGTGACGGGGCGGTGCGAGATCGTGCGGCGGCCCTGTGGACAACCCCGGACTGTGGAAACCCGGGTCAGGCGGCGGCGCGGGTGAGCCGGTCGCGGACCGCGAGCCAGTCCTCGGTGCGGGGCGGCTCCTGGACCAGGATGGTGGCCACCCCGGCGTCGTCCAGGCGGTGCAGCGCGGCATACAGATCCGCCGCGTACTCCGCCGGATCGGCGGAGAGCACTTCGACGACCTCAGGCTGGCCGGAAGTGATCACGGCGGTCCCGGTGCCGGGTTCGGTCGGTTGACGGTACGACGGCAGCGCGCTCCCCTCGTACGTCAAAATCGCCGCAGGCGCCGCCAAGCGCGACCGATCCGCCTCCCGCACGTCCGGCGTCAGAATGACCTTGGCGCGCGGCGCGTAGTGCCGCCGGCTCATCCCGGGCGACGGCCGGGCCGCGCCGTCCGCCGTCTCCGCGTCCCGCAGCGCGATCGCCCCGGTCACGTCACGCAGCGCGCGCAGGCTCAGCGCCCCGGGCCGGAGCAGCGTCGGCACCTCGGTGGTCAGGTCCAGCACGGTCGACTCGATGCCCCACGAGCACGGGCCGCCGTCCAGCACCAGCGGCACGTCCGGCAGGCTGCGCACCACGTGCCCGGCGGTGGTCGGCGAGATCGACTCGGACCGGTTGGCGCTGGGCGCGGCGAGCGGCAGGCCGGACGCCTCGAGCAGGCGCAGCGCCACCTCGTGGGCGGGGATCCGGACGGCGATGGTGTCGTTGTCGGCGCCGACCCCGGCCAGGTGCGCGGCCCGGCGCAGCACCAGGGTGAGCGGGCCCGGCCAGAATCGCGCGGCCAGCTTGTCGGCGACGGCCGGCCACTCGGCGGTCAGCTCGCGGGCCGCCTCGACCGAGGCGACGTGCACGATCAGCGGGTTCCAGCTCGGCCTGTTCTTCAGCCGGTAGACCTCGCTGATCGCCTGCCGGGAGAAGGCGTTGGCGCCGAGCCCGTAGACGGTCTCGGTGGGGAAGGCGACGACCGAGTCGGCGCGCAGGATCTCGACGGCCCGGCGCACCCCGTCGGCGTCGGGCGGAACGACACGGCTCATGGAAGCAACAACGCGGCGAGCGGGACGGTGGTGTCCTCGATCTCGTCGCCGACCCGCTGGAAGGTCTGGTCGCCACGGCCCCACGGATCGTCCAGATCGTCGGTGAGCAGCGGCGCCTCGCCGCCGCGCAGCCGGTGCACGGCGGCGACGACGGCCACCCCGCGCTGGCGCACCGCCTCCGGCTTGGGCTCGGCCGGCGGCAGCGCGGCCCGGTCGACGGCGCCGAGCAGCCGGCCGAACTCGCCGAGCACGAAGGTGCGCCCGGCGGCGTCCGGGCGCAGCGCGACCACGTAGTCGTACTGGTCGGCGGTGGCGGTGAGGATCAGGTCGGCCTCGTCGATGAAGTCGCCGCGCAGCTTGCGGGCCAGGAAGCCGTCGTCGGAGCCGCGCCGGGCGCGCACCTGCCGGGCGGCCGGCGGGTTCATCTCCTCGCCCTCGTGCCAGCCGCCGGTGCCGGCGCTGACGCTGCGGACCAGCGGCTCGTCGGTGGCCGCGCCGGCCCGGTCGCGGACCGCCCGGGCGAGCAGCCGCTCGGCCATCGGCGAGCGGCAGATGTTGCCCATGCAGACGTGCAGAACGGTGAACGGCGCCGCCACCTCAGGCCTGCCCCTCGACGATCTCCGGCACCACGTCGCGCAGTTTCTCGACCGGGATCGAGCCGGTGCGCAGCACCCGCGGCACGTCGCCGGTCACGTCGACCACGGTGCTCGGCCACGGGTCGACGGCCGGACCGGCCTCCAGGTAGACCCGCACCGAATACTCCAGCTGGTCGCGGGCCTCCTCGGCGGTCAGCGGGGACGGCGAGCCGACCTTGTTGGCGGTGGTCACCGCCATCGGGCCGACCTCGCGCAGCACCTCCAGGGCGACCGGGTGCAGCGGCATCCGGACCGCGATCACGCCGCCGGTGTCGCCCAGGTCCCACTGCAGGCTCGGCGAGTGCTCCACGATGATGGTCAGCGCGCCCGGCCAGAACGCGTCGGCCAGGTCCCGGGCGGCCCGGGGCAGCGAGTAGACCAGCCCGTCCAGGGTGTGCCGGGAGCCGACCAGCACCGGCGGCGGCACCCGCCGGTCCGACCCGCGGGCGTGGTGCAGCTGGGTGATCGCGTGTGCGGTGAAGGCGTCCGCGCCCACCCCGTACACCGTGTCGGTGGGCATCACCACGAGCTCACCGCTCTTGGCCGCCTCGACGGCCGCGGCGACGCCGCGATCACGATCGGCGATGGCGGTGCAGTCGTAGAGCATCACGACGTGCAGTCTGCCATGCCGTCAGCCGCGACGGGCGGTCGCGTATCGCGGGCGGCCGGTGAGGTCGTCGTGGGCGGTCACCTCGGTGAACCGGCCGTCGGCGCGCAGCAGCGCGGGCACCGCGGCGCCGTGCACGTCGTCGTGCTCGATCCCGACCCATCCACCCGGCTTGAGCAGGGCCGCGGCCAGGTTCACCACCGGCCGGATCACGGACAGGCCGTCGGCGCCGCCGAAGACCGCCTCGGCCGGGTCGTGATCGGACACCTCGGGTGGCACCGGGGTGCCCTCCGGGACGTAGGGCGGGTTGCAGAGCAGCACGTCGACCTGACCGTGCAACTCGGACAGCAGATCCGGATCGGTCACGTCCGCCTCGACGACCTCGACCTTGCCGAGCTCGGCCGCGTTCCGCCGCAGCCAGGGCAGCGCGGCCGGCGAGCGTTCCACCGCGATCACCCGGCCGGCCGCCGACTCGTCGGCGACCGCCAGCGCGATCGCCCCGCTGCCGCTGCACAGGTCGACCACGATGGCGCCGGGCGCGGTGCGCTCGATGCCCCAGCCGGCCAGCAGCTCGGTCTCCGGCCGCGGCACGAAGACGCCGTCGCCGACCGCCAGCTCCAGGTGGCGGAACGCGGCCGTGCCGAGCAGGTGCTGCAACGGGATCCGCTCGGCGCGCCGGGCGACCAGCTCGCGGAACCGGGCCAGCTCGTCGTCGCGGATCCCGTCGATCAGCAGCAGCCGGCCCCGCGGCACGTCCAGCACGTGCGCGGCGAGCAGTTCGGCGTCGACGCGCGGCGAGGACACCCCGGCGGCCGAGAGTTCGGCGGCCGCCGATGCCAGCTCGGGTGCCAGACGGGTCCGGCGGGGGTGTTCGTCACGCGGCATCACGGCATAATCATGAGACGTCGCGCACGCCGGGGATCGGCCGGGTCACCCAGCGATCGCGCCGAAGGCCGTGGGAGGCGCCTGGTGGGTTGGTTGGACCAGCTCGCGGAACATGTCGACGACCTGCGCCGGGCCGGGCGACTGCAGCAGGACGGCCGCTCGGCCCGGGCCCTGCCGATCCTGGACGCCGTGCTGGCCGGCAGCACCGATCCCCTCACCCGGGCGTACGCGCTGGTCCAGCGCTTCGGCGCGCTGATCAACCTGGGCCGGGTGGCCGAGCTGGCCACCGCGATGGCGGCCGCCACCGAGGCGGTCCGCGAGGTGCCCGACCCCTACCTGCGCGGCCAGCTGCACGCCTTCGCCGCCCTCGGCGCCCACCTGCAGAGCAATCTGGACCGTGGGGTGACCCACCTGGTCCAGGCGTCCCGCGCGCTGGCCGCGGTGCCGGACCGGGACGCGGAGACCGCCTGGGGCTGGCACGACCTGGCCATGGCGTACTCCTATCTGGGCTTCCACGGCCAGGCGCTGACCTCGATCGAGCAGGCCCGCGAGGTGGGCGCGAGCGCCGGGCTGGCCCCGGAGGTGTTCGCCGCCCCCGGCATCCGGCTGCGCAACGCGGTCGCCCTCGACCACCAGGGCGACACCGACGGCTGCCTGCGGGTGCTCCGCGACATCGACGCCGAGCTGTCCCGCTACCTGGCGACCGACCAGTTGCGCCCGGGCAGCCGCGCGGTCTACGGCTACGCGCTGGCCCGCCGGGCCGCCCTGGGCGAGCCGACCGAGGCCGGCGCGACCACCTGGCTGACCGGCGGCGGGGACAGCGCGCGGACCCGCGACCTGCACCATCTCGGCGCGGTCTGCCTGACCATCGCGGCCGGCAAGCCGGAGCGGGCACTGACCATGCTGGAGGCGATCCCGGTCTCCGCCGAGGTGCTCGGCGCCCCCGAGCCGGCCCGGTTGCGCAGCATCTGCCACGCCAGCGCCGGCGACCACGCCGCCGCGCACGCCGCCGACCGGTACGCGTTCCGCCTCGCCGCCCAGCGCATCGACCAGCTCCGGGACGGCTACCTGGACGGGGTCGCGGCCCGGCTGGACGCCCAGGAGACCCACCGCGACCCGCACCGCTACGGCGACGAGACGCTCACCGACCCGCTCACCGGCCTGCCCAACCGCCGCGCGCTGGAGCACTATGTGGACGGCCTGCTGGTCCGCGGCGAACGCGCCGCCGTCGGGGTCTGCGACATCGTCGGCTTCACCACGGTCAACCTGCGGCACGGCCGGCACTGCGGCGACCTGGTGCTGCAGCGGATCGCCGGGGTGCTGGCCCGGGTGATGCGCCGGGGCGACTTCGTGGCCCGGTTCGCCGGTGACGAGTTCGTGCTGGTGCTGCCGGGCGCCGGCCCGCACCACGCGGCCGAGGTAGCCCGCCGGATCAGCGCCGCCGCGGCCACCGAGAACTGGCAGGTGCTGGTCCCCGGCACCCCGATCGGGCTGGCCGCCGGCTGGTCCGAGGTGGGCGCCAACGGCCGCGGGCTGAGCGCCGCCCTGGCCGCCGCCGCGGCGAGTCGGAAACCCACCTGAGATGGCCGTGATCGAGCTCGGCGAGCCGGAGCCGGAGCCACCGGTCCGGGAGGAGTGGCGGCCGCGCCCTCTGCTCTGCGCCGTGCTCGCCCTGCTCACCCTCTTCGCGGTGACCGGCTCGGCCCGGCCCCGCCCGCCGGCCGGCGGCGACCTGCTCTGGTCCGCGCCGTCCGGCCTGGACGACCTGGTCAGCCTGGACGGGGACACCGTCTACCAGCAGCGCACCGGCGAGCAGTCCGACCTGGTCCTCTACGACCTGGCCACCGGCGCCCGGCGGTGGAGCACCAGCGACGCGGTCTTCGACCGGTTCCTCGCGGCCGGACCGGTGCTGCTGCTGATCGCCGAGCGGCAGGCCGGCCGGTCCGACGGCGTCGTCACCGCCCGCGGCACCGCCGACGGCCGCACTCTCTGGCAGCGGCCCGGCACCGCGCTGGCCCAGGACCGGGGTGTCGCGCTGCTCGCCGGGTACGACGCGGACGGCCGGGCGGTCCGGCTCAGCCAGGTCCGGCTCACCGACGGCGTCCCGGTCTGGAGCCGCGCCGTCGCGCCGGCCGACGACGTGCAGGTGGAGTACCGCACGGACGGGACGCCGGGGCGGATCGTCGCGGCGGTCGACGGCCGGATCGACCTCTACCGCTGGGCGGACGGCACGCTGGACAGCTCCGGCCGGCTGCCGATCCGGGCCCTCGACATCGTGTTCGCCTACGACGGCCGCCTGCAGACCAGCAGCGGCGCCGAGTTCCGGTTCTTCGACCTCGGCGACTTCCGCGACCTGGGCGACTTCGGCGGCGCCACGGTCGCCCAGGTCGTCCCGTGCGCCACGCTGATCTGCCGGATCGGCGCGGGCGGGGCGGTCGCGATCGACCCGGCCACCGGCCGGGAGGTGTGGCAGCACCCGGAGGCGAACGGGATCGACCTGGCCACCACCGGCCGGGTGCTGCTGACCGACCCGGACGGCCTGACCCGCACGCTGGCCGACGCGACGACCGGCCGGGTGCTGGCCAGCCGGGTGCCCGGCACGATCGCCCGGGCGTACCTCGCCGAGCCCGGATCGGTGCTGCTGCTGCACGCCACCCGGTCACCGGACCGGCGGACCGCGGCGATCCGCCTCGACCTGGCCACCGGCGCCTGGCGGCTGCTCGGCCTGCTGCCGCCGATCGCCGACCCGCATTCCTGCACCACCGCCGGCTCGGTGCTCCTCTGCCAGGACAACGACCGGATGTTCGCGCTGGCGGTGCCCGGATGACGGTGATCGACCTCGGTGACCTGAGCGTCCACCCGGACGAGCCGCCCGCCCCGCCACCGGCCCGCCGGCTGCCCCGCCGCCCGGCTGCCGCGCTGGTCGCCCTGCTCTGCGCGGTCACCCTGGGCGCGGCGGCCACCCCGGACCCGCCGCTGGTGCACGAGGTGTGGAGCGTCCCGGCCGAGCAGGGCGACGGCCTGGCCACCACCGAGGACACCGTCTACGTGGCCCGGGCCACCGACGGGCGGACCGTGCTGTCCGCGTACGAGCTGGCCACCGGCGCCACCCGGTGGACCCGGGACCTGCCCTGGGTCAGCGGCGGCGGGCTGCTCACCTTCCTCGCCGGCGACGGGATGGTCCAGCTCGCCGACACGCCCCGCGGGTCGATCGGCGACCGCCCGGAGGCGTTCTACCCGAGCCGGGCGACCGTGGTGGACGCGGCCACCGGCGAGGTGCGCTGGCGGACCACCGGCGAGGTGCAGCACACCACCCCGGAGGCCGTGCTGCTCGCCGACCGGGACGACCTCGGCGAGATCACCGCGCTGCGGCTGGCCGGGGCGCGTACCGGGGAGATCCGCTGGACCCGGCCGGTGCGGCGGGTGATCCGGCTAGAACTCGACGGGTCCCGGATCGTCACCGTCACCGAGGCCGGCGAGGCCGCCGTCTACCGGTACGCCGACGGCACCCCGCTGGCCCGCGGGCGGGTGGCCTGGAACACCGATCGGGACCTGGGCGCCCAGGCGCTGATCCACGACGGGCGGTACGTGGTCACCCGGACCGACCCGCTCGGCGCCACGGTCACCGCGTACCGGCTGACCGACCTGCGCCCGGACTGGAGCCTGCGGACGCTGCGCTCCTCGCTGATCAGCGACTGCGGACCGGTGCTCTGCCTGTCCCGGGGCGCCGACGTCGCCGGCCTGGAACCGGCCACCGGGACCACCCGCTGGGTGCTGGCCGGTCAGGGCTTCGTCAACCGGGCCGGACCGGACCGGTTGCTCGCCGCCGGCACCGACACCGACCAGCCGGCGCAGACCCTGGTCGACGCGGCCACCGGCCGGGTGATCGCCGGCCTCGGCCCCGGCTGGCCGGACGGCGACCTGCTGATCGGGAACACCACCGGCAGCCCGGTCCGGACCGTGCTCAGCCGGATGGACCTGGTCGCCGGCCGGTCCACCCCGGTCGGCACGGTCGAGTCGATCGAGGGCGTCTACTGCTCGGTCACCGGCCGCTTCCTGGCCTGCCGGCGACCCGGCCGGATCGTGGTCACCGCGGTCGGGTGACCGGGAAGCCTAGGATCGGCGACACCATGACGACGATCGACTTGGGCGACGTCAGCGAGCCGGCCCTTCCCGAGCCGGCCGACGCCGCCCGGCCGGCCCAGCTCCGGCGCCGGGACCTGTCCCGGGCCGCGGCCGCTGTCCTCGCCGTGCTCTGCGCGATCGGCCTGACCGGCTCCGCCCGCCCCGGCCCGCCCCTGGTCCACGAGCTGTGGTCGATGCCGGTGCCCGAGGGCGGCTACCCGGAGTTCGCCGACGGCCAGGCGGTGCTGTTCCGGACCGGGCCGGACGGGGCGGCGCTGAGCGCGTACGACCTGGCCGACGGCCGGGTCCGGTGGACCACCCGGATCGGGCCGGAGCCGACCTGGATGATCACCCGGGAGCCGGCCCACCGGCTCTACGTCACCGAGCACATGCGCGTCGTCGAGGAGAACAACGCCGCCGCCCAGTACGCCACCGACACCGTGGTGCTGGACAGCCGCACCGGGGCGGTCCAGTGGCGGCACGCCGGTCAGATGATGGCCGGTGACGCGACCACCGCGCTCTTCGCCGACTGGGACGACCGGGCCCGGATCACCGGGCTGCACCTGGTCCGGGCCGTGGACGGCGCCCCGGTCTGGGACCGCGTGATCGACCCGGCGGTGACCGTGGTGGCCCCGGACCAGCCGGCGACGCCCGAGCAGGTGGTCACCGTCACCGCGGCCGGGCTGCTCACCAGTTACCGCTACGCGGACGGCCGGCCGCTCGCGAGCCGTCAGGCCGCCCCGGTCACCGGCGAGCCGTGGCTGCCGATGATCGCCGACGGCCGCTTCGCCGACATCCGGTACGGCGCCGAGTCGACCGTGACCATGTACCGGACCGACACGTTGACCGAGCTGTGGCACCGCTCCGGGCTGGGTCCGGACGTCAACGCGCTGTTCTGCGGCCCGGTGCTCTGCCTGGGCGACCGGGAGACGCTGCACGCGGTCGACGTGCGGTCCGGCGCGGACCTCTGGACCGCCCGGCAGACCGGCGCGCTGCCGATCGGCGCCGGCCGCCTGCTGATCAACTCCGGCGGGGCGGACAGCTCCCGGGTGGTGGACGCGACCGCCGGCATCGCGGGGAACCCGTGGATCGACGGCACCGTGCTCTTTCCGCCCCGGCCCGACGGCACGCTGCTGGTGCTCCGCGCGTACGGATATCCGGATCTGCGCAAGGCGGTCCTGCGCCTGGACCCGGCCACCGGCCGGACCGAGGTGCTCGGCTCGATCGACGCCCTGGAGGGCAACTGTCAGCCGGTCGCGCGCTACCTGGTCTGCATGGCCGGCGGCGACGACCTCAGCGTCACGGCCGTCGGCTGATCTCGGTGTCGCCGGCCAGCCGGGCCTCCCGGTCCGCCGCGGCCAGCGCGTCCAGCACCCCGTCCAGCTCGCCGCCGAGCACCAGGTCCAGGTTGTAGGCGGTGTAGCCGATCCGGTGGTCGGTGATCCGGTTCTGCGGGAAGTTGTAGGTCCGCACCCGCTCCGAGCGGTCCACCGTCCGCACCTGCGCCTTGCGCGCGTCGCCGGCCGCCGCGTCCGCCGCCTCCTGGGCCTGCGCCAGCAGCCGGGAGCGCAGGATGCGCATCGCCGACTCCTTGTTCTGCAGCTGGCTCTTCTCGTTCTGGCAGCTCACCACGGTGCCGGTGGGCAGGTGGGTGATCCGCACCGCGGAGTCGGTGGTGTTGACCGACTGGCCACCCGGCCCGGACGACCGGTAGACGTCGATCCGCAGGTCACCCGGCTCGATCTGGACGTCGACGTCCTCGGCCTCGGGCAGCACCAGCACGCCGGCCGCCGAGGTGTGGATCCGGCCCTGCGACTCGGTGACCGGGACGCGCTGCACCCGGTGCACGCCGCCCTCCCACTTCATCCGGGACCAGACGCCGTGCCCGCCCTCCGGCGTGCCCTTGCTCTTCACCGCGACCGAGATGTCCTTGACCCCGCCGAGGTCCGACTCCTGCGAGTCGATCACCTCGAGCACCCAGCCGCGGCGCTCCGCGTACCGGGTGTACATGCGCAGCAGGTCGCCGGCGAACAGCGCGGACTCCTGGCCGCCCTCACCCGCCTTGATCTCGATGATGACGTCCTTGGCGTCGCTCGGGTCGCGCGGCATCAGCATCTCGCCGAGCTTCTCCTCCAGCGCCGGGAGGGTGGCGGCGACCGCCTCGGCCTCCGCGGCGAACGCCGGGTCCTCGGCGGCCAGCTCCTTGGCCGCGGCCAGGTCCTCGCGTGCGGCCTCCAGCTCGGCGTGCGCCGAGTAGATCGGCGCCAGCTCGGCGAACCGCCGGCCGACCCGGCGGACCAGCGCCTGGTCGGCGTGGATCGACGGGTCCTCCATCCGCTTCTCCAGGTCCGCGTACTCGGCGAGAAGCATGTTCAGGCGGTCGTTGCTCATCGGACTCCCCTACGACGGACCGGAAAAGGCACGCACATGCGAACGGCGCCCGCCCCGGGATCCGGGACGGGCGCCGTGGAAGCAGTTACTTCTTCTTCGCGGCGTTGACCTTGGCGTACTTCGCCTGGAACTTCGCCACCCGGCCCGCGGTGTCGAGGACGCGCTGCTTGCCGGTGTAGAACGGGTGGCAGGCGCTGCAGGTCTCGACGCGGATCTCGCCGCCCTTGGCGGTGCTGCGGGTGGTGAAGGTGCTGCCGCAGGAGCAGATGACCTCGGTGGTCGTGTACTCCGGGTGGATGCCGCTCTTCATGTCTTCTCGGTCCCTCTCACGATGTCGGGCCGCCGGGTCGTCCTGTGATGAATGAGGACGGGAACCGGAACCCTTACTGGCCGATGTACCAGTCTGCCAGATCCCCGGTAGCTGCCGGAAATCAGGAGGTGCAACTGGTTTCGCCCTGGATAACGTGAGCGCCCCTCCGGTAATTCCCGCGCTCGAGAGGCACCTCCCATGACGCTGCTGCACGACGTCTTCGATCCGGACACGCTCCTCGAAGCGGTTCAGAACGGACTGATCCGGACGCAGCGTCACCCCGGCCTCCCGTTCACGATCTACAACTACACCGAGGCCTGCCAGTACTCCGGCGCGTGGAGCCCGGTCACGCTCGCCTGCCGGGGCCTGATCGTGGACGCCTCGGGCCGGATCGTCGCGCGGCCGTACGCCAAATTCTTCAACCACACCGAGGCGCAGGCGCCGGCCCTGGACCCGGCGGCGAAGGTGACGGTGACCGACAAGGCGGACGGCAGCCTCGGCATCGTCTACCACGACGGCTCCGGCTACGCCGTCGCCACCAGGGGTTCCTTCGCCTCCGACCAGGCGATCCACGCGACCGGCATCTTGCGTACGCGGTACGCGTCCTTCGTGCCGCCGGAGGGCCTGACCGTGCTCGTGGAGATCATCTACCCGGGCAACCGGATCGTCGTGGACTACCAGGGCCTCGACGACCTGGTGCTGCTCGGCGCCGTGGAGATCGCCACCGGGCGGTCGCACGGGCCGGACGCGGTGCCGGACTGGCCGGGCCCGGTGGTCGAGACGTTCGGCTACGCGACGCTGGCCGAAGCGCTCGCCGCACCGCCGCGCGACGGGCGGGAGGGCCTGGTCGTCCACTTCACCGACGCCGACCAGCGAGTGAAGATCAAGTACGCGGACTACGTCCGGCTGCACCGCCTGGTGACCGGGCTCACCCCGCGGTCGGTGTGGGAGATCCTGGCCACCGGCGGCGACCTGGACGCGCTCCTGGAGCCGCTGCCGGACGAGTTCCACATCTGGGCCCGGGGTGTCGCCGCCCGGCTGACCGCCGAGGTCGAGGCGCGCGCCGCCGCGGTCGAGGCGGCCTACGCGGAGATCGTCGCCGGCCTGCCGGAGGGGTGGAGCCGCAAGGAGTTCGCGCTCGCCGCGGTGCGCAGCCCGCACCGGGGTGAGTTGTTCCAGCGCCTGGACGGTCACGACTACCGTCCTGGCCTGTGGCAGCGGGTCCGGCCGTCGGCCGACCAGCCGCCCGCCGGAGGAGCCGAGGAATGACACGACTGCTGATCACGCGCGGCCTGCCCGCGTCCGGGAAGACCACGTTCGCCCGCAAGCTGCAGCCGGGCGTGGTCCGGGTCAACCGGGACGACCTGCGCCGGATGCTGCACGGCGAGCGCCTCTTCACCCAGTGGGCGGAGGCGCAGGTGACGCACGCCCAGCGGGCCGCGGTCGAGGCGCTGCTGCGGGCCCGGGCCAGCGTCATCGTGGACGACACCAACCTGCGGGCCAAGACGGTCCGGGAGTGGGCCGAGATGGCCGCCCGGTTCGGCGCGTCGTTCGAGGTGCACGACTTCACCGACGTCCCGCTGGAGGAGTGCCTCCGGCGGGACGCCGACCGGCCGGCCGACGACCGGGTCGGCGAGGACCCGATCCGCCGGATGCACGAGCGCTACCTGGCCGGGAAGAACCTGCCGCTGCCGGTGCCGTTCGTCGACCCGGGTGGCCCGGGCGTGGTCTACGAGCCGGATCCGGAGCTGCCGCCGGTGGTCCTGGTGGACATCGACGGGACGGTCGCGCTGATGGCCGGGCGCAGTCCGTACGACTGGTCCCGGGTCGGCGAGGACGTCCCGAACCCGGCGGTGATCACGGCGGTGCGGGCGATGCACGCCGCCGGGCACGCGATCGTCTTCTGCTCCGGCCGGGACGCGGTGTGCCGGGCGGAGACCGAGGCGTGGCTGGAGCTGTTCGTCGGCGTGCCGTACGAAGCCCTGTTCATGCGCCCGGAGGGTGACAGCCGCAAGGACTCGGTGGTCAAGCGCGAGATCTTCGATGCCCAGATCCGGGACCGCTGGCGGGTGGTCGGGGTGTTCGACGACCGCCAGCAGGTGGTACGCATGTGGCGTGCGCTCGGCCTGACCGTGTTCCAGGTGGCGGAAGGTGACTTCTGATCGTGGTGAAGTATCCGCGGACGTTCCATCTGCCGGACTCTCCGGGCGCGTCGGCCGACGACCGGATCCAGCCGGATCTGTCCTGGCTGGACGGCGAGCTCGTGGTGACCGAGAAGATGGACGGCGGGAACCTCACCTTCACCCGGGACGCGATGCACGCGCGCTCGGTCGACTCCGGCACCCACCCGTGGGACCGGCCGGCCAAGGCGCTGTGGGCGATGACGTCCTGGAAGATCCCGGACGGCTGGCGGGTCTGCGGCGAGTCCATGTGGGCCCGCCGCAGCGTCGCCTACACCGACCTGCCCGGGGTGTTCCTGGTCTTCGGCATCTGGGACGAGACCGACACCCTGCTGGGCTGGGACGACACCGTGGACTGGGCGCGCCGGCTGGAGCTGCCGATGGTCCCGGTGCTCTACCGCGGCGGCAGTCTCTCCGAGGCCCGGGCGGCCTGGGCGGCGCAGCGCTCCGCGGACCGCTCGGAGGGCTTCGTGGTCCGCGCGGCCGGGCGCATCCCGGCCGCCGAGTTCCCGATGAAGCTGCTGAAGTGGGTCCGCGCCGACCACGTCCGCACCGAGGCCGCCTGGCGCCACCGCGACGACTTCGCGGTCAACGAGTTCGCCTAGGTCCGGCCGGCCCCGCCGGGCCCCTCCTCCGGCAGGAAATCGGCCGGGTCTGTCCCGTCGGTCCAGCAGATCTGATAGCCGTGCTGCTCCTTGTCGAGCAGGCAGCACACCGCGCCGACCTGCTCGGCCAGCCCGGTGAACAGCCGCCGGACACTGGCCGACCGCTCGAACAGCAGGCTCATCCCGGTCGTCGCGGCGGTGAAGTCGAGCTCGGCGAACCCCGGCCGGCGGCCGCTCTCGAAGGAGACGGTCAGGTAGATGAAACCGATCGCGGCCCGGTCACCGCCCGGCCCGTCGAGGAAGTCGCGGATCTCGTCGTCGCCGACCTCGAACATCAGCGAGGTGTCCAGATCCAGATTGCCACCGTCCGAGCAGTCCACCGGATCGCCCCGGAAATTCGAGGTGAACGGCACGGTCAGCCGGGCACCGCCGGGCAGGACGATCGGTGTGCTCGCCTTCTCACCCGGTGGCGCGAGTTCCACGACGGCTTCCAAGGCGTGTCGCACCCGGTCAGCCGGAAGGTGGATTTCGTACGCATAGTCCAACCCCATCCGGACAAACTACTGATGATGCGGGCATCTCCGCATACCCTCCCGGGCCAGCGCGGCCGCCTCCTCGTCCAGATAGAAGTTCGGCCGCAGGTCGAGCTCCTGGTAGTAGCGGTGGAAGACCGGAGTGACCCCGCCGGACATCGGCGGCACGATCCAGGTCCAGTCGGCCGGCACCGGGCGTCCGGCCTTCTCCTCGTTGCTCAGATGCTTGAGGAAGCGCTGCGCCTCGGTGTGGTGGTCGCTCATCCGCACCCCGGCCTGTTCGAAGCTGTGCAGCACGGCGCGGTTGAGTTCGAGCAGGGCGCGGTCGCGCCACAGCGTGGACTCCCGGCTGGTGTCCAGGCCGAGCCGGGCGGCGACCACCGGCAGCAGGTCGTAGCGGTCGGCGTCGGCCAGGTTCCGGGCGCCGATCTCGGTGCCCATGTACCAGCCGTTGAACGGGGCCAGCGGGTAGTGCACGCCGCCGATGGTCAGCCGCATGTTGGCGATCGCCGGGACGGCGTGCCAGCGCAGCCCCAGCTCGGTGAACCAGCCGTGCTCGGGGTGGCTGATCGGCACCTCGCGGATGGCCCGCTCGGGCAGCTCGTAGAGCCGGATCCCGTCCGCCGGGGTCTCGATCACCAGGGGCAGCACGTCGAACGCCTCGCCCTTGCCCTGCCAGCCGAAGGCGCGGACCGCGGTGGTGAACTCGCGCAGCCGGGGGTCGCCGACCGACTCGCCGTCCTCGGTGCGGTAGCCGGCGTACCGGATCAGCTGCTCGTTCCACACCCGGGCGTACGGCTGGCCCGGCTGGGCCGGCGCGAAGACGCTGATCACCGGCCGGATCTGGGTGTCCCCGGCGGTCTGCAGGTGCTGCACCAGCAGCGAGTAGATCTCGTCGGCGGTCCGGGCCCGGCGCCGGTCCAGCACCAGCAGGCTGCGCCAGTACAGCCGGCCGATGCACCGGCTGGCGTTGCGCCAGGCCATCCGGGCGCCGTGGGTCAGCTCGTCCGGGGTGTGCACGTAGGTGCCGGTGGCGGCGATCTGCGCGCGGACGATGGCCAGGCGTGCCTCGACCGGGCCGAGCCGGGGGTTCTCGGTGTAGCAGCGGCGCAGGAAGTCCTCCGCCTCGGCGGGGTCGACGGGGGCGTCCCGATCCCAGGGCTCGGCCGGTTGGTCCCGGTAGCCGGGCACGATCATCGAGCGCCTCCGGTGAATCGAGGATGGGGATACCGGAGGTTCGCACGACCCCGTATGGGCCGAATCAGACAACGAGTGCGACAAAAGCCGCGAGGCCCACCCGATCGGGTGGGCCTCGCGGCTTTTACGCGTTTACTCGCCTGGTGTCGACTTGGCGATCTGCATCAGGAACTCGATGTTGGTCCGGGTCTGCTTGAGCCGGTCCAGCAGGAGGTCCAGAGCCGCGCCGGACTCCAGCGAGCTGAGCACCTTGCGGAGCTTGTGGATGATCGCCAGCTCCTCCTTGCCCATCAGGATCTCTTCCTTACGGGTGCCGGAGGCGGAGACGTCCACGGCCGGGAAGACGCGCTTGTCCGCGATCTTCCGGTCCAGCTTGAGCTCGGCGTTGCCGGTGCCCTTGAACTCCTCGAAGATCACCGTGTCCATCATCGACCCGGTCTCGACCAGCGCGGTCGCCAGGATGGTGAGCGAGCCACCGTTCTCGATGTTGCGCGCGGCGCCGAGGAAGCGCTTGGGCGGGTAGAGCGCGGTCGAGTCGATACCACCCGACATGATCCGGCCGGAGGCCGGCGCGGCCAGGTTGTACGACCGGCCGAGCCGGGTCACCGAGTCGAGCAGCACGACCACGTCGTGGCCCAGCTCGACCAGCCGCTTGGCCCGCTCGATGGCGAGCTCGGCGACCGTGGTGTGGTCCTGCGGCGGACGGTCGAACGTGGCCGCGACGACCTCGCCCTTCACCGACCGCTGCATGTCGGTGACCTCTTCCGGACGCTCGTCCACCAGCACCACCATCAGGTGGCACTCCGGGTTGTTCCGGGTGATGGCGTTCGCCAGGGCCTGCAGCACCATCGTCTTACCGGCCTTCGGCGGCGAGACGATCAGCGCGCGCTGGCCCTTGCCGATCGGCATGACCAGGTCGATGACCCGGGTGGTGAGGATGTGCGGCTCGGTCTCCAGCCGCAGGCGCTCCTGCGGGTAGAGCGGGGTGAGCTTGTAGAACTCGGGACGCCGGCGGGCCTCCTCGGGCTCCATCCCGTTGATGGTGTCCAGGCGGACCAGCGGGTTGTACTTGTCCCGCCGCTGCTCGCCGTCGCGCGGGGCGGAGCGCACCGCGCCGGTCACCGCGTCGCCGCGGCGCAGGCCGTACTTCTTCACCTGCGACATCGACACGTAGACGTCGTTCGGCCCGGAGAGGTAACCGGTGGTCCGGACGAACGCGTAGTTGTCCAGCACGTCCAGGATGCCGGCCACCGGGACGAGCACCTCGTCGTCGGCGACGTGCGGCTCGCGGCCACCGTCGCGACGGTTGTCGTCCCGCTGGTTGTCGTCCCGGTCGCGGCCGCGGCGGCGGTCCCGGAAGCGGCTGCGCCGGCTCCGGCGGCCGCCCTCGCCGTCGTTGTCGTCGTCGTCGTGACCCTGGTCGGCGCGCGGACCACGGTCCCCGCCGGACCGGTCGTTGCGGTCGTTGCGGTCGTTCGTGCGGTCGTTGTTCCGCTCGCCGCGCTCGGCGCGCTCGCCCCGCTCGGAACGCTCACCCCGGTCGGAGCGCTCGTTGCGCTCGCCCCGCTCGGTGCGCTCGCCCCGCTCGGTGCGCTCGCCCCGCTCGGTGCGCTCGGCACGCTCGGAGCGCTCCCCGCGCTCGCCCCGCTCGCCGTCGCGCTGGTTGCGCTGCCGATCGCGGCTCCGCTCGCCACGCTCGGGGCGGTCGCCCCGCTCGGTGCGCTCGGTGGTGTCGGCCGGCGCGGCCTCGGTCGCCACGGCGGCCGGAGCCGGCGCGGTCTCGACGGCCGGCGCGGCAGCCGGAGCGGTCTCGCGGGGTGCCGTCTCACGGGCGGCCCGGTCACGGGTGCGCCGGGACGGGCGCTCCGTCGCCGGGGCGGCCTCGGCGGCCGGAGCGGCGACCGGGGTGGTCTCGGCCGGGGCGGCTGCGGTCTGCGGCTTCTCGGCCGGGGCCGGCTGCGCGGGGGCGGCGGCCGGAGCGGCCTCGGTCCGCGGCCGGGGAGCCGGCTCGGCCGCGGCGGCGGACCCGCCGCTCTGCCGCTCGGTGATCGCGGTGATCAGCTCGCCCTTGCGCATCCGGGCGGTGCCGGAGATGCCCAGGGAGGCGGCGAGGCTCTGCAACTCGGGCAGCAGCATCGCGGACAGCCCGGTGCCGCCTCGGCGGCGCTTCGTGGCGGTCGCGGTGGTGCCGGCGCCGTCAGCGACGTCAGAAACACCCGACGTCACGTCGGTGGTGTCGCTCAATGGATTCCTTCCGTCGGAAAAACCCGAGTCCACCCGGAACTGCAGCCTGGGCCGGGTGCCCTCGGAACCCGCTTCGCAGCAGCGGCGCGGGAGTTCGTGCAGCACGGCAGCTCGACGGTATCCCTGCCCGTCATACCTTGACGGGTAGGTCTCGGCGAGTGCAGCGATCTATGACTGCTGAGCGGCGTAAGCCTTGGTGAGAGCTGAGACAGACCTGGACGGCCCAGAAATCTCGGGGGTGCGCCGAACCGCAGAGATCGCTTGCTTCGCGGCTGTGCTAGGTCTAGAGCGTAATCAACTCTTGCGACCTGCGGCAACAGGACCCCGCTCGGCGTGTTCCACCATACCCCCTTTCACAACAGCACCGGCGCCGTCCACGCCCAGCACCTCGCTGTGCCAGTGCGCGCCCGGGTGGAAATCGCCCGGGACCTCGGTCAATGCCAGCACGGTCGGGCCGGCGCCACTGACCACCGCGGCGACGCCCGCCGACCGCAGCGCGGCCACCAGCGACGCCGTGCCCGGCATCCCGGCGGCCCGGTACCCCTGGTGCAGCCGGTCCTCGGTGGCCGGGAACAGCAGCGACGGGTCGCCCGTCAAGGCGTGGGTGAGCAGCGCGGACCGGCCCGCGTTGAACGACGCGTCCCGGTGCGGCACCTCGGACGGCAACGCGGCCCGCGCGGTCGCCGTATACCCCCGCTCGGACGGGATGAAAACCGTCGGGCGGACTCCCTCGGCCGGCGTCAGCCGGACCGCCCGCGCGCCGCCGGCCTCGGTCCAGGCCACGGTGAACCCGCCGAGCAGGCACGGGGCCACGTTGTCCGGGTGGCCCTCGATCCGCGCGGCGATGCGCAGCGCGGCCGCGTCGTCGATCAGCTCCAGACCGCCGGCGACCAGCCCGCGGGCCAGTTGCACGCCGCCCACGATGGCCGCCGACGAGCTGCCCATGCCGCGCGCCTGCGGGATCCGGTTGACACAGCTGACGGCCAGGCCGGGCGGCCGCTCGCCGAACTCGTCGAAGGTGGCCAGCATGGCCCGCACGACCAGGTGCGTCTCGTCGGTCGGCAGCTCACCGGCGCCCTGGCCGCTGATCTCGACGGTGAAACCGGAGTCGGTGACCCGGGCGGTCAAGTCGTCGTACCGGGTGAGCGCGAGGCCCAGCGCGTCGAACCCCGGACCCAGGTTGGCGCTGGTCGCCGGGGTGCTGACGGAAACCGGATCGGTGACGAAGGTCAGGCCCATCGCCACATGCTAGGGCTTGATCATCTCAGGGTGACTGCCGCGCCCCGGGAATCTCATTCCCGGCCGCCGCCCGGCGGGCCAGCCGCCGGGTGGCCAGCCACCAGCCGAGCGCGTAGACCACCGTGATCAGGCCGCACCCGGCCAGCACCACGGACTGGTCGACGTGGTCGACCACCGCGCTCGCGCCCAGCTGGCTGACCGCGATGGCCAGCGTCGCCAGCATCATGTCGGTGGCGAAGACCCGGCCGCGCAGCTCGTCCGGCACCTCGGCCTGCAGGGCGAAGTTGGAGAGCACCCAGTTGGTGCCGCCGGCGAAGTGCGCGACGAAGACCAGCAGCAGCACCACCGGGAACCACGGGGTCCAGGCGACACCGAGATAGCCGAGGCCGTACAGGCTCATCGACAGCGCCAGGCCGGTGAACAGCCAGGCCGGGCGGGCCAGCATCGGCCGCATCACCAGCGGGCCGACCAGCGCGCCCAGGCCGCGCACCGCGAAGAGCAGCCCGGCGCCCAGCGGGCCGGCCCCGTGCGCGGCGGCGATCAGCGGGAACACGGTCAGCACCCCGTTGCCCAGGCCGACCGCCGACTTGACGGTGACCAGGGCGCCGAGCCGGGGCCGGGCGCCGATGTAGCGCAGCGCCTCGAGCAGGGCGCGCAGCGAGGCCGGTGGCCGGCCGGCCACCGGCTTCTCCGCCTGCAGCGGGCGGCGGACCAGGGCGGTCAGGAGGCTGCCCGCCAGCAGGAAGACGGCGGTCACGGTGAAACTCGCGTACGGCCCGGCCACGCTGCTCACCACGCCGCCGAGCGAGGCGCCGAGCACGGTCATGGTGCCCCAGGCCGAGCCGGCGATCGCGTTGGCGGCCGGCAGGTCGGCCGGCTCCACCACGTTCGGCAGCGCGGCCGAGCTGGCCGGCTGGTAGAACGCCTTGGCCACGGCCATCGCGCCGATCGCGACCAGGGCCAGCGGGGCGGTGGCCGCCGACCGCACCGCGAACAGCAGCAGCACGGCGAGGAAGGCGGCCAGGTTCGCCGCGATCAGGATCTTGCGCCGGTCCAGGCGGTCGGCCACGGTCCCGGTGTACGGCAGCAGCAGCGCGTTGATCCCGGTGTCCACGGCCAGCACCAGGCCGCCCCAGAAACCGTGCCCGGTGAGCTGCGGGAGCAGCACCAGCAGCGGCACCATGACGAACCAGTCGGCCCCGAAGACCACCAGCTCAGCGGCGAACAGACGGCGGAAGTCGCGATTGCGGGTAAGGACCGAGAGCGTTGCTGGCACGTACCGCAATCTACGTCCTACGGAAACGGCCGGTGCCCGGCGGGAGACGCCGGGCACCGGTCTTCCTTATTTCTCGCTTATTTCTGTACGCGCTACTCCGGCTTCGCCGGCCCCTTCGGCATCTTGAGCACCTCGAACTGGTCGGTGTACCCGCGCAGCGCGCCGTTCCCGCCCGGCGTCGCGTCGTCCGGCACGGTCACCGGCTCGGCGGCGGCCGGCGGCGTGACCGGCTCGGCCGGCGTGCCGCCCTTGGCGATCCGCTTGGCCTCGCGCTTCTCGCGGCGCCGCTCCTTGCGCCGCTCCACGATCGTGTAGAGCGCCGGGACCAGCACCAGGGTGAGCAGCGTCGAGCTGACCAGACCACCGATCACCACGATGGCCAGCGGCTGGGAGATGAAGCCGCCCTCGCCGGTCAGGCCGAGCGCCATCGGGATGAGCGCGAAGATGGTCGCGATCGCGGTCATCAGGATCGGCCGCAGCCGGTGCCGGCCGCCCTCGATCACCGCCTCCTGGACGCCCATGCCGGCCGCCCGGTAGTGGTTGATCAGGTCCATCAGCACGATCGCGTTGGTGACCACGATGCCCACCAGCATCAGCACGCCGATCAGCGCCGGCACGCCGAGCGGGGTGCCGGTGGCCAGCAGCAGCGCGATCGCGCCGGTCGCCGCGAACGGGATGGAGACCAGCAGGATGATCGGCTGCACGATGCTGCGGAACGTCGCCACCATGATGATGAAGACGATCGCGATGGCCGCCAGCACGGCGAGGCCGAGCTGCTGGAACGCCTCCGCCTGGTCGGCGCTGACGCCGCCGACCGAGGTCGACGCGCCGGCCGGCAGGGTGAGCGCGTCCAGCTTCTTGTTCAGGTCCTGGGTGACCTCGCTCAGGTTCGACCCGGTGACCGTGCCGGTGACCGTGGCGGTCCGGTTGCCGTCCGTCCGGGTCACCTGCTCCGGGCCGTTGACCTGCTTGACCTCGGCCACCTGACTGAGCGGCACGACGCCCTTGGCGGTGGTCAGCGGCAGGTTCTTGAGCGCGGCCGGGTCGGCCGGCGCCGCGCCGAACGAGATCACCACGTCCTGGCTGGTGCCGTCGACGCTGATCTGACCGGCCGGGGCGGAGCGGAACATGCCGGCCACGGTCTGGCCGATCTGCGCCTCGGTGAGCCCGGCCTGCGCGGCGGCCTTGCGGTCCACCACCACGTCGAGCCGCGGCACGCTGGCCGCCAGGGTGGTGTCCACGTCGGCGACCCCGCCGATCCCGGCCATCGCGGCCCGCACCTGCTCGGTCGCGCTGCTGAGCACCTCGTTGTCGGCCGCGGTGACCTCGACGGAGAGCTGGCTGCTGCCCAGCCCGGAGCCCTCCTGACCGATCTTGATCTCGCCGGCGCCGGTCAGCTTGGCGAACTCGTCGCGCAGCTGGTCGGACACCTCCTCGGCGTCCGCGTCCTCGTCCAGCGCGACCTGGTAGGTGGCCGTGCCGGCGCCGCCGCCCCCGGCGAACGGGTTCGCCGAGTTGCCGCCGACGGTGACCTGGTAGGTCTTCACGTCGTCCCGGTCGGCGAGGACCGCCTCGACCTTCTTGGCCGCCTCGTCGGTGGCCGCCAGGCTGGTGCCGACCGGCATCTCCTGGGTGATGTTGATGCTGTCCTGGCCGGACTCGTCGAGGAAGTTGGTCTTCAGCGCGGTGGACAGGACGAAGGTGCCGAGCAGCACCACCACGCCGATCAGCACGGTGATCCAGCGCCGCGTGGTGGCGAAGCGGATCACCGGCAGGTAGGACCGCTGCAGCGGGCTGCGCTGCTCCTTCTCCTCGGCGGCTTTGCGGATCGCCTCGGCCTCGGCGGCCCCGCCCTTCGGCGGGCGCAGGAACCAGTACGCCAGCACCGGCACCACGGTCAGCGCCACCAGCAGCGAGGCCAGCAGGGCCACCGTCACGGTGATCGCGAAGGACGCGAAGATCTGCCCGACCAGACCGCCGACCAGCGCGATCGGGGCGAAGACGGCGACCGTGGTGAGGGTCGAGGCGGTGACCGCGCCGGCCACCTCACGGACCGCGGCGACGATGGCGTGCCGCTTCTCCTCGCCGTACTCCAGATGTCGTTTGATGTTCTCCAGGACCACGATCGAGTCGTCCACCACCCGGCCCACCGCGATCGTCAGCGCGCCGAGGGTGAGCAGGTTGAGGGTGAAGTCGCCGACCCAGAGCGCGATCAGGGCGATCAGCACGGAGAGCGGGATGGAGACCGCGGTGACCAGCGTCGAGCGGACGCTGAGCAGGAAGATCAGGATGACCACGACCGCCATCACCAGGCCGAGCAGGCCCTCGGTGGTCAGGCTCTTGATCGACCGCTCCACGTACGGCGCCTGGTCGGTGATCACCGTGAGCGTGGCGCCGGTGTCCTTCTCCAGGTCGTCGAGCATGGCCCGGACCTGGTGCGAGATCTCCACCGGGTTGCCGTCCGGCCGCGCGGTGACCGCGATGCCCAGGCTGTCCACGCCGTCGGTGCGGGTGTACGACTCGGCGGCCGGCAGCTTGCTCTCCACCTTGGCGACGTCACCGAGCCGGACCGGGCCGCGGGCGCCGGTCAGGTAGACGTCCTGCAGCTGCTGGACGGTGGTGATCGGGGTGCCCACCTGCACGGTCAGCGACTTGGTGCCGTCGGTGACCGCGCCGGCCGGGATGGAGACGCCGTTCGCCTGCAGCACGGTGGTCAGCGAGGCCGGGCTGACCCCGGCGGCGCCCAGCTTCGCCAGGTCCGGCGTGATCACCACCTGCTCGGCGCGGGCGCCGGTGACCTGGGTGTCCCGGACGCCGGTGATGCCGTTCAGCTCCGGGACCACGGTCTCGTTGAGCTTGGCGAGCAGGTCGCTCTCGTCGCTCCCGCCGGAGGCGGCCAGCACGATCGCCGGGATGTCGTCGGTGCCGCCGGCGAAGACCTGCGGGTCGACGCTCTCCGGCAGCTGCGACTGGATCCGGTTGATCGAGGTGGTGACCTGGTTGACGGCGGACTCGATGTCCGTGCCGTACTCGAACATGACCACGACGCTCGACACGTTCTCCCGCGAGGTCGAGGTGACCGTGTCGATCCCGTCGATGCCCTTGACCGCGTCCTCGATCGGCTTGGTGACCTGCGTCTCCACCGTCTCCGGTGAGGCGCCGGGCAGCACCGCGCTGACGAACGCGGCGGGCAGCTCGATGGACGGGAACAGTTGCTGTTTCAAGGACGGGATCGCATAGAGGCCGAAGCCGCTGATCACTATCGCGATCAGGGCGACCAGACCTCGGTTGGCAAGGCTGAGCCGTGTCAGAGCTGACATGGGCGCTCCCCCGAGATAATTTCGTCCGACATTGATAGTTTGCCTGACGCGAACAAATGGTTTTCGATGGGGGTCCCGCGGGGCTTGGTCGCGACGGGCGAGATGCCCGGCCTCCCGAGGGGGAGGCAGGGCGCACCGGGGGTCGCGAACGAACCCCGTTGGTACAGTCCGTCATCGGATGGACCCACACCGGCCATCAGCACGTCACTAAGGAGCGGGCGCTGAGCGAGAAGGAAAAGCTCATCGCGGAGATCATGGGTGCGCAGGTGAGATTGCAGCACCTGTTCGCGGACGACCGGTCGGATCCGCTCTTCTCGTCACACCTGACGATGTCCCAGTTGAAAATACTCTTGTTGCTGTCCCGGCACGGCACGTTGGCGGGCGGTGAGCTGGCCCGGCTGGTGGGTGTCGGCGCGGCCGCACTGAGCGGCATGATCGACCGGCTGGTGGTGCAGAACCTGGTGACGCGCACGGAGGACGTGCACGACCGGCGGGTCCGCCGGATCGGCCTCACGAAAGCGGGCACCGAGCTCATCGACGGCATCATCACCGCCGGGATGGCGAAACACCGTCAGCTCCTCAGCCGGCTCACAGCCGAGGAACTGACGGTGGTGTCACACGCCATGGAGATCCTGGTCCGCGAGGCCGCCGCGAGTCAGGCGGACGGCCCGGACCGGGAGACCGGCTCAGGCCAGGTCTAGCGCCTTCGCGGCGATCAGCGCGTCGTTGGCCACCACGGTCGGCGACGGCGCGGTGGAGATCGCCCACTCCGGGTCCTTCAGGCCGTGCCCGGTGACCGTGCAGACCACCCGGGACCCGGCCGGGATCTTGCCGGCTGCGGCCTGCTGCAGCAGACCCGCCACGCTGGCCGCGCTGCCCAGCTCGACGAAGACGCCGACCTCCCGGGCCAGCAGCCGGTACGCGTTCAGGATGTCCCGGTCGGTGACCGCCGAGATCAACCCGCCCGAGGCGTCCCGCGCGTCGAGCGCCTTGGTCCAGCTCGCCGGGTTGCCGATCCGGATCGCGGTGGCGATGGTGGACGGCTGCTCGACCACCTTGCCGGTGACGATCGGGGCGGCGCCGGAGGCCTGGAAGCCGTACATCTTCGGCAGCTTCGTGCTGTTCCCCGCCGCCTTGTCCTCCTGGTAGCCCATCCAGTACGCGGAGATGTTGCCGGCGTTGCCGACCGGCAGGCAGTGGATGTCCGGGGCGTCGCCGAGCGCCTCGACGATCTCGAAGGACGCGGTCTTCTGCCCGTGCAGGCGGAAGATGTTCACCGAGTTGACCAGGGCGACCGGGTAGTCCTGGGAGAGTTTCGAGGCGAGCGCCAGGCAGTCGTCGAAGTTGCCGTCCACCTGGAGCAGCCGGGCCCCGTGCACCAGCGCCTGGGCGAGCTTGCCCAGCGCGATCTTGCCCTGCGGCACCAGCACCGCGCAGGTGATCCCGGCACGGGCCGCGTAGGCCGCGGCGGACGCCGAGGTGTTGCCGGTGGACGCGCAGATGATCGCCTTGGCGCCCTCCTCGACCGCCTTGGAGACCGCCATGGTCATCCCCCGGTCCTTGAACGAACCGGTCGGGTTGGCACCCTCCACCTTGAGGTAGACGTCCGCGCCGACCCGCTGGGACAGCACCGGCGCCGGCACCAGCGGCGTGTTGCCCTCGTGCAACGTGACCACCGGGGTGGCCTCGGTCACCGGGAGCCGGTCCCGGTACGCCTCGATCAAACCCCGCCACATGGCCGTACTCCCTCACTCACGCCGGGCAATCGCGCACAGCGTGCCCGAGTCATCCGATCTTTGGGACCGGATGTCCATTATTCAGGACGGTGACACACCGCTTCGACGTTGTTGCCGTCCGGATCGCGGACAAACGCGCCGTAATAGTGCTCGTGGTACTCCGGGTGCAGCCCCGGCTCGTGCAGCACCTCGGCGCCGGCCGCCACCGCGGCCTCGAAGAACCGGTCGACCGCGGCCCGGTCGGCGGCGCCGAACGCGATGTGCGACTCGCGGAAGCCGTCACCCTCGTTCAGCCCGCCGATCCAGAAGTCGGCGTGGTCACCGACGCCGTAGCCGATCGCCACCTGGAAATCCATCAGCCGCCGGCCACCCAGCGGGGCCAGCACCGCGTCGTAGAACGCGGCGCTCGCCGCCAGGTCGGCGCACTGGAAACCCACGTGGTCCAGCACTAGCCGGCTCCTCCCTCGACCCGCAGCACGCTCGCGATCGACCGGACGATGTCCAGCGACGACAGCGACTCGACGGTAGCCGCCAGCGCGGCGTCCGGGGCGCTGTGGGTCACGATGACCAGTTTGGCGTCGTCCGCCCGGCCGGACTGCCGGACCGTGGCGATGGACACCTCGTGCTGGGCGAAGACGCCGGCCACGGTGGCCAGCACGCCCGGCCGCTCGGCCACGTCCAGGCTGATGTGGTAGCGGGTCATCGACTCGCCGATCGGGCGGACGGTCAGCTCGGCGTAGTTGCTCTCGCTGGGCGCCCGGGTGCCGGTGAGCTTGTGCCGGGCCGCCGCGACGATGTCGCCGAGCACCGCGCTGGCGGTCGGGCGGCCACCCGCGCCGCGGCCGTAGAACATCAGCGGCCCGGCCGCCTCGGCCTCGACGAACACCGCGTTGAACGCGTCACCGACACCGGCCAGCGGATGGCTCAGCGGGATCATCGCCGGGTGCACCCGCACGGAGACGGAGTCCTCCCGCCGCTGCGCGATGCAGAGCAGCTTGATCGTGCAGCCCATCTCCTTGGCGCTGGCCATGTCGCCGGCGGTCACCCCGGTCATCCCCTCACGGAACACGTCCGCGGCGGTGACCCGGGTGTGGAAGGCGAGCGAGGCGAGGATCGCGGCCTTCGCGGCGGCGTCGAAGCCCTCCACGTCGGCGGTCGGGTCGGCCTCCGCGTACCCCAGCTCGGTGGCCTCCTCGAGCGCCTCGTTGAAGCCGGCGCCGGTGGCGAACATCGAGGAGAGGATGTAGTTGGTGGTGCCGTTCACGATGCCGGTGACCGCGGTGACCCGGTCCCCGTGCAGCGACTCGCGCAGCGGGCGGAGCAGCGGGATCGCGCCGGCCACCGCGGCCTCGTAGTAGAGGTCGGCCTCGCCCTCGGTGGCCGCGTCGTGCAGCGTGCCGCCGTCCTCGGCGAGCAGCGCCTTGTTCGCGGTGACCACGCTCTTGCCGGCCCGCAGCGCCTCGACCAGCCAGGTGCGGGCCGGCTCGATGCCGCCCACCACCTCGATCACCACATCCACGTCGTCCCGCTTGATCAGGCCGAGCGCGTCCGTGGTGAACAGGGCCGGGTCGACCGGCAGGTCGCCGCGCTCGCGGCCGGGCCGGCGCACGGCGATGCCGGCCAGCTCCAGCGGCGCGCCGATCCGGGCGGTCAGGTCGTCGGCCTGCTCGTGCAACAGCCGGACCACTTCAGTACCGACGGTGCCGCAACCGAGCAGGGCGAGGCGGACCGGTTTGACTGGGCTCATCCAACATCCAATGCAAGCAGGTCGTCCTCGGTCTCCCGCCGCACGATGACGCGGGCCGCGCCGTCGCGCACGGCCACCACGGGCGGCCGAGGAACGTGGTTGTAGTTGCTGGCCATGCTCCGGCAGTACGCGCCGGTACCCGGCACGGCAACAAGATCTCCGGGCTGCACGTCGCTGGGCAGGAATTCATCCTTCACGACGATGTCCCCCGACTCACAATGTTTTCCCACAACGCGGGCGAGCATCGGCTCGGCGCCGGAGCTGCGGTTCGCCAGGGTGGCCGAGTAGGACGCGTCGTACAGGGCGGTCCGGATGTTGTCGCTCATCCCGCCGTCCACACTCACGTAGGTGCGGATGCCGTCCACGTCCTTGACCGTCCCCACCTGGTAGAGGGTGAAGACGGCCGGCCCGACGATGGCCCGGCCCGGCTCGATGGACAGGTGCGGGACCCGCAGCGAGGCCAGCTCGCACTCCGACTCGACGATCTTGTTGATCCGCTTGGCCAGGTCGCCCGGCGTGGACGGATCGTCCTGAGTGGTGTACGCGATGCCGAACCCCCCGCCCAGGTCCAGCTCCGGCAGCTCCACCCCGCGGGCGTCGCGGATCTGCGCCTGCAGCTCCACGATCCGCCGGGCGGCCACCTCGAACCCGCTGGTATCGAAGATCTGCGAGCCGATGTGCGAGTGCAGCCCGCGCAGGTCCAGCACGTCCTCGTCGAGGATCCGCGCGCAGGCCGCGAACGCCGCGCCGCCGGCCAGCGAGAACCCGAACTTCTGGTCCTCGTGCGCGGTGGCGATGAACTCGTGGGTGTGCGCCTCGACGCCGACCGTGACCCGGACCAGCACGCCCGGCCGCTTGCCCAGCTCGCGGGAGAGCTCGGAGAGCCGGTCGATCTCGTGGAACGAGTCGACGATGATCCGGCCGACCCCGGCCTCCAGGGCCCGGCGCAGCTCGGACACCGACTTGTTGTTGCCGTGGAAGCCCAGCCGCTCCGGCGGGAACCCGGCGGCCAGGGCCACCGCCAGCTCGCCGCCCGAGCAGACGTCGAGGAAGAGCCCCTCCTCCTCGACCACCCGGACCACGGCCTTGCACAGGAACGACTTGCCGGCGTAGTAGACGTCCGCGCCGGCGAACGCGGCCGCGAAGTCCCGGCAGCGGGCCCGCAGGTCGTCCTCGTCGAGGAAGTAGGCGGGAGTGCCGTGATCGGCCGCCAGGTCGGTCACGCTCACGCCGCCGACCTGCAGGGAGCCGTCGGCGGCGCGGGTCACCGTGCGCGGCCAGAGCTGCGGCACCAGGGCGTTGACGTCCTCCGGGGTCCGCAACCAGGCCGGCCCGCGGTTGCCGAGGTCGCCGTGCAGCGCCCCGGCCTCGTGTGCGCGCATGCGTTACATCCTCTCCGGGGCGGAGACCCCGAGCAGGGCCAAACCGTTCGCGATCACCGTACGGGTGGCCTCGGCCAGCCAGAGCCGGGCCAGGTTCACGTCGGTGGCCGGCTCCTCGCCCTTCGGCACCACCTGACAGGCGTCGTAGAAGCGGTGCCAGTCGGTGGCCACCCGCTCCTCCAGGTAGACCGCGATCCGGTGCGGCTCGCGCAGCTCGGCCGCGGTGGCCACCACGGCCGGGAACTGGCCGAGCGTCTTGAGCAGGTTGTTCTCCCGCTCGTGGGAGAGCAGGGCCGGGTCGTACGACTCGCCGCGGGTGATCCCCTTGTCGGCGGCGTTGCGCAGGATCGAGCAGATCCGGGCGTGCGCGTACTGCACGTAGAAGACCGGGTTGTCGCTGGAGTGCTTGGTGATCTCCTCGATGTCCAGGGTCAGCATCGAGTCGGTGGAGGACCGGGCCAGCGAGTACCGCGCGGCGTCCGCGCCGACCGCCTCGAGCAGCTCGTCCAGCGTGATGATGTTGCCGGCCCGCTTGGACAGCCGCACCGGCTGGCCGGCCCGGACCAGGTTGACCAGCTGGCCGATCAGGATCTCGATGTTCGCGTCCGGGTCGTCGCCGGCGCACGCGGCGATCGCCTTGAGCCGGCCGATGTAGCCGTGGTGGTCGGCGCCGAGCAGGTAGACGCAGCGGTCGAAGCCGCGCTCCCGCTTGTTGATGTAGTACGCCGCGTCGGCCGCGAAGTAGGTCTTCTCCCCGTTCGACCGGATCAGCACCCGGTCCTTGTCATCGGTGAAGTCGGTGGTGCGCAGCCAGATCGCGCCGCCGTCCTCGAAGATGTGGCCCTGCTTGCGCAGCTCGTCGATGGCGTGCTCGACCGCGCCGCCCTCGTGCAGCGTCTTCTCCGAGAACCAGACGTCGAAGTGCACCCCGAAGCGCTCGAGGCTCTCCCGGATCTCGGCCAGCATCAGCGCGTAACCCCGGGTCCAGAAGACCGGCAGCGCGGTCTCGGCCGGCTGACCGGCCAATTCTGGATCCTCGCTGAGAATCCGCTGGGCGATCTCGCCGATGTAGTCGCCGCCGTACCCGTCCTCCGGCGCCGGCTGGCCGTTCGCCGCCGCGAACAGCGACCGGGCGAACCGGTCCACCTGGGCGCCCGCGTCGTTGATGTAGTACTCGCTGGTCACCTCGGCGCCCGCGGCGGACAGCACACGGCGCAGCGAGTCGCCGACCGCGGCCCACCGGGTGTGGCCCAGGTGGATCGGGCCGGTCGGGTTCGCCGAGACGAACTCCAGGTTGATCTTCTGCCCGGCGAGCTGCTCGTTGCTGCCGTACCTCGCGCCGGCGGCGAGCACCAGGCCGGCCACCGCGCCGGTGACCGCGGCGTCCAGCCGGATGTTCAGGAAGCCCGGCCCGGCGATCTCCACCGCCTTGATGCCCTCGCGCCGGCCCAGCTCCTCGGCGAGCGCGGCGGCCAGCTCGCGCGGCGCCACCCCGACCTTCTTGCCCAGCTGCAGGGCGAGCGTCGAGGCGTAGTCGCCGTGCTCGGGGTTGCGGGGCCGCTCCACCGCGGTGGTCGCGGGCAGCGCGGCCAGGTCGAGGCCACGCGTCTCGAATACGGCACGAGCAGCTGAGAGAACGGTGTCAGCAAGGTTGGCGGGAGTCACCCGGCCATGCTATCGGGGGTAGACTTCAGCGTTCGGCGGCCACCCGAGCCCCGCCCTTCCCCTTTATGACGAATCGACGAGGCACGATGAGCATGAGCACGCCGGGGCCCGAACGGGTCCCGTCCACCGTGAAGGTCGGCAAGACCACCGGCCAGGGCAAGCCGCCGGCCGGCAAGTCCGGCGGAAACCAGACCGCGGCCGACCGGCAGGGCAACAAGGCCGGCAAGAAGGGCCGCAAGCCGGTCACCCCGGTCAAGGTGTCCGGCGGGCGCAACTGGGGCCCGATCGCGGTGGCCGGCGCCGTCATCCTGATCGCCGCCGGCATCATCGGCTACGGGGTGTACGCCTCGGTCCAGGGCTCCCGCGACTGGACCGACAAGCTCGCCGACATCTCCGGCGTGGTCAACTACCGCGCCGAGAAGAACCCGAAGATCGACGACCGGACCCACAAGGACGGCGCGCAGACCTACGTGACCAACCCGCCGGTCGGCGGCGCGCACAACCAGTCCTGGCAGAACTGCATGGGCGACGTCTACACCGAGCCGATCGCCAACGAGCACGCGGTGCACAGCCTCGAGCACGGCGCGGTCTGGATCACCTACAAGCAGGGCCTCGCCGCCGACCAGGTCGACGTGCTGAAGAAAAAGGTCGAGGGCAAGGACTACATGCTCATGTCGCCCTACGCCGGCCTCGACAAGAACGTCTCCGTCCAGGTCTGGGGCTACCAGCTGAAGACCGACGACGTGAACGACAGCCGGATCGACGACTTCATCTCGGCCGCCCGGATCAAGGCGTCGATGGAGCCCGGCGCGGCCTGCTCCAGCGGCAACACCACCACCGGCCCGATCACCGCGGGCGCCGGCAACGGCACCGGCATGGACACGGCCGGTAGTTGATGATTCAGGACGTCACCTCCCCGGACGCCGCACCGGCGTCCGGGGAGGCGCCGGCCCCGCGGCGGCGCTTCGGCTACGCCGCGGTCGCCGTGCTGCTCGCCGGCATCGTTCTCGGCGCCGCCATCGGCCTGGTCATCCCCCACTTCCGGACCCCGGCCGACGACTCCGTCGAAGCCGGCTTCCTCCGCGACATGTCCAGCCACCACGCCCAGGCGGTCGAGATGGCGATGATCGCGCACGCCGGCTCGGACACCCCCGGCATCGTCACCCTCGCCGCCGACATCGCCACCACCCAGCAGGCCCAGATCGGCTACATGCAGGCCTGGCTGCGTGACTGGGATCTCAGCCCGACCAGCGACCAGCAGCCGATGGCCTGGATGCCGGACTCGGCCGGCTCGGTCGTCAACGGGCTGATGCCCGGCATGGCCACCCCCGAGCAGCTCGCCTCGCTGCGCAAAGCCACCGGCAAAGAGCAGGACATCCAGTTCCTCACCCTGATGCGGGCACACCACCTGGGCGGCATCCACATGGCCCAGGAGGCGGAGAAACTCTCCGGCAACGAGGACGTGGACTGGCTGGCCGACAGCATGGTGGCCGCCCAGCAGGGCGAGATCCAGCTGATCGACGACCTGCTCAAGCAGGCCCAGGCCGGCTGACCGCCGCCCGATCGCGGACACGGCGGTACCGATTGGCGGTGCGTCTCAGGGGCCTGCTAGGCTTCTGAACCACTGGGCCCCCGTAGCTCAGGGGATAGAGCGTCGCCCTCCGGAGGCGAAAGCGCAGGTTCGAATCCTGCCGGGGGCACGATTAGCAGGCGCCGTTTGTCCGCGGAGAGCGCGGACCGGCGCCATCGTGCTTTCTAGCCTGGGGCCCGAGCCCCAGACCCCACGCCGGGGAGGTCCCCGGAGCCCCCATCGCTGGTTTCTTGCGGCTGGTTCGGGCTGGGGTTCGATCACTTTTCGGTACGACTGGAGCGCCCCTCCGCCTTGTGCTTGGCACGGGTGGAGGGGCGCTGGGCGTTGCTCTGGGGCTTTGTCAGTGCTTTGTCAGTGGGTTTTCAGGGCTTGGTGGGGCGGTGGCGGTGGATCCACCAGAGGCCGATGAACGGGAGGATCAAGGGGACGTAGCCGTAGCCGCTGCCGAAGTGGGACCAGACGGTGTCGTCGGGGAAGGCGACCTTGTCGGTGATGCTGAGGGTGCCGACGATGAGGACGCCCAGGAGTTCGATGGTGCAGCTGATCAAGGCGATCTGGCGGCCTCTGGGGCCTCCTACGGCCAGGCCTACGGTGGCGGCGATGTAGACGGCGCCGGCTACCGCTGACAGCAGGTAGGCCAGGGGGGCTTCGGAGAAGTGGGTGGTGATCTGGACCAGGGCTCGGGCGCTCGCCGAGAGGGCGAAGATGCCGTAGACGAGCAGGAGGACTCGGCCCAGGCCGGTGCCCAGGGCGGCGTCGCTCGGGCGGCCGGTGGTCCGGACCGGGGCGTCGGCGGCCGGGGAACGGTCTGCCGGGGTGTTCTCGGGTGGGGTGGGGGTTTGGTCAGGCACCGGTTACCGACGCTATCTGCTGCAGGCGCAGCACCAGGACGGGGAGGACGACGGCGCCTACGCCGAGGATCAGGGAGCCCCAGCGGGTGGGTTCCAGCTTGGCCAGCCAGAGGGCGGCGGGGGCGAAGGCGACCGTGGTGACCAGGTAGCCGGCGAACGTCGTGGTGTCGGACGGGCGGGAGCCGTCGACGAGGCCGATCACGGCGACCAGCACCAGGACGGCGGCCAGGGCGCTGAGCGCGGCCATCGCCAGGAGGTCGAAGCGGCTCGGCGGGCGGTCGAGCGCGCAGCGCAGGAAGAACCACGCCGCCAGGAGGAGTGCGACGACGATCGTCGCCACCGAGAGGGGACCGTTCACCCGGCACAGGTTACTGAGGGCGTGCTGGGCTGGTAACTTCCGGCCCCGGAGATCGCGTCGACGGAGAGGTGGGCACTGCGGTGCGCTTCGGACTGTTCGGAACCGGCCCCTGGGCGCACATGGTGCACGCCGAGGCGCTGGCGCGGCACCCCGGCGTCGACTTCATCGGGGTCTGGGGGCGTAACCCGGAGAAGGCGGCCGAGCTGGCCGGGAAGCACGGGGCGCGGGCCTACGCCGACCCGGACGAGCTGATCGCCGACGTGGACGCGGTCGCCATCGCGCTGCCGCCGGACATCCAGGCGCCGATCGCCATCCGGGCGGCCCGCGCCGGGCGGCACCTGGCGCTGGACAAGCCGGTCTCCCTGCGTACCGAAGAGGCTCGGGAACTGGCCGCGGCCGTCGCGGACCGCGGCGTGGCGTCGGTGGTCCTGTTCACCCGGCGGTTCGTGCCGGAGTGCGAGACGTTCCTGGCCGGCGCGGTGGCCGAGGGCGGCTGGACCGAGGCCCGGGTGGACCACCTCGGGTCGATCTTCACGCCGGACAACCCGTTCGGGGCGTCCCCGTGGCGGCGCGAGCGGGGCGGCCTGTGGGACGTCGGGCCGCACGCGCTGTCGCTGGTGCTGCCGGTGCTCGGGCCGGTCGTGGAGGTGACCGGGCTGACCGGCGCGCGGGACCTGACCGCGCTGGTGCTGCGGCACGAGGGCGGGGCGATCAGCCGGTTGACGCTGTCGGTGGACGCGCCGGAGGGTGCGGTGCGGTCGGAGGCCGAGTTCGCCGGGGCGGCCGGGGTGCGGACCGTGCCCGGCGCGGAGTTCTCCGCGGTCGACTGCTTCGGCCGTGCGGTGGACCAGCTGCTGGCCGCCGCGGCCGGCGGGGAGCGGCCGGCCTGCGATGTCGCTTTCGGCGCGCGGGTCACCGAGGTGCTGGCGGCGGCGGACCAGGCGATCCGGGAGGGACGCTCGGTCCGGCTCGGCTGAGCCGGACCGGGACGCGACCCGGATCGGCAGCGCGGCGGCCGTGACCCGGAAGGCGGCCGCCCGGCGCGGCTCCCCCGCATCGCGGCTAACCCGCGTGGCGGCGCGGCAACCCGCGGCGCGGCACTCGGGTGTTGCGCAAAGTAGCGGCGCACCCGAAATGATGCTCGCCGCCGAAAGTGATGCCGGACCCCAAAGCGGCGCGGCGGGTCTTACGGGACGGTGCGCTCGATCGCGGCGGCCCCGTCGCGCTCCAGCTCGGCGCGGGCCCGGGCGATGTTCGCCGGCGTCGGGTCCTTGCCCTGGGCGACCGCGAGGTCCTCGGGGTCCCAGGGCTGCTCGGCGCCGGTGCGCCAGACGGGCGGCGTGGCCGCCTCGGACGATGTGCGGATCGTGCTCATGATGGCCCCTCCTGGTGGTCTTCCGGGCGGCGGTGGCGCCCGGTCTCCCATTCTTCACGCCGGGTAGGGGCAAGGGGCCCGAACTGAGCGCTAACTGGACAGAACCTGCGCGTTACGGATGGACGCAAAGTAGCGAGCCGAATACATTTTCGCGTGTCACGAGTGCCCGGGGCGTATCGTCCCGACAACGGCCCCCGGCGGGGTCGTCGGCGCGCGTGAGGTGAGGGGACGAATCTGCATGACGCACCGCACCGCAGCGAAACGAGGGCCGGCCGGCCGGACGATCGAGCGCGGAGGCCCGGCGTGACCGGGCTCTGGGACGCGGAGCGCGACGCGGGCGAGGTGGTGCGGGCGCTGACCGGCCTCGCCGCCCTGCTCGGCCAGGACGCCGCCGACCCAGGACCGGACCAGGAGACGTTGCGGCTCGTCCGGCAGCTGGTCGCGAACGGCGCGGCCTCGGCCGCCCGGGTCCAGGCCTACCTGCACGAGCAGGGTGGCGCCGGGGACGGCGACGCCGTCGCGGTGCCGCCGTCGCTGGCCCCGTGGCGGGAGTGGGCGCCGTCGCGCGGTCACCTGTTCACCAGTCGCCGGTCGCCCGGCACGCTCAGCGTGCGCCGGATCAACGAGGTGCCCCAGCCGCGCCGGTGCGACCCGGGCGAGTGAACCGCGGCCGGGACCGGTCCGGCCGCCGCCGCGGTCGCTAGGCCCGCCGGCGCAGTGTCTCGGACGGCGAGGCGCCGAACCGTGCCCGGTAGGCCGAGGCGAACCGCCCCAGGTGGGCGAAGCCCCAGCGGTGCGCGACCGCGGCCACGGTGACCGTGGCCGGGTCGGCGTGCCGCAGCGTCTCGTGCGCCCGGGTCAGCCGGACCTCCTGCAGGTAGGCCATCGGCGTGCACCCGACGTGCCGCCGGAACCCCTCCTGCAGCGACCGCACGCTCATCCGCGCCTCCCGGGCCAGGTCGGCGACCGTGAACGGCCGGTCCGGCTCGGCGTTGATCGTGTCCAGCACCCGCCGGATCGCCCGGGGCGGGCCGGCCGCGGCCGGGGTGACCAGCTCGTCGTGGTACCGGTGCGGGACGCTCAGCAGCAGGCCGCTGAGCACGCTGCTGCACAGGTGCTCGGCGATCTGCGGCTGGTAGATCAGGCTGGTCTCGTGCTCCAGCTCGTCGTGCAGCAGCCGGATCAGCCGGCTCCAGCTGTGCGCCGGGCCGCCGGTCAGGTCGAAGGCGACCGGCAGGTCGATCGGTCCCTCGACCGGGTGACCGAGCAGCGCCGCGAGTTCACTCTCCAGGGCCCACCGCTCGATCCGCACGTCGATCTCCGCGGACGGGGTCTGCGGGCGCAGGTAGACCGGATCGCCGGGGCGGAAGGCGACTGCGGTGGCCGGCCCGGCGGTGACCTCCCGGCCGTTGCGGCGGGCCAGCACCCGCCCGGCGGTCGGCAGGGTCAGGTGATACGCGTCGACCGCGGGGGCGACCAGAGTCACGCGGCCGGCGAACGTGAGATGACCGACGGTGAGAGGTCCGAGTTGGATCACCTCGGCGCCGACCATCGCCTCGGCGCACTCCGGCGTGCCCAGCGACACCGGGTGGTAGAAACGATTCAGGACGTCACGCGCCTCCCGCACCCGGATGCTGTCGAAGTGAACAGCTCCCGGGGACGCCGGCCCGGTGGTCACGATCGCCGCCTCAGGCATGCCGTCCGGTGCTCCATCGCATACGGTGAGTATTCGGTCAGATTCAGTGGACAGTCAACGTCGTCGCCACGCAGTGACCGTTCCAGCACATTCCGGCCATATGAACTACTCTGGCGTTCCGCGCCTACGTGGCGTAACTTGCAGACCAGCGGATTGTTGTAGGAACGCGGGTTCCTTGCGGCGTCTCCCAGCGAACGCCGTGTGCGGACGACCCTTCTCCGGCCGGCGCACCGTGTCCCGCGGCAAGTCGGCGTCGGACGTCCCGACGCCAGAAGAGAGGGCAGCTGTGTATCTGCCGATCACGACCCGCCAGCTGGCCGACGGCACCGTCGAGATCGCCCCGAGCGGGGAGATCGACCTCGACAACGCGCACGTCATGCGGGACGCCGTCAACGACGTCCTGACCACCATGACGCCCACGAAGATCTGCTTGGATCTGCAGCGCGTCATGCTGATCGACAGCATCGGGATCGGGATTCTGGTGGCGTGTTTCCACACCGCCGCCGCCAGCGGGATCAAGCTGGTGGTGAGCCACCCCAGTGCCACGGTCTACCGGCAACTGTGGGTGTCCGGCCTGGTCGGCCTTCTGGGCTGTGCCGAGCCACCCTCCCCGCGCACCTCGGTGGGGCTCCGGCCCTCCTGACGGCGCGGTCCTCGCCGCGGTTCACCCCTGCGGGGGTGGCGGCCGACCGAATCCGATTGAGCAGCACCGCGTGGCCCGTCACCTTCTCCGGTGGCGGGCCACGCTGCTGATCGGCGGACCGGCGACGGCGGCGGACCGGCGACGGCGGCGGACCGGCGACAGCGGCGGACCGGCTCAGCGGGGACGGTTCAGGAACTCCACGGTCGCGGCGACGGCCTGGCTGACGTACTCGTCGTTGTCGTAGAGGTCGACGTGCCGGGTGCAGTCCAGCCAGCGGGTCTCGTCGGCGCGCATCGCCTCGGCCAGCTCCGGGGAGCAGTAGGCGTCCTGGCGGCCGTGCACGATCAGGCTGGGCGGCAGCAGTGGGCGGACGCCGAGCACGTCCAGCGTCATCAGGCTGTGCAGCGAACCGCGGGTCACCCTGTTCTCCCAGGTGCCGCGGCCGAGCCAGCGGGAATAGTAGGACCACGGCTCCTCGCCGGGCATGGCGGCCTCACCGGACTCGGCGACCGCCGGGATCTCCTCGTCGTAACGGTCCAGCATGTCGGTCAAGGCTTTCCGGTACGACTCCGTGCCCATCCGCTCGGCGAACCAGGCCGGGCTGTTGTAGGCCCCGGCGATGCCCACCACGGCCCGCACCCGGGGATCGGTGGCGGCGGCCCGCATCGCGTAGCCGGCGCCGAGGCAGACACCGACCACGGCCGGGTCATAGCCGTCCAGCACACCGACCGCGGCCCGCAGATCGGCCAGTTTGCCCTGGCTGTCCTCGTGACCACGGCGGCCCTCGCTGGCCCCGAAGCCACGGTGGTCGAACACCAGGGTGGTGATGCCGGCTGCGGTCAGCCGCTCCGCGTAGTCGGCGACCACCTGCTCCTTGACGCCGGTGAACGGGCCGGTGAGCACCGCGGCACGGTCACCCGGAGCGGTCCGCAGCACCCCGGAGAGCCGGAGTCCCTCGCTGATGAACGTCACTGTTTCGGTCACAGGCCGACGTTAGGCTGCGAGGACAACGCCGGACAGAAGGCACTTCCGGGTACCCATGGGGGGCGCAGCGTGGACGTGTTCGTGCCAGACGTGCTGGAGGAGGGCTGCGTGACCCGGCAGGCCCTGGAGCGGCTGGCGGTGAAATGGCGGGTGCTGCTGATCTACGCGCTGGCCGACGGGGCGCAGCGGCCGGCCCGGCTGCGCCGGCGGATCCCCGGGATCACCCCGAAGATGCTGACCGAGACGCTGCGCGGGATGGAGGCGGACGGACTGGTCACCCGCCGGGTGTACAAGGTGGAGCCGCCGCAGCACGTGGAGTACGAGCTGACCGAGCTGGGCCGGACCCTGCGCGAGCCGCTGGCCGCGATCTGCGACTGGGCCCGGAAGCACGGCGCATGACCGGCCCAGCCCCAGCAGCGCCGCACAGGACCGGCCCGGCTCCAGCGGCGCCGCACGCGACCGGCCCGGCTCCAGCGGCGCCGCACGCGACCGGCCCGGCTCCAGCGGCGCCGCACGCGACCGGCCCGGCCCCAGCGGCGCCGCACGCGACCGGCCCGGCTCCAGCGGCGCCGCACGCGACCGGCCCGGCCCCAGCAGCGCCGCACGCGACCGGCCCGGCCCCAGCAGCGCCGCACGCGACCGGCCCGGCCCCAGCAGCGCCGCACGCGACCGGCGGGGGTCCGGAGCCCGCCAGGCGACCCGGCCGGGTGCGGCAGCGCGGCGGGACCGGCCCGAGCTCAGTCGTTCAGCTGGCTGTGCTGGATCTCGGTGAGCGCCGCGGTCAGCCAGGTGCGCGGGTCCCGCCCGGCGAGCAGGTCGGTGAGCAGCAGCGCGGCGTTGCGGGCCAGGGCGTCCGGCTTCGGCGCCGGCATCCCGTCCTCGTCGAGCACGCCCAGCGCCCCGGCCAGCAGCCAGAGCACCACCTGCGGGTGCGCGTCCGGGTGCGCGCGGACGCAGGAGGCCAGCGCGTCCCGGATGTCGTCGGCGGTCAGCCCGTCCGGGTGCCCGTCCTCCAGCAGCAGCCGCACCGCGGTGCCCAGGATCAGCCCGGTGTGCGCCGGGTCGAGCCCGGCCAGATCGCCGACGGCCTCGTCCAGCGCGGCGTCGTCACCGGCCCGGACCGCCTCGACCGCCGCGGTGGTGGCGGCCGCCACGGGACGGGCCGGCGCCGGCAGATGCCGCCAGTTCTCACTCATCCCGCGACCCTATCGGGGCCCGATCCGGGGCCGGCACGTCGCGACCGCGCACGGTCCCGGCTGGCTCCCACGGGTGTCTCGGCCGGGCCGAGACACCCGTGGGAGCCAGCCGGGGCGGTGCGCCGAGGCCGGGCGGTGACCGGCGCGGGGTGGGGTTTCGCGGTCGTGACCACCCGCGGGCGTCGCCCTGGAGGGCCGGGCGTTCTGGCCGCGCCAGCGGCCTGCCCGGCCCGGAAGGGTCCCTGGCGGGAGCGACGATCGGTGATCAGCGCGGATCCGAGTCAGCAATCTCTTGATCGTGATGTTGAGCGAACGGCGGGAGCGGAAGAATGACCAGCTTGGACGCGGTGACGGCGTGGGTCGACGGCTATCGCAAGGCCTGGGAGACGAATGATCCGGACGACGTGCGGGATCTGTTCGCCGACGACGCGGCCTACTTCACCGAGCCCTACGCCCAGCCCTGGGTCGGCCGCGAGGCGATCGTCGCCGGCTGGCTGGAGCACCGGGACGAACCGGGCACCACCACGTTCACCTGGCATCCGCTGATCATCACGGACGAGCTCGCGGTGATCGAGGGGCGCACGGTCTACCCGGATCGAGAGTTCCGCAACATGTGGGTGCTCCGGCTGGACCACACCGGGCAGGCCCGGCAGTTCACCGAGTGGTGGATGGAGGTGCCGGCGGCCTGAACGGCGACGCCGGCCCGGCAGGTCAGCCGATGGTGGCGGGTGGGGCCGTGGCCACCGGCAGGGTGAGCCGGGAGGCCGCCACGTCGACGGTGTGCCGGGAGGCGGCCAGGCCGGCGCCGTCGGTGCCCGGGTTGCGGGCGAAGCGGGGGAACGCGCCGCCGGAGATCTGCAACCGCAGCCGGTGCCCGGCGAGCAACCGGTGGAAGCACTGGTCCAGGGTGAGCTCGAGTCGTTGCGGCCGACCGGCCGGGATCGCCGGGTCGAGCCGCCGGTGCTGGTCGGCGAAGTTGTGCGAGCGGCCGTCCGGGTCGACGTCGCAGAGCCGGACGAAGACGTCCGCGAACGGATTGTCCACGCTCAGCGTGAGGTCGAGCACCGGCGAGCCGATCACGTCGACCGCGGTCGGCAGCGGATCGGTGCTGAACACCAGCACGTCCGCGCGGGCCTCGAGCGGCCGGTTGTCCTTCACCCCCATCGAGCCGGTCAGCGTCCGGCCGCCCAGCGACGGCGTCGGGTCGGCCGGGTCGTAGCGGAACTCGGCGACGCCCTCCGGCCCGTCCGGCGCGGTGGTGGTCAACCGGCGCCCGGCCCGCAGGTGCAGGGTGGCCGGCTCGGACGGCGGCGGCCAGGCGGGCAGCTCGTGCCAGGCTTTCTCGCCGGTCCGGTGCACTCGGACGGGTGACTTGCGGGCCGCCGCGCCGCCGGCCAGGTGTTGATCGAGCCAGGCCAGGCTCTCCCGGGCGACCAGACCGGCCGCGTGCAGCCCGACCTGCAGGTGGGTCCACGGGCCGACGGTCAGCGCGACGTCGACACCGCGCTCGTGGAGCGTCTCGTACTGCTGCAGGGTCTGGTCCAGGAAGAGGTCCTGCCAGCCGCCGATCAGCAGGGTCGGCGCGTCGAGGTTGGTCAGCGCGTCGCCGGCCCGGTACGGCTCCCACCACGGGTCGTCGCCGTCCGGATGACCGACCCACTCGGCGAACCACGGGGCCCGGTCGCCGAGCACCGGCCGGGCCGACTCGGCGAGCGGCAACCCGGCCAGCGCGGGCCGCAGCCGGCGCTGGGCGGTGGCCATGCTGAGCACCCGGCGCAGCCCGCCGTCCTCCTGGTGGACGATCTGGTCGCTCCAGCCGAGGAAGTCACCGAGGGTGAAGGCGCCGGTCCCGTAGGTCGCCTCGCGGAAGTCGTGCGGCGCCACGTAGACGACCGCGGCGCGCAGCTCCGGCGGCGGGTCCTGGAGCAGCGTCCACTGGGTCCAGCCCAGGTAGGAGGCCCCGAGGGTGGCCAGCCGGCCGTCGAACCAGGGCTGCTCGCGGAGCCAGGCGACGGTGTCCCGGCCGTCCTCGGCCTCCTGGGCCATCGGCGTGAAGGTGCCCTCCGAGCCGAACGTGCCGCGCACGCTCTGCAACAGCACGTGGTAGCCGCGGGCCGCGAACATCCGCCCGTTCAGCGCCGAGGTGAGCAGGTTGCGCCCGTACGGCGTGCGGATCAGCACGGTCCCGCCGGGCCGGTCGGTGTGCGGCGCGAAGTGATCGCCGAGCAGCCGGACGCCGTCCCGCATCGGGGTCCGGACGGTCTCCACCGAGTACTGATTCAGTGCCGGCGCCTGGCCGAGCAATCGGCTCACCACCGCGTCGCCCAGCCGCTGACGTTTCATGCTTGAAGACCATATCGGCGGCCTGCCGAATATGAAAGATGAATGGCATTCGCAGCGGTTCTCGGATGTGCGAATCGGCGAGCATTTCGGCACACTGCGTCGGGTGGACGAGGGACGCAAACTCGGGGGCCGTTACCGGCTGCTGAACGAACTCGGCCGCGGCGGGATGGCCGTGGTCTGGCGCGCCGCCGACGAGGTGCTGGACCGCCCGGTGGCGGTGAAGGTGCTGGCCGGGCGGTACGCCGGTGACGAACGGTTCCGTTCGCGGATCCTGCACGAGGCGCGGGCCGCGGCGATCCTTTCGCATCCCAACATCGCGCAGATCCACGACTTCGGGGAATCCGACGAGATCCCCTACGTGGTGATGGAATTGATCAACGGGCCGACCCTGCAACAGATGTTGTCGGACGCCCCGATCCCGCCCCGGCGGGTATTCCGGATCTGCGGCGAGGTGGCCGCCGCGCTGGCCGCCGCCCATCAGGACGGCCTGGTGCACCGGGACATCAAGCTGGCCAACATCATGGTCACCCCGGCCGGCGCCAAGGTGGTCGACTTCGGCATCGCGGCGGCGGCCGGGCCGGCCGAGCCGGACGAGGGCCTGCTCGGCACCCCCGCCTACCTGGCCCCGGAACGGCTGACCGGCGGGGCGATCGAGCCGGCCTCGGACGTCTACGCGCTCGGCGTGCTGCTCTACCGGCTGCTCGCCGACGAGTCGCCGTGGACCGTGGAGACCACCACGCAGATGCTCAGCGCGCACATGTACGTCGAGCCGATGCCGCTGCCCGACCTGCCCGGGGTGCCGGACGCGGTCGCCGAACTGGTCGACCGCTGCCTGGCCAAGGAGCCGGCGGACCGGCCGGACGCGGCCGAGGTGTCGGCGGTGCTGGCCGACGCGGTGGAGGCGTCGGTGGTCCGGGAGCCCGCTCCGGCGCCGGTCCCGGCCCCGGCCCCGACTCGCTTCGACGAGGAGACCGAGGCGATCGGGGCTATCGGGGCTATCCCGCCGGCCGCGGTACCGGCTCCGCGCCGACGCCGCCGGCTCGTCCTCGCCGGCGTCCTGGCCGTCCTGGTGATCGCCGGCGCCGGCTGGTGGGTCACCCGCGGGAGTGAACCTCGATCGACACCGGTCAACGCCGCCCCGCCGGCCGCCCGGGACGGGGCCGCGCCGCCCGGCTCGGCCCGCCCGTCGCCGGGTGGATCGCCGACACCGACCGGCGCCCGGGTCCTGCCACGGCCGGCCGCGCTGGTCTCGTCGGCGCCGGCCGCGTCGGCCGCGGCCCCGTCCGGCTCGCCCTCCTCGGCCCCGGCGCCGAGCCCGAGCAGCGCCGGCCCGGCCAGTTCGGCCCCGGTGCCGGAGGGCACCCGGCTGGAGTCCAAGGGCGGCGTGGTCACCGCGATCTGCCAGTCCGGCAACGCCACCCTGCTCGACTGGCAGCCGGCCGAGGGCTTCGTGGTGGAACGCGTCGACCCGGGCCCCGGCCTCACCCCGTCGGTGGTGTTCGCCGGGACGCTCAGCCGCTACCGGATGTCGGTCACCTGCTTCGCCGGGAAGCCGTCGGCCGTGGTGCTGCCGCTGTGACCAGGGTTTCCGCGGCGTCGGTGCGGGAGTTCAGCAGCAGCCGGCCGGCCCGGTGGGTGGCGACCAGGCCGGCCGCGCGCAGCACCCGCAGATGCTGCGACACCCCGCCGGCGGTGATCCCGGTGCGCCGGGCCAGCTCGGTGGTGGAGAGCGGGCCGGCCAGCGCGGTCAGGATCCGGGCCCGGCCGGCGCCGAGCAGCGCGCCCAGCGCGTCCGGCGCCGGCGCGGCGTCCTCCCCGAGTGTGGCGACGCCGGCCGCCGGATAGGCCAGCTGGGGCGTGCCCCAGGACGAGACGGTGAGCACCGAGGGCCAGGCGAACACCGAGGGGACCAGCACCAGGCCGCTGCCGTCCGGGACGTCCGGCGCGGTGCAGTGCCGCTGGTCGACCAGCAGCGTGCCGTCCTGCCAGCGGACCCGGGCGTGCAGGTCGTTGAGGACCGCGGCGGCGCCGTCGGTGGCCAGCCGGGCGGCCCGGCGGCGGATGTCCGCGTCGAGCAGGGCGTGGATCCGGGGCCAGTCCGGGGCGATCGCGGTCGCCCAGTACTCCTCGATCTCGTCGGCGAGCCGGGCCAGCCCGCTTCTCGGGTCCGCCCGGAAGTCCTCGACATCGGTGGGGAGGAACGCGAGATGCTCTCGGACAGTCTCGGGACTTGTCCGCTTCAAGACGGATAGCTCCGATGCCAGGTCCGCCGAGCGGCGACCAGGCGGCGGCGTGAGGAAGTCCGGGGCATACCCCCCGGTGGCAGGCACCAGCCGGCCCAGCAGACCCCCCGGCCCGGGCCGCTTCCCGGCAGCCCATTTCCGATGTACGGACGGCACGCCCCGGTCCCGCAGCACGCGCAGACTCGCCAGCACCTCCCACAGGCAGGAGACGGCGAACCGGATCCGGGTGGCGGCGTCCGGCGGCAGAGCGATGGCGACCATGCTTTTAGTGTCGGCTAAAAAGCTGCCCCCGCCGCGAGCCGGGGCGAAGACTTCCCGGCGTGACTGACTTCCACGCCCTTCATCAGCCCGGCCGCCCGCTCGTCCTGGTCAACGCCTGGGACGCGGCCAGCGCCCGGATCGTCGCCGCGGCCGGGGCCGCCGCGGTCGCCACCACCAGCGCCGGGGTGGCCTGGAGCCTGGGCGCCCCGGACGGTGACGCGCTCGGCCTGGACCTCGCCGTCGAGGCCGCCCGCCGGGTGGTCGCCGCGGTCGCGGTGCCGGTCTCGGTGGACGTCGGGGCCGGCTACGGCGACCCGGCCGGCACCCTGCGCGCGATGGCCGCCGCCGGGGTGGCCGGGGTGAACCTGGAGGACGGCGCCCGGGGCATCGCCGAGCAGCAGGCCCGGCTGGCCGCCGCGAAGGAGGCCGCGCCCGGCGTCTTCCTCAACGCCCGGATCGACACGCTGCTGTTCGGGCTCGGTGACCCGGCCGAGGCGATCACCCGGGCGAAGGCGTACCTGGACGCCGGCGCGGACGGCGTCTTCGTGCCCGGGACCACCGACCCGGCCGTGGTCGCCGAGCTGGTCGCGGCGATCCCGGGGCCGGTCAACGTGCTGACCGGGTCGGGCGCGCCGCCGATCGGCGAGCTGGCCGCACTCGGGGTGGCCCGGATCAGCCTGGGCTCGTCGGTGGCGCAGGCGGCGTACGGCCTGGTCGACCGGGCGGCCCGGGAGGCGTTCGGGGCCGGCGGCTACGCGGAGCTTGCCGGGGCGGCTGACTACGGGCGGCTGAACGAGCTCAGCGCGGGAAGTCCCGGAACTGGAGGGTGAACCGGTACTTCGTCTGGGCGATCCCGCTGCAGTCGGCGGCCACCGTGCCGTCGGCGCAGTCGCCGTTGTCCCGGTTCACCGAGCGGAACCGGACGAAGCCCAGCTTCTGGCGCCGGGCCCAGTCGAGCAGGTACGCCGCGTCGTCCGGGCCGGTGGTGCCGCCGGTGGCGTTCACCCCGATCATCGGGCTGACGCCGAGCATCCGGTGGATCTCCGCGACCGGCCTGTCCGGCCAGATCGCGGCCAGGTCGTCGGCGACCGCGCCGGCGGCCCGGGTCATCGCCCACCCCCAGCCGCCGCCGGCCGCGTTCAAGTTCATCGTCAGCGCGTTGACCGTGACCTCGACCCCGGCCGCCTGGACGCCCTTGAGCAGCGCGATGCCGGGCCCGGTCAGGCCCTCGGCCAGGCCGGCCACCGGCAGGCTCAGGGTGATCGCGGTGCCGCGCTGCTGCTGCAGGGTGGCCAGCGCCTCGGCGACGGTGTGGATGGTGACCTCCTGCTCGACGTCGACGTCGAGACGGTTGGCGCCGGCCGTGTCCAGGGCCTGGCCGTACGCGGCGACCAGCTGGTCCACCCGGCAGGCGTTCTCCAGATAGGCCCCGGCCTCGCCACCGGTGGCCACCACGGTCTGCCCGTCCAGCGCCTGGAGCTCGGCGACCTGGCCGGCCACCCGCCGGTCGCCGAGCGGGGTCCGGCCGCCCCAGGCCGGGGTGCAGTCCCGGTCGCCGCGGGCCTGCACGTACCCGAGGGTGAAGTCGCGCTGCCCGGTCACCTTCACCACGTCGCCGACGTCGGCGGTGCCGGCCGCCGGGTCGAGGTAGGGCGCGACCGCCAGGGTCGCCGGGATGGTCGTGGCGCCCAGCGCGTTGCCGGTCAGCTCCGGGGCGGGCGCCGGGCTCGGCGCCGGCTGCGCGGTGCGCTTCTCGCCCCCGGAACAGCCGCTGAGCAGCAGGAGCAGGGCGGCCGAGGCGCAGGCGAGGCGGTGGAGGCGCACCTTCGCACTATCCCATCGGCAAAAGCCGCGAGGGCCTGGAATGGCGGACGCGACGGGCCGGTGGCGTACCGAAAACCGGTCTTGCGCCGGAAGAGGCACGGGCTAGTGTCCGTGGCGTGACCGAGACGACCGCCGTGCCAGAGAAGATCACCCTCGACGGGCTCGAACGGAAATGGCGTCAGGTATGGGCCGAGCGGGGCACCTACGCCTTCGACCGGTCGGCGCCGCGGTCACGGGTGTTCTCGATCGACACGCCGCCGCCGACGGTGAGCGGGTCGCTGCACGTGGGGCACGTGTTCTCGTACACGCACGCGGACGCGATCGCGCGGTACCGGCGGATGACCGGGCGCGAGGTGTTCTACCCGATCGGGTGGGACGACAACGGGCTGCCGACCGAGCGGCGGGTGCAGAACTACTACGGCGTCCAGTGCGACCCGTCGCTGCCCTACGACCCCGGCTTCACCCCGCCGGACACCCCGCCGAGCCGCCCGCTGCCGATCTCCCGGCGCAACTTCGTCGAGCTGTGCCAGACGCTGACCGCGGTCGACGAGCAGGCGTACGAGGACCTGTGGCGCCAGCTCGGCCTCTCGGTCGACTGGTCGCTGCAGTACACCACGATCGGCGAGGCCAGCCGTACCGTCTCGCAGCGGGCCTTCTTGAACAACCTGGCCCGCGGCGAGGCCTACCTGGCCGACGCCCCAACCCTTTGGGACGTGTCGTTCCGGACCGCGGTGGCCCAGGCCGAGCTGGAGGACCGGGAACGGCAGGGCGCCTACCACCGGCTGGTCTTCGGCCTGCCCGGCGGCGGGTCGGCGCACGTCGAGACGACCCGGCCGGAGCTGCTGCCGGCCTGCGTGGCGCTGGTCGCGCACCCGGACGACGAGCGCTATCGGCCGCTCTTCGGGACGACCGCGACGACGCCGGTGTTCGGGGTCGAGGTGCCGATCAAGGCGCACCCGCTGGCGCAGCCGGACAAGGGCACCGGGATCGCGATGATCTGCACCTTCGGCGACCTGACGGATGTGATCTGGTGGCGCGAGCTGGATCTGCCCACCCGGCCGGTGATGGGCCGGGACGGACGGCTGCTGCCCTCGCCGCCGGCCGGCGTCGACCCCGAGATCTATGCCCAGCTGGCGGGGAAGACGGTCTTCTCCGCGAAGGAGACGATGATCGGCCTCCTGCGGTCCGCCGGCGCGCTGGACGGCGAGCCGCGGCCGACGACGCAGCAGGTCAAGTTCTACGAGAAGGGCGACAAGCCGCTCGAGATCGTGACCACCCGGCAGTGGTACATCCGCAACGGCGGCCGGGACGCCGCGCTGCGCTCCGCCCTTCTCGACCGGGGCCGCGAGATGAGCTGGTCGCCCGGCTTCATGCGGGCCCGCTACGAGAACTGGGTGGACGGCCTGGCCGGCGACTGGATCATCAGCCGGCAGCGGTTCTTCGGCGTCCCGTTCCCGGTCTGGTACCCGCTCGACGCGGCCGGCGAGCCGGACTACACCGCCCCGATCACCCCGGACGCGCTGCCGGTCGACCCGAGCAGCGACACGCCGCCCGGATACCGCGAGGACCAGCGGGGCCGGCCCGGCGGCTTCATCGGCGACCCGGACGTGATGGACACCTGGGCCACCTCGTCACTGACCCCGGAGATCGCCGGCCGGTGGGGCCTGGACGACGACCTGTTCGCCCGGGTCTTCCCGATGGACCTGCGGCCGCAGGCCCACGAGATCATCCGGACCTGGTTGTTCGCCACGGTGCTCCGCGCCCACCAGGAGTTCGGCAGCCTGCCCTGGCACACCGCGCTGCTCTCCGGGTGGATCCTCGACCCGGACCGCAAGAAGATGTCCAAGTCCAAGGGCAACGTGGTCACCCCGATGGCGCTGCTCGAGGAGTTCGGCTCGGACGCGGTCCGCTACTGGGCGGTGAGCGGGCGGCCGGGCACCGACACGGCGTTCGACACCGGGCAGATGAAGGTCGGCCGCCGGCTGGCCATCAAGATCTTGAACGCGACGAAGTTCGTGCTCCGCTTCGACCTCGAGGAGGGCGCGGCCGACCTCACGGCGGGCGAGGTCACCGAGCCGCTGGACCGGGCCGTGCTGGCCGGGCTCGCGGCCGTGGTGGCGGACGCCACCAAGCACTTCGAGGGGTACGACTACGCCCGCGCCCTGGAACGCACCGAGGCGTTCTTCTGGACGTTCTGCGACGACTACCTGGAGCTGGTCAAGGAGCGGGCGTACGGCGACCCGGACAGCCCGGCGACCCGGTCGGCGCACGCCGCGCTGGCGGTCACGCTGCGCACCCTGCTCCGATTGTTCGCGCCGATGCTGCCGTTCGTCACCGAGGAGGCCTGGTCCTGGTGGCAGCCCGGCTCGGTGCACCGGGCCGCCTGGCCGTCGCCGGACGAGTTCGCCCCGGCGCTCGACCCGGCGGCGCCGGCCGGCCTGCTCACCCTGGCCGGGACGGTGCTCGGCCTGGTGCGCAAGGCCAAGTCGGAAGCCCGCCAGTCGATGCGCACCGAGGTGGCCCGGCTGACGGTCCGCGGCCCGGATCCCGAGGTGCGCGCCTTCCACCTGGTCAGCCCGGACGTGCGGGCCGCCGGGGTGGTCCGGGAGGTGATCGCCGAGGTGGCCGGCGGGGAGCTGGCCGCCGACGTGACGCTTCAGTCTTGACCCCGCGCCCACGCTCCGGCTGTTGTACGCTCCGCCAGTGTCCGACGACAAGATCAATGCTCGCCGTTTTCCCCGGTCGAAGCCGCTCGAGTTCCTGATCCTGCTCGTCGTGGCGGTGCTCGTCGCGGCCGGGGTGCGGACGTTCCTGGTGCAGACCTTCTTCATCCCGTCCGGCTCGATGGAGCAGACCCTGCTCCTGAACGACAAGGTGCTGGTCAACAAGGCGGTCTACCGGTTCCGGGACCCGGCACGCGGCGAGGTGGTGGTCTTCGAGCCGCCGATCGGCTGGGGCGCCGGTCCCAGCGAGCAGGAGTACATCAAGCGGGTGATCGGCGTCGGCGGCGACCGGGTGGTCTGCTGCGACGCGCAGAAGCGGATCACCGTGAACGGCCACCCGCTCGACGAGACCTACATCTTCCCGGGCGACGCCCCGTCCGATGAGGACTTCGACGTGACCGTCCCGCAGGGCCGCATCTTCGTGATGGGCGACCACCGGTCCGACTCCGCCGACTCCCGCGCCCACCTGGAGTCCGACCTGGGCACGGTGCCGGTCGACCGGGTCGCCGGCCGCGCCTTCGCCATCTATTGGCCGACCTCCCGCTGGAGCACCCTCTCCGTCCCGCCCACCTTCGAGGGCGTCCCCGACCAGGGCTGACCGGCCCGGGCGGTCACCGCGCGCGGCGGATCTCGCAGCTCACCATGGTGGCCGCCGGCCCGGCCTCGCAGATGTCACCGCGGCGCGCCGCGGTGCCGCCGTTGAGCCGGTCCCGGGCTCGCGGGTTGTCCTTGCCCTGCTCCCGGCTGTCCCGCTCGCCGATCAGGTGGTCGTCACCGGCGCCGCCGCGGAGGGTGTCGTTGCCCGCCTGGCCCACGAGGATGTCGTGGCCCGCGCCGCCGGCCAGGTGGTCATTGCCGCCGCCGCCCCAGATCCGGTTGCCGGCCGCGTTGCCGATCAGCCGGTCCGCCCCGGCGCCGCCGATGATGTCCTCCACGTCGGCGCCGACGCTGTCGCCCTCGCCCCGCGCGCCGTCGTCCCCCTCGGCGCCGTCCAGATCGACGAGGACCGGGGCCTGTCGGGAGCCGTAGTAGACCAGGTCCCGCCCGGTGCCACCGCGCAGCCTGTCCCGGCCGGCGTCGGCGTTCAGGATGTCGTCACCCCGCCCGCCGTCGAGGCTGTCGTTGCCGCCGCCGCCGGCCAGGGCGTCCGCACCCCGGCCGCCGCTCAGGACGTCGTCGCCGCTGTCGCCGTGCAGGCTGTCCCGGCCGGAGCCGCCGGTGATCCGGTCGGCGCCCGCGCCGCCCTCGGCGAACACCCGGGCGGCGGTCCGGGCGATGAGCCGGTCGTTCCCGTCGCCGAGACTCGCGTAGAGCCAGCGCAGCGGCTCCGTCGTGGTGCACCGCACCCGGGTCCGGTCCCCGGGGACCGCGGCGCACCCGGGGCCCGGGTTGATCGCCACCCGGTCGTCGATCGTCACGGTGCGGCCGGACCCGGTGAGGACCACGTCGTTGACCGCGCCCCGGCCCGCCTCGACATGCACGCTGTCGCCGATCACCCGGGCCTGCCCGGCGGCGGTGGCCGCCTGGGCGGGCGCCGGCAGGAACGCGGCGCAGGTGACGACCGCCGTGGCCGCCCCAGCTGACTTGATGCCGAACCTCATGGTGCTCCCCCATCGCGCGAAGGTCGCTGTGACATCTGGTGTGATGCCGGTCGGGGCGGGGCAGTTCTACCGTCGGAGGTAACGAACGGGTAACGGCGTCAGCCGCGCAGCGGGAGCGGGCTCTCGTGGTTGAGGTAGAGGACGATCTCCAGCCGCGTGCCGTCGTCGTGCAGCAGGTAGGACGAGCTCATCGGGACCGGGTCGCCGCCGGCCAGGCGGGGCGCCGACCACGCGGTGCGGGCCAGGGCGTAATGGTCGTCGAGGCGTTCGGTGGTCAGCGAGACCAGCTCGGCCGGCCCGACTCCCAGGGCGGCGAACATCGCCGCCCGGCGGGGCAGGGCCCGCAGGAAGTCCGCCCGGCTGACCGGCCGGGCCCCGGCGGCGTCGGCGACCAGGAACGACTCGGCGAACGACTCGGCGGGCAGCGTGGTGAAGGTCTGGAAGAACTGCTCGATGCGATCCACGGGAGGCCTCCGGACATGCGAACGGCGCCGCACCTGCTGGCGCGGCGCCGACCACATTAGGCAGCTTCCGGGTGCATCATACCACTTTGTCTATTTTGATGACAGTGCCCGGCGGGTGGACCGGGATCGGCCGAACGGTCAGTACTCGGTCTCGATCGCGTGCGGCAGGAAGTTGCAGTTGTTCTTGGTGACCAGGCCGGCCGTCCCGAGATCCTCGCGGATGCCCATCCCGGCCGGCTCGCCGTCGATCAGCCAGGCCCCGATCACCGGGTGCACGGTGCCCTCCAGCCCCTCGAAGGACGGCAGCTCGCACAGCTGCTGCACGACGTAGAGGCCGTCCGAGCCGTACTCCGAGGGGTTCTCGGTGATCGGCACGCCGTCCCGGACCAGGGTGACCGAGCCGCCCTCGCGGCCCCAGACCGGCTTCTTCGCGTACGAGGTCAGGGTCTTCGCGCCCTTGCTGTCGGCGAAGTAGGCCGGCAGCAGGTACTTCCCCCGTTCCGGGTCGTCGCCGAACAGCTTCCACAGCACCGGGAGCAGCGCCTTGTGCCCGAGCAGCGCCGCCTTGTACGGCGGCTCGATCCACACCGTGCCGCGTTTCGCCGGGTCGGCCATGTTCCGGAAGAAGGCCTTGCCGCCCTCCTCGTGCCAGAACCACTCCCACGGGTAGAGCATGAAGATCACGTCGATCGGCTGGGCCTCGTGCTCGCGCCCCGGGCCGGGCACGTAGACCACCCGGTCGTCGCTGACGTCCCAGCCGATCTGGCTCATCGCGATCAGCTCGACCGGGAACCCGGCCTCCTCGGCGGTGGACATCAGGTACGCGACGTTCATCCGGTCCTCCCCCGAGGTGTCCGACGTCTCGTACGCGAAGAAGATCTTGGGTTTCTCCGGGAGCCAGGGCCGGGCCTCGCGCAGCTTGGCGATGTTGCGCCGCCAGGCGCCGAGCTCGGCCGGCTCGCCGTCCGGGGTCGCCTCCCAGCCGACCAGCCGGTCATGGATGGAGTTCCACTGCCGCCACGGGTGCTTGCTGACCCCGGTCTGGTCCATCCAGTGCCACTGGATGACCGCCGCCTCGACCAGCGCGGTCGGCGTCTGCGCGTTGAACTCGAGCAGTTTCGGGGTGGTGCCGGCCCCGTTGTACCAGAAGTCGAACCGGCCGTAGACCGACGGCGAGAAGTCCGGCGTCTGCATCGGCACCCGGCCGTCCGGGTCCTTGTCCCGGTGCGTCCAGGTGTCCGCGTCGCCGTCGAACCAGGTCCGGATGATCTGCTCGTGGGTGTACTCCGGGACGCCGATCCGGGTCAGGAAGCAGACGTCCGGCGGGCAGACCGAGTCGAAGAACCCCCGGCGGCGGCCCTCGGCGGTGCGCCGCGGGCACTGCTCGACCATCCAGTCGCCGGCCTCCAGGCACATCGCGTAGAGCGTCGCGGTGGCCGTCTCCAGTTCCTCGATCTCGGCCGCGGAGAAGTCGTAGTACGGCCCCTCCTGCCAGTACGAGTACATCGACCCGTCCGGCAGCACATCGTCGTTGTACGTCAGCCCGAGACTGAAATTGGTCAGTCGCCAGCCGTCCCGGACCGGCCCGTACGGAATCCGCTTCATGCCTCAGCCTCCCACCGACCCGGTGCCGCCACCGGTCACCGTGTCACCCCCGCCACCACTGCTCGTCCCGCCACTCCCGGTCCCGCTGCTGCCCCGCCCGACCACGTTGCTCTTCACCGTGGTCCCGTTGCGCACCACCCCGGTCGCCGGCAGGCCGTAGTACGCGCGGGCGTCCGCGTCGTCCCGGGCGAACGAGTCACCACCGGTCAGGGTCCGGCCCGGCCTGAGCCCGCGCGGGTAGCCCGGGGAGTGCCAGAACAGGTAGGCCGCGCCGTCGCCCACGCCGTCGTCGGCACAGAGTTCCGGATCGACGATCACGCCGTCCTGGTCGGCGCAGTAGAAGACCTCCGGCCCGTCGGTCGCCACCGGCACGGCAGCGGTGGTCCCGGCCGGCTTGGTCGTGGCCGGCTTGGTGGTGGCCGGCTTCGTCGTGGCCGGCACGGTGAAGTCCTCCGGCTCCGGCTCGTCGTCGCTGGCGGCGTGGACGTCCGTGGCGGTGGACGGCTCGCCGGGAGGCGCGTCGCAAGCGGTCAGGGCGAGAAAGGAGGCCGTCAGAACGACGGCCTTCGAGGTCCAGCGTCGCGTCATCGGGGTGCTCAGCCGCCGGACGAGCCGTGGCCGCTGCCGCCGTGCCCGCTGCTGCCGCTGCCACCCTTGCCGACCACGCTGGTCTTCACCGTCCCGTTGCTGACCCGGCCGGTGCTGGGCAGCCCGTAGGTGCTCCGCGCGGCCTTGTCGTTGTAGGCGAACCGGCTGCCGCCGGAGGGCAGCTTGTAGCCCACCGGGTAACCCGAGCCGTAGGCGGACGAGTGGTAGATGTAGTACGGCCCGCCGCTGTGGTAGACCCCGCTGCGGTTGTCATCGTCGTCGTCGCAGTACTCCTCGGGGACCACCACGCCGTTCTCGTCGGCGCAGTAGAAACCCTCGTCGGTCTGCTGGTACGAGTAGTCGTCGTCGTTGTCGCAGGCCGCCGCACCGCCCGCGGCGAGCAGCAGGAATGTGCTGGTCAACGACACGCTGCGGGAACTCATGCGCCGATTCATCACTTCTTTGTAGCCGTTCTCAGCAAGTTGCCAGCATCAGTCCCGCGGCCCGCCGGCCACGTAGATCACCTGTCCGGACACGAACCCGGCACCCTCGCTCACCAGGAACGAGACGGTGTTCGCCACATCCTCGGGACGGCCCGCGCGGGCCACCGGGATCTGACCGATCATCGCTTTCTCGAAGTCGTCGAACTCGACGCCCATCCGGGCCGCGGTGGCCCGGGTCATGTCGGTGACGATGAACCCGGGCGCCACCGCGTTCGCGGTGATCCCGAACTTGCCCAGCTCGATGGCGAGCGTCTTGACGAAGCCCTGCAGGCCCGCCTTGGCCGCCGCGTAGTTGGCCTGTCCGCGATTGCCCAGCGCCGAGGTGCTCGACAGGCTGACGATCCGGCCGTAGCCGGCGTCCACCATGTGCTTCTGCACCGCGCGGCTGAACAGGAACGAGCCCTTCAGGTGCACGTTCATCACGATGTCCCAGTCGTCCTCGGACATCTTGAACAGCAGGTTGTCCCGCAGCACGCCGGCGTTGTTGACCAGGACGGTCGGCGGGCCGAGCTCGGCCACGACCCGCTCGACGGCGGCGGTCACCTGGGCCGGATCGGACACGTCGGCGCCGATCGCGACCGCGGTGCCGCCGGCGTCGTGGATCGCGGTGACCGTGTTGGCGCAGGCGCCCTCGTCCAGGTCGACGACCGCGACGGCCAGGCCGTCGGCGGCCAGCTTGAGCGCGATGGCCTCGCCGATGCCGCGCGCGGCTCCGGTGACGATGGCGACCCTGGACGATGCGGACTGCGACACTGCGGCCTCCGGTTGTGATCTTCGCTGCTCCCGGAGGCCGATGCTAGTCGCGCTCAGGCGGTTCTGCGCAGCCGGATCCACCGGTATCCGTGGCCGGACACCCGGAGGTCGTCGAGTTTGCCCGGATCCGGGTACTCCGCGTCGGCCAGCACGTCGTTCGGCATCTCCGCCTCCCCGGCGACGCTGCTCAGATCGACGGTCACCTCGTCCGGCCCGAGGTTGTGCAGGAACAGCATGGTCCCGGTGCCGTCGTCGGCGCGGTGCACCAGCAGGCCGCGCGGTGCCGGCACGTCGACGTGGCTGCACGTGCCGCTGCCGATCTCCGGCGCCTCGCGCAGCGTCCGGATCATCCGCTCGAACCAGGAGAGCAGCGACGACGAGTCGTGCCGCTGCAGGGTCACGTTGACCTTCTCGTAGCCGAACCCGTCGTCGGTGACCACCGGCCGGACCAGGTCGGCCGGATCCGCCGTGGAGAAGCCGGCGTTCGGCAGGCCGGACCACTGCATCGGGGTACGGATCGCGTCCCGGCCCTCCAGGGCCAGGTCGTCGCCCATCCCGATCTCCTCGCCGTAGCGCAGCACCGGGGTGCCGCGCAGGCTGAACTGCAGCGCGTAGGCGAGTTCCAGGCGACGGCGGTCGTTGCCCAGCATCGGGGCCAGCCGGCGGCGGATACCCCGGCCGTACAGCTGCATGTTCTCGTCCGGGCCGAACTTGGCGAACACGTCGGCGCGCTGCTCGGCGGTGAGCCGGGACAGGTCGATCTCGTCGTGGTTGCGCAGGAAGGTGGCCCACTGCCCGCCCGGCGGCAGCTTCGGGGTGTCGCGCAGCGCGTCGATGATCGGCTCCGGGTCCTCCCGGGCCAGCGCGAGGATCATCTTGGCGTTCAGCATGAAGTCGAAGAGCATGTGGATCCGGTTGCTCGACCCGCCCTCGTCGCCGAAGTAGGTGACCAGCTGGGCCGGCTCCACATTGGCCTCGGCGAGCAGCACGGCGTCGCTCTTGCGCCACTGGATGTGCTGGCGCAGCTCGGTGAGGAAGCCGAAGTCCTTCGGCGAGTCCGGGTTGCCGGGATCGGTCTCCTCGATGATGAACGGCACCGCGTCCATCCGGAACCCGGCCACCCCGAGCTGCAGCCAGAACGCGCAGATCTTCTTGATCTCCTCGCGCACCGCGGGGTTCTTGATGTTCAGGTCCGGCTGGAAGTCGTAGAACCGGTGGTAGTACCAGAGCTTCGCGGTCCGGTCGTAACTCCAGGTCTCGGTCTGCTCGCCGGGGAAGACCATGCCCTGCTTGCGGTCCGGCGGAGCGGTCTCGCTCCAGACATACCAGTCCCGGTACGGCGAGTCCGGCGACGACCGCGCCGAGACGAACCACGGGTGCTTGTCCGAGGTGTGGTTGACCACCAGGTCGATGATCACCTTGATGCCCCGGTTGCCGGCCTGGTGCAGCAGCTCGGCGAAGTCACCCAGGTTGCCGAACCGCGGATCGACGTTGTAGAAGTCGGCGACGTCGTAACCGTCGTCGCGGTCCGGCGAGGGGTGGATCGGGTTCAGCCAGATGCAGGTGACACCCAGCCGGGCCAGATAGTCGAGCCGGCCGATCAGGCCGGGGATGTCCCCACAACCGTCCCCGTTGGAGTCGGCGAAGGTGTCGATGTCGAGGCAGTAGACAACAGCCTTCGTGTACCACCGGTCACTCATGCACCCTTACTTGTCCCCGCCGCCGAACCACAAAACGTGCGCCGGCCGCGAGTCCGGCGACGATCACGATCGGCGCCAGCGACAGCACCGACTCCCGGACCGTGACCACCTGCGGGACCAGGCCGCCGGACCCCGGCAGCACGGTCGAGTCCCAGACCTGCAGGAAGACCACCGGCGTCAGCATCATGGCCGGAACGAGCAGCACCACCCGGCGGCGCACCGGCGGGTCGATGCCGATCACCATGCCGCTGACCAGAGCCAGTGGCACCCAGACGGAGAGATCGTCGAACCCCGGAACGGGCGCCTCGGCAGCCCACGCCGCGGCGGCCGGGACGATCCCGGCGGCAACCAGCAGGGCCCGGCCGAAACCGCCCACGATCTCCCGGATCGGGCGGGCGGTCCGGGCCGTGACGAACGCGGTGGCCACCAGGATCGCCATGCACGGCGCCCAGGCCAGGCGCATCGCCTGCCACGGCGTCAGCCCCAGCCAGAAGGCCACCGAGCCGAACTCGGCCAGGAGCGCGAGGCCGGACATCGCGGCGGCGGCGCGGTACCGGCCGGTCAGCGCCGCGGCGGCGACGGCGAGCCAGGCGACCGCGCGCAGCGCCGGATCGAGCAGGCCGGTCGCGCCGGCGAGCTGCCGGGGGACGCCGTGCGCCCGGTCGAGCAGCGCCTCGGCGCACGTCGCCACCGCGAACCCGGCGATGAGCAGGGCGACGACCAGCGCGGTCACGGCGATGGCGTCGCGCCACCCCGTACCGGGAACCTTGGTTGATCGTCGGGTGAAGCGGGCCGTGAGGCCGGCGCGGACCAGGTCCAGCGCGTCGCCCGGGCCGGGGAAGCGGCGGCCCGGCGGCGAACCGGCCAGCAGCACCCCGAGCATCTCCTCCTGGTAGGCGGCCCGGTGGGCGGCCGGATAGATCCGCAGCAGCCGGCGGTAACGGCGCTCCAGCGGGCTCACGCGGTCGCCTCGCCCAGGGTGCGGCGGGCGCGCAGGCGACGGTCGGCGATGGCGGCCTGGGCGCGCAGGCGGGCGGTCTCGGCGGCGAGGCTGCGCTCGCCGGTGGCGGTGAGCCGGTAGTAACGCCGGAGGCGGGACTGGACCACCTCCTCGCGGTCGACCTCGATCAGGCCGTCGGCGCGCAGCCGGTCGAGCGCGGCGTAGAGGGTGCCGGCGCGCAGCCGGACCCGGCCGCCGGTCATCCCGGCCACATCCTCGATCACCGCGTAGCCGTGCCGGGGCTCCCCGGCCAGGGCGGTGAGCACCAGAAACGTCGGCTCGCGCATCGGCACCTCGGTCATGGCCGGAAGAATATACCGATCATCGGTATATACGGAAGTGGTTGCCCGGCGCGATGCCGGGTACGAGTGGTGGATGGCAGAACTGAGTGGGCTGGCCGGCTGGGTGGCCTCGGTCATCGAGACGCTCGGCGAGGTCGGCGTGGGCCTGCTCGTCGCGCTGGAGAACCTGATCCCGCCGATCCCCAGCGAGATCGTGCTGTCGATGGCCGGTTACCTGGCCGGCGAGGGCCGGGTCAACCTGGTCCTGGTGTGGGTGGCCGCGACGCTCGGCGCGCTGCTCGGCGCGCTGCTGCTCTACTGGCTCGGGCGCGGTCTCGGCGAGGAGCGACTGCGGCGCTGGCTGGACCGGATCCCGCTGGTCGACCTGGACGACCTGGACAAGGCGGACCGCTGGTTCGAGCGGCACGCCCGGGCCGCGGTGCTGTTCGGCCGGTGCGCGCCGGTGGTGCGCAGCCTGATCTCGATCCCGGCCGGGGCGAACCGGATGCCGGTCGGGCAGTTCGCGCTCTTCACCGCGATCGGCAGCGGGGTGTGGAACGCGCTGTTCGTGGGCGCCGGCTACGCGCTCGGCTCGCACTGGCAGGACGTGGAGAAGTACAGCCACTGGTTCGACTACGCGATGTGGACGTTCTTCGCCGGGGTGATCGGCTGGTGGGTGGTCAAAAAGGTGCGCGGCCGCTCCCACCGGGAACGGCCGCGCGACGAGGATCAGCTCAGAAGCCCGCGCTGACCTTGGTGAACGCCCAGTCCGCCTGCGCGATGCCGGAGCAGTCGGAGACCACGCCGCCGCCGGCGCAGCCGCGGTCCCGGTTGACCGCCCAGAAGGTGAAGCGGGCCAGGCCCTTGCTCTTGGCGTAATCCCGGATCCGGGTCCAGGTGTCCAGCGAGGTGACCTCCTGCTGGTCGGAGAGACCGTTCATGCCGGAGATGCCGATGTGCGAGTAGGCCTGCGCGTCGGTGTAGCCGAAGGTGGTCTTCACCAGGTTCTTCAGGCCCTCGGTGGCGCCGGTGGTGGCGGCGTACATGTCCGCGCCGCCGCCGAAGTCGAACGGCATCTGGGTGAAGATGTCGATGTTCGCGCCGAGCGCCTTGGCCTGCTGGACCAGCCGGGTGCCGTAGTAGCTCGGGCCGGTCGGCGTGGTGCCGAAGGTGACGATGGTCTTCACCGACGGGTTGTTCGCCTTGATGATCTTCAGGGCGTTCAGCACCCGGTCCTGGACCACGGTGTTCTCGAACTCGTCGGTGTTCTCGATGTCGATGTCGATGGCCTTCAGACCGAAGGCGTTGATCACCTTCTGGTACGCGCCGGCCAGCGCCTCGGCGGTCGAGCAGTTCGGGCCGAGCTTGTTGCCGCTCCAGCCGCCGATCGACGGGACGATGTCCGCGCCGGCCGCCCGGATCTGGTTGATGTAGTTGGCGTGCACGCCGCCGGTCAGCCCGGACTCGCCGTCCCAGGCCGGGTTGCAGCCACCGCTGGCCAGCACGAACGCCATGGTGAACGACTTGATCCCGGTGGCGTTGACGACCGTGGACGGGGCCGGCGGGTTGCCCCAGCCCGGGTAGACGTACGGCGCCGAGGCCATCTTGGTGCCGGTGGTGGGCGGCTGGGTGGTCGGCCCGGTGGGCGGGGTGGTGGTGGTCGGCGGGGTGGTGGTGCCGCCACAGGTGCCGTTGTCGATCCAGACGTCCCACTGGCCACTGTGGGTGGCCGGGGACTCGTTCTGGGTCCACCACTTCGCGGTGTAGTTGTGGCCGCTCTGCGAGGCCACGTTGTCCTTGACGTAGGTGGCGCCGGCGCTCCAGGCCGGGGCACACGCCGCCGCGGCGCTGGCGAAGGTCATCGGGAGCACGGCCGCGCCGCCTCCCACCGCGAGGACCGCGGAGACCAGGGCGATCTTCCTGCTCGTACGCATGGGGATTTCTCCAGGGGTGAGAGGGGGATCAGGGGAGAGTGGCGAGGTGCGGGTCGATCGTGGTGGCCCAGCCGCTGCCGTTGGCGACGTCCCAGTTGATCGACCAGGTCATCGCGCCACGGATGCCCGGGTAGGTGGCCGGCGGCTTGAACGTGCCGCAGTTGGTGCCGCGGGCCAGGCAGTCCAGGGCGGCGTTGACCACCGACGGGGCGACGTAGCCGCCGCCGGCGGCCTTGGTGCTGGCCGGCAGGCCGAGCGAGACCTGGTCCGGCCGGAGCCCGCCCTGCGTCTGGATGCAGGCGAGCGCGGTCAGGAAGTTCTCGGTGCCCTGGCTGTAGGCGTTCATCTGGTCGCAGCCGAGCATCGCGCCGGAGTTGTAGAACTGCGTGTGGACGACGGTCAGGATGTCCTTGATCGCCAGCGCCAGCGCGAAGTAGGACGACCCGGTGCTCTGCATGTCGATCGTCTGCGGCGCCATCGTGATGATCAGGTTCGCGCCCGCCTTGGCCCGCAGGCTGCGCAGCGCGCTGGCCATGTAGGTCGGGTTGAGCCCGTTCTCCAGGTCGATGTCGACGCCGTCGAAGCCGTAGTTCTGGATCAGCGACCAGACCGAGTTGGCGAAGTTGGTCGCGGCGTCGGCGCTGGCCACGCTGACCGAGCCCTTCTCGCCGCCGACCGAGATGATGACCTTCTTGCCCCGCGAGTGCAGGGTGGCGATGTCCGCCTTGAACTGCGCGTCGGTGTAGCCGCCGACCGCGCTCGCCAGGCCCGGGTCGAGGGTGAAGGAGACCGCGCCCGGGGTCGAGGTGGCGTCCGCGAAGGCGACCGCGATCAGGTCGTAGGTGCTCGGGACGGCGGCCAGCTTGAGCGGGGTGGCGCCGTTGTCGAAGTTCTGCCAGTACCCGGTGAGGAAGTGCGCCGGAAGGTTCCCGGTCCCGGTGGGCTGCGTGGTCGGCGGGGTGGTGGGCGTCGTCGGCGACGTGGTCGGCGACGAGGTCGGCGACGAGGTGACCGGCGGCTTGCTGGTGGGCGAGCTGGTCGGCGTCGTCGGCGTGCCGCCACCGCACACGCCGTTGTCGATCCACACGTCCCACTGACCACTGTGGGTGGCCGGCGACTCGTTCTGGGTCCACCACTTCGCGGTGTAGTTGTGGCCGTTCTGCGAGGCCACGTTGTCCTTGACGTAGGTCGAGGACGAGCTCCACGCCGTGGCACAGGCCGCGGCCGCGGACGCGTCACCCGCGAACCAGGTTGCTGTGCCGGCGGCGGCCACCGCGGTGACCGTCGCGAGAAGTACCGATCGGGAGCGCTTCATCGCTGTCCTTCCCTGCGCCTCCGGTGAGATACGTCAATCTTTAGGACTGTTAACAGTAAATGTAAAGAGGGTCAGACCCTTAAACATCCTTAAAACTCAATGCGTGATCACTACACGACGATGGGCCGCGCCCGCAGGTCAGCGAGCACGGCCCATCGATAAAAATGATTACCGGCGGAACTGGATCCAGTTCACATTGACGAAGTCGGCCGGCTGACCGCTACTGAAGGTCAGGTACACGGTGTGCGTTCCGGTCACGTTCGACACGTTCCCCGGGATGGACGTCCAGTTCTGCCAGCCGCCGGTGGAGCCCACCGCGAAGCTGCCGATCGGGGCGTTGCTCCGGCTGTCCAGGCGTACCTCGACCAGCCCGCTCACCCCGCCGCCCGCGCCGGAGGCGACCCGGGCCACGAAGTCCCGCACCCCGCCGGTCCCGAAGGTGACGTCGGTGAACTGCAGCCAGTCACCGTTCCCGATCCAGCCGACGTCCTGCCCGCCCTCCGAACAGGTCTCCACCTGCACCCCGGCCGACGCGTTGAAGGACTCCGCCTGGATCTGCGCGAAGGCATCCCGGCTCCCACTCGGCGGCGGGGTGGTGGTCGGCGGCGTGGTCGTGCCGCCACCCGAGGACTGGTACACCGCCACGTAGTCGACCAGCATCGGCACCCCGGACTGGGTGGCCGCGGTCGGTCCACCGCCGAACGCGGCCGGGAAGCCGCCGCCGATCGCCACGTTGAGGATCACGAACATCCCGTGGTGGGTGGCGTTGTTCCAGGTGGTCGCGTCGACCTGGGACGAGGTCAGGGTGAAGTAGTTGGCGCCGTCCAGGTACCACCGCAGCTGCTCCGGCGAGGTGCTGCGGTCGAACTCGACGGCGTAGGTGTGGAAGCCGGTCTGGCAGCCGGAGCAGGCCCGCTCGCCGCTGGTCAGGCCGGTCGTCTCGTTGCAGACACCGCCCGGGTTGGTGCCGCAGTGCAGCGCGGCGAAGACCGAGGACCGGCCGTTGATGTCCTCCATGATGTCCCACTCGCCGATGCCCGGCCAATTCGTCGCGCCGACCGGGCGGGCCGCGTCGCCCAGCGCCCAGAAGGCCGGCCAGTAACCGGCCGCCGCCGCGCCGCTCACGTTCGGCTGCTGCAACCGGGCCTCGATCCGGACCCGGCCACCGGCCGGCGCGGCGAAGTCGGTCCGCTGCGTCTCCACCCGGCCCGACGTCCACCGGCCGGCCGAGTCCCGGATCGGCTTGATCGCCAGGTTGCCGCCGCCGTCCCGGTAGACGTTGGCGGTCGAGTCGGTCATCGTCTCGATCTCGCCGGTGCCCCAGTTGGCCGCGCCGCCGGGATAGCCGGTGCCGATGTCGTAGAGCCAGTTCGACCTGTTCAGCCCGGTGCCCGCGGCGCCGGTGAAGTCGTCGCTGAAGACCAGCGACATGCCGGAGGGCGGAGGCGGGACGGCCGCCTCGGCCTGCGACACGACGGCCACGGACGCGCCGACGACCAGCGTCGCCGCGGCCACTGCGAGGAATCTTCGAGGAGCTGCCATGGGGACACGCCTACTTTCCGGGGGGCGGGGACGTGAGAGCGCTCTCTGTGAAAGATTGCACGCTTGTTTCGAGAAGTTGTCAATGAGTGTCGATGTGCTGGTCTCCCGTGCTTCGCCACCACATGATCAAGATCTTCATTGCCACGGTCCGCGCTGATCACTGATCGCCGCTCCCGCGGGGACCCTTCCGGGCTTGGCAGGGCGCTGACGCGCCCAGAACGCCAAGCCCGAAAGGGCGACGCCCGCGGGTGGTGACGACGTGCCAACCCCAACTCCCGGCCCGTCCCCACCCGCTCCGGAACCCGTGCACGGTCCCGGCTGGGCCTGACGGGTGCCTCCACCGCCCGGAGACACCCGTGGGGACCAGCCGACGATCGCCCGGCTGGGTGAGAGAGGTGTCTCGGCGGCGCCGAGACACCCCTGTGGACCAGCCGGGGACCGGGACTGGCCGGCTGCGGTCAGGCGCGGGCCGGGTGCGGGGCGGGGGTCGCGGCCTGGACCAGGCGGCGGCGGACCACCTGCTCGGCGGCGGACCAGGCCGACGAGGTGACCAGGTAGAGGCCGCCGGCCAAGGGGAGCCAGGCGACGGCGAGGACGCTCAGCCAGGGCAGGTATTTCAGCATCGTGGTGGTGAGGGCGACGGCCTGCTGGGTGTCCGAGCCGCCGGCGGCGGGCAGGGGCATCGGGTTGGTGGCGGCCAGGGCGACCGCGCGGCGGGAGGTCCACCAGGCGATCGCGGCGGCCAGGACGATCAGGACGGCGAAGACCGGCAGGCCGGCCGTGAGGTGCGCGGTGAGCGGGACGCCGGCGATGGTGCCGGCCGGCGGGGCCAGCGTCACCCGGTACATGACCATGAAGAACGGGGCCTGGACCAGGGCGGGCAGCAGGCCGGCGAACGGGCCGATGCCGTGCTCGCGCTGCAACGCCAGGGTCGCGGTGGCCAGTTCCATCGGGTCCTTGTGCTTCTTCCGGAGCTTCGCGATCTCCGGGGCCAGCGCGGCGCGCCGGCGTTCGGTGCGGATCTGCAGGTAGGTGAGCGGGGTCAGGCAAGCGCGGACGAGCAGGGTGAACAGCACGATGGCGAGCGCCGGGGCGAGGCCGCCGACCGGCTCGAGCAGGCCGGCGAGGGCGGTGATGGCGGTGTGGGCGGCGTCGACGACGGAGTGGAAGAGACCGGTGACAGACATGGACGTACCCCAAGGGTCCGAAGCGGAAGGGACACCGAGCCGGCAGCGGAACGCCCACCTCGACCCACGCCTGCCTGATCCGGCGATCCCGTGGATCGGTCACGGAGGGGCGAGAACGGCGTGGGGAGAACGGCGCGGAGGCGCGCCGGGGTGTTACGCGGCCGCGGGGTACGCGGTGGGTGCTCGGGGACGGGGACGCCCGGCGGCGTCCGGGTCGAGCAGGCGCGGCGCCGACCCGCGGAAGCGGCGGGTGAACGCCCGGATGCCGGGCAGCAGCCAGGTGGTCAGCACCGGGAGGGCGACCGCGGCGACGACCAGCAGGGCCGCGGCGACCAGGGCCAGCGCCAGAACCAGGCGCGGGCCGCTGCTCAGGCCGGGCTCGAGCAGGGCGGAACCCGCCAACGCCCAGTACCCGACAAGCAGCATGGCGACGAGCCTAGCGCGCCCGCGCCATGATCGGTTTCCCGGCGAGACACGACGGGTAACCCTGCGCGCATGACAACCGCTGCCGAGGGCACTACGACGATCTCCCCGGAACTCGCCGAGCGCGCCGAGCAGCACGATCTGCTCACCCTCGGGATCGAGGAGGAATATCTGCTGGTCGACGCGGTCGAGCCGCGCGGCGTGGAGGCGGTCGAGGCGGTGCTCGCCGAGGTGCCCGAGGAGCTGCGGCCCTCGGTGCAGCACGAGTACCTGCGCAGCCAGATCGAGGTGGCCAGCCCACCGCAGCTGGAGCTGACCGGGCTGCGCGAGGCGATGGTGAGCTTGCGCACCGGGCTGGCCGACGCCGCCGAGCGGGCCGGGTCCCGGCTGGTCGCGGTGGGCTGCGGACCGGCCGCCGGGCCGAGCAGCCGGCTGGTCGACGAGCCGAGGTACCACCGGATGCGCGAGCGGTTCGGCGACCTCTCCCCCGGTCAGGGCGTCTGCGGCACGCACGTGCACGTGAGCATCCCGGACGAGGAGACCGGCGTGCAGGTGCTGAACCTGCTCCGGCCGTGGCTGCCCACCCTGCAGGCGGCGACCGCGAACTCACCGCTGGCCGGCGGCCGGGACACCGGGTACGCCAGCTGGCGCTCGATGATGTGGGAGCGCTGGCCGACCGTCGGCCCGACCCCCTACCTGCGGTCGCACGAGCACTATCTGACGCTGATCGCGGATCTGCAGGCCAGCGGCGCGATGCTCGACGAGGGCATGCTCTATTGGTACGCCCGGCTGTCCGCGCGTTACCCGACCGTGGAGATCCGGATGGGCGACGTGATGCCCACCCTGGACGACGCGATGCTGCTCGCCGCGCTGGCCCGGGCGCTGGTCGCGACCCTGGTCGCCGAGGTGCGGGCCGGGCGCGAGGGCCCCGAGGTGTCGTACCCGTTGCTGACCGCCGCGCACTGGCGGGCGGCGAAGGACGGCCTGGAGGGGCTCGGTCTGGACCTGGCCACCCGGGAGACCCGGCCGGCCTGGCGGCTGCTGCGGCAGCTGGTCGACTACGTGCACCCGCAGCTGGAGCGGCACGGCGACGCGGAGCTGGTCACCGACCTGCTGGAGCGGCTGCGGGAGCGGGGCACCGGCGCGGCCCGGCAGCGGGCGCTGCTGGCCAAGGGGACGCCGGTGGCCGGGGTGGTCGACTGGCTGGCCCGGACAACTCGTGGCGAGATGTGACGCAACGAGAATCTCGGATGAATCACAACAGATATTGCACACAGCAATACGGTGGGTGAGCAGCCAAAACCACCATAGGTGACGGCGCGATGACCGATCTGGTATCGCGCCGGATCTTGCTGCACGGTAGGCATGACGGATGCCGCCGTACAACTCGCCGCACCTGACGAGCTCCGGCGACGCAGCCGCGACGGGTGGGCGGCACCGTCGGCCGGATTCCGGGCCGGAGCAGGGCACGCCCCGCGCGGCGTTCCTGGACCCGTCCGTGCGTTCCGCAGTGGACCCCGCCGCCACGCCGCGGAGCCGGTCCGCCCGGCATCGCGCGACCGGGGACACCGGGTCGTGGAGCACCGTGCGTACCGAGAAGGGCCCGCAGCGGTCCGCCGGCTCCCGGCGGTCCCGGGCGAAGCGCCCGGTCGTCGGCTCGCACCGCGCACCGAACACGCTGCCGCTGGAATCCTGGCTGGCCGCGGCCAAGAACCGGCCGACCACCGTGCTCGGCACCCTGGTGGTGGCCGGGCTGCTGATCACCGTGGTGCCGCTGTCCCAGCCGGACTCCAGCGACCCGGGCCAGCTGACCACCGCCGCGCAGGCGGCGGCCTCGGCGCAGGCGGCGGAGCGCAACAAGGCCGCCCAGGCCGGCGGACGGCAGCAGAGCGACGGCGGCGCGAAACCGCAGGGGCAGCCGGTCACCGGCGGGTCGGCCACGCCGACCCCGGAGGCCACCGTCACCGGGCGGCCGGCCGAGGACAACCCGGCGCGGCCGGTGCCGGCCGGCGCCGGACCGGGCAAGTCGCTGCTCACCACCGGCGGCCGGCAGGTCGCGCTGACCTTCGACGACGGGCCGGACCCGGTGCTCACCCCGAAGATCCTCGCGATGCTCGGGAAGTACCAGGTGAAGGCGACCTTCTGCCTGGTCGGTTCGCAGGCGCGCAAGCACCCCGAGCTGGTCCGGCAGATCGTGGCGGCCGGGCACACGCTGTGCAACCACACCTTCGACCACGACCTGACGATCGGGAAGAAGAACGCCGGGCAGATCCGCGCCGACCTGGCCAGGACCAACCAGGCGATCCGGGACGCGGCACCGGGCGCGGCGATCCCGTTCTTCCGGGCGCCGGGCGGCAACTTCAGCGACAAGCTGGTCAAGGTGGCCTACGCCGACGGGATGTCCTCGCTCTACTGGGCAGTCGACCCGCGGGACTGGGAGCACCCGGCCGGCGAGAGCGACGCCGCGCACATCAAGCGGGTGATCAGCTCGGTGCGGAAGCAGACCACGCCGGGCGCGATCATCCTGTCCCACGACTTCAACCAGCCGGACACCATCGCCGCCTACCAGGAGCTGCTGCCCTGGCTGGTGAAGAACTTCCAGCTGGGCATCCCGTCCGGCACCGGCGAGACGCCGGTCACCCCGGCCACCACCGCGCCGACCCCGGCCACCCCCACGCCGTCGGCCAGCGCGACGACCGCGCCCGTTACGCCGACGACCACTCCGTCGGCCTCGCCCAGCAGCACGCCGTAAGCGAAGGTGGTTCGACCGCAACCCCACGCGCTGCGCTCGACATCGGCCGCCACGGGCGCGATGCCCGCGAGCCGGAGGCGGCGCCGGTCAGCGCCGCTGGCAGGCCGGGCACCAGTAGAGGTTGCGACCGGCCAGGGGACCGATCGCGACCGGGGTGCCGCAGACCAGGCAGGGCTGGGCGGTGCGGCGGTAGACATAGACCTCGCCGCCGTGCCGGTCGACGCGCGGCGCCCGGCGCATCGCCTCCGGGGTGTGCTGGGTGTGCACGGTGTCGATCCGGCCGCGGGCGACGCCCTCTTTCATCAGGGCGCGCAGGTCGTCCCAGAGCGCCGTCCAGCACTCCCGGCCGACCGCGGTGCCCGGGGTGAGCGGCGAGAGACCGGCCCGGAACAACACCTCGTTCGCGTAGATCAGCCCGCAGCCGGCCACGATGGACTGGTCCAGCAGCAGCGCGAAGAGCGGCTTGGTGCTGGACCGGACCTTCCGGTACGACCGGTCCGGGTCGGCGTCGTCGCGCAGCGGGTCGGCGCCCAGCCGGGCCCGCAGCGCGTCGACCGCGGGCGGCTCGAGCACCTCACAGGCGGTCGGGCCGCGCAGGTCGAGCCAGTGACCGGCGCCGGACAGCCGCATCCGGACCTGGCCCACCGGCTCCGGCAGCGGCGGCTCACCCTCGGTGAACTTGCCGTAGAGCCCCAGGTGGACGTGCAGGACGCGGTCGCCCTCGTAGTGGTGCAGCAGGTGTTTGCCGTACGCCTCGGTGTCGCGCAGCACCCGGCCGTCGAGCAGCGCCGCGCCGCTCGCGAACCGGCCCTGCGGGCTGGACACCGCCACCGGATGGCCGGCGAACAGCTCGCGATGGCGGGCGGCGAGGCGGTGAATGGTATGTCCCTCCGGCACGAGCCAAAGGTATCCGCCTTTGTCCCGGTGCCCGGCCGGGCGTGATCAGTGCCACCCGGCCGGCCGGTCGTTCTGCCGTGAGCGGATTCGCCCTGAGGGGAATCGCTGGGTTTCGACACGCCCTGTGAGAGAAGGTGTGAGACGTAGAAGAGCGGATGCGAAAGGGTTGACCCCATGAGTGTTGAACCGACCATGCGCGGCGGCGGCGCGTCCTTCGACGACCAGGTCTTCGAGCGTCTGCTCCGGGAGCGGATCATCTTCCTCGGCAGCGAGGTCAACGACGAGGTGACCAACCGGATCTGCGCGCAGATGCTGCTGCTCGCCTCGGAGGACCCGGAGCGCGACATCGCGCTGTACATCAACTCCCCCGGTGGCTCGATCAGCGCCGGGATGGCGGTGTACGACACCATGCAGTACATCAAGAACGACGTGGCCACCATCGCGATGGGCATGGCCGCCTCGATGGGTCAGTTCCTGCTCTGCGCCGGCACCCCCGGCAAGCGGTACGCGCTGCCCCACGCCCGGGTGATGATGCACCAGCTCTCCGGCGGCATCGGCGGCACCGCGGCGGACATCGCCATCCAGGCCGAGAGCATGCTGCACATCAAGACGGTGATGAACGAGCGGATCGCCTTCCACACCGGGCACACCCCGGAGGAGATCGAGCGCGACTCGGACCGGGACCGCTGGTTCACCGCCCAGCAGGCCCAGGAGTACGGCATCGTCGACCACGTGATCAGCAAGGCCTCCGACGTGAACGCGGTCTCGTCGCTGGTCTGACGCCCGGTTTCCACCCGAGGGATGCACAGTCTTGTGCATCCCTCGTGTCGTTCTCCGGCGGGCCGGGTATGTAACCGGGTCACGACGACCCCGAGATCCCCCGCCAAAGGAGGTGCTGACGTGAGGATTCCCACCTTCTCGCGTGCGGCCACGACCGAGACCGCCGAGACGACCCGGGTTCCGGTGCAGCCCCGCCGGGACGACGACACCACGCAGGACATCACCCGGCCGCGGACCAGCACGGTCACCCCGCCGACCGAGGCGCAGCGCAAGCCGGTCCCGGTCGGCCGCCCGGCCGAGGCACCGGCCCGGCCCGCGCCGGCCGATTCGCCGGCCGGCTCGCCGGCCGCGAAGCCCACGCCGGCGGCCACGACCCGCCGGCCGCGGGCCAGCCTGCTCGCCACGCTCGGCCTGATCGCCGCGGTGGCCGGCATCGCACTGGTGCTCTCCGGCCCGCTGGCCGGCTGGGGCATCGGCGTCGCCGGGCTCGGCCTGGTCCTCTCGCTGGCCGGCCTGAGCGCCACCCGCAAGCAGCACGTGGCCGGCAAGACCGACGCGCTGATCGGCCTGCTGGTCTCGCTCGGCGCGATCGCGCTCGGCGTGCTCGCCCTGACCGGCTCGCTGAGCTGGCTGGGCACCGACACCCAGCCGGCGTCGGATCTGCGCGAGTGGCTTGACGCACAGTTTGCGAACCGCTTCTGACGGGTACCTGACATTTACCGGCAGCGATACGCTGACCGGCACCCCTCGGAACCGGGACGACCTCCTCGTCGGCCCGCCCCGAAATCCTCCGGCGGTTCGCCGGTCGGATCCGGCGGTTCGCCGGACAGCCGCACGGGCGCCCGGGAGTGACGTGAGAACGTCGCTCCCGGGCGCCCGTGTGGCATGTGCGCAACGATTCGCCGCGGCCCCCGGTGATCACGCAACGATCCTGCGCGGTACGCATGGTCGAACCAGAGCGGGTGAAACCTTCTCACCCCTACCGTTTCCTGCATGACCGCCAAGCGCTATCTGATGTGCCGGCCCACCCACTTCGCCGTCACCTACCGGATCAACCCGTGGATGGACCCGACCGCGCCGTACGACAACGCGCTCGCCGTCTCCCAGTGGGAGAACCTGCGTCGGGTCTTCCTCGACCTCGGTCACACCGTCGACCTGATCGAGCCGCTGCCCGGCCTGCCGGACATGGTGTTCGCCGCGAACGGCGGGACGATCATCGACGGCCGCGCGCTGGGCGTGCAGTTCCGGGACGCCGAGCGGGCCGACGAGGCCCCGGCGTACGCCGCCTGGTTCCGGGAGAACGGCTTCGAGGTGACCATGCCGAAGCACGACAACGAGGGCGAGGGCGACATCCTGCTGGCCGGCGAGCTGCTGCTGGCCGGCACCGGGTTCCGCACCGCGCACGCGTCGCACGCCGAGACCCAGGAGTTCCTCCGTCGTCCGGTGGTCACGCTGCAGCTGGTCGACCCGGCGTACTACCACCTGGACACCGCGCTCTGCGTGCTGGACGAGCGGAACATCGCGTACCTGCCGTCGGCCTTCTCGCCCGGCTCGCAGGCCGTCCTCCGGCAGCTCTTCCCGGACGCGATCATCGCGACCCCGGAGGACGCCGCCGTGCTCGGCCTCAACGCGGTCAGCGACGGTCGTAACGTGGTGCTGCCGGTCCAGGCCACCCACCTGACCGAGGAACTGCGCAAGGCCGGTTACCACCCGATCGGGGTGGACGTCTCCGAGCTGCGCAAGGCCGGTGGCGGACCCAAGTGCTGCACGCTGGAGGTGCGCTCGTGACGACCGTGGAATTCCGTACCCCGGAGGCGCTGGCCGCCGCCGAGCGCTGGACCGCGCACAACTACCACCCGCTGCCGGTCGTGGTGGCCGAGGCCGAGGGCGCCTGGGTCACCGACGTGGACGGCCGCCGCTACCTGGACATGCTGGCCGGCTACTCGGCGCTGAACTTCGGGCACCGGCACCCCGGCCTGATCGCCGCCGCGCACGCCCAGCTGGACCGGCTCACGCTGACCAGCCGCGCGTTCGTGCACGACCAGTTCGCCACGTTCTGCCGGGGCCTGGCCGAGCTGTGCGGCAAGGACCTGGTGCTGCCGATGAACACCGGCGCCGAGGCGGTGGAGACCGCGATCAAGGTGGCCCGCAAGTGGGGTTACCAGGTCAAGGGCGTGCCGGACGGGCAGGCCGAGATCATCGTGGCGGACGGCAACTTCCACGGCCGGACCACCACCATCGTCAGCTTCTCCACCGACCCGGAGGCGCGGGCCGACTTCGGGCCGTACACGCCCGGCTTCGTGGTGGTCCCCTACGGCGACGCCGAGGCGCTGGCCGCGGCGATCACGCCGAACACGGTGGCGGTGCTGCTCGAGCCGATCCAGGGCGAGGGCGGCGTGCTGATCCCGCCGGCCGGCTACTTCGCCGCCGTCCGCGAGGCCTGCACCGCGCACAACGTGCTGATGGTGGCCGACGAGATCCAGTCCGGCCTGGGGCGGACCGGGAAGACCTTCGCGATCGAGCACGAGGGCGTCGTCCCGGACATGTACGTGCTCGGCAAGGCGCTCGGCGGCGGCATCGTGCCGGTCTCCGCGGTCGCCGCGAACCGGGACGTGCTGGGCGTGCTGAAGCCCGGCGAGCACGGCTCCACCTTCGGCGGCAACGCGCTGGCCTGCGCGGTCGGCGGCGCGGTCGTCGAACTGCTCGGCACCGGCGAGTTCCAGGAGCGGTCGGCGCGGCTCGGGGCCCGGCTGCAGGCCGGCCTGGAGGCGCTGATCGGCAAGGGCCTGGTCGCGGTCCGCTGCCGCGGGCTGTGGGCCGGCGTCGACATCGACCCGGCGCTGATGACCGGCCGGCAGGCGTGCGAGCGGCTGGCCGAGCGCGGCGTGCTGGCCAAGGACACCCACGGCTCGACGATCCGTCTCGCGCCGCCGCTGGTCATCACCCAGGAGGACCTGGACCACGCGGTCGCTCAGCTCGCCGCGGTCCTGTCCGCCTGACCGCCGGGGGCCTCCTCGCTGCCGCGATGTCGCCCCGACCCGTGCGGTTGCTTTTCCGGTACGACCCGCGGCCCTGTGGCAATCGGCTCGCGAGGCCCGGCCCCCGCACGACCGCACCGCGTGTCGTGCGGGTCCGCCGGCCGACCGCACCCGCACAACCGCACGGCCTGTCGTGCGGGTCCGCCGGCAGACCAGCCCCGCACCACCGCACGGCCTGTCGTGCGGTCCGCCGGCAGACTGGACCCGCACGACCGCACGGCGTGTCGTTTCCGCGGGCCGATCGCGAGGCCCGGCCCGCGCACGACCGCACCGCGACTCACGGTCCCCGGCTGGCTCTCACGGGTCTTTCACCGCGGTCGAGACACCCGCGAGAGCCAGCCGGGAGCGGGAGTGCGGCCGGGACGGTGACCGACGTCGGGCGTCGCGGCGCTCTTGGGGTTTCGGTGACCACCCGCGGACAGTGCAGGGTGGGCTGATCGCTCTAGATCAGCCCGCCCGGCCCGCGCTACTTAAAGAGAATTTGGTGTACGACCGCGGCCCGGCCAGGCTTGGTCGAGGTGATCGGTAGGGTGCTCAGGCCCGCGCTGCCCACTCATATGGCGGGGTGTGGCTCTCTCCCGGCTTGGACCCTGCCGGTCACCGTGGCGCGGAGTGGCTGAAGAGGGGTTTGCCCAGCTGTAAGTAGCGTTGCCCTCCCGCTGGTGTGGTTCTGCCGCGACGACGGGAAGGTCAACGGGTACATGGGTCAGCTGATCATTGGAGTCGATCCGCACAAGCGGTCCGCGACGATCGAGATCATCAACGAGCGTGAACAGGTGCTGGCCCGTGGCAGGTACGGCACCGACACCGGTGGCTACCAGCAGATGCTCGCCGCCGGCCGCCGTCACGCCGGCCGGGTGTGGGCGGTCGAGGGCTGTAACGGCATCGGCCGGCACCTGGCCCAGCGGCTGGTCGCCGACGGCGAAACCGTGCTGGACGTCCCGGCGAAACTCGCCGCGAAAGCCCGCAACTTTGACACCGGGCACGGCCGTAAAACCGACGGTCACGACGCGCACCACATCGCGGTGACCGCCCTGCGCACCCCGGGCCTGCGCCGCGTTCACGCCGACGGCGCCACCGTCGCGCTGCGGCTGCTGGCCGACCGCCGCGACCAGCTCGGTGTCGCCCGCACCGAGACCATCAACCGGCTGCACCAGCTACTGCTCGAACTGATCCCCGGCGGCGCGAAGAAGAACCTGACCACCGACCAGGCCCGCACCCTGCTCGAACGCGTCAGCGTCCCGGCCGGCGACATCGTCACCGCCACCCGCTATCAGCTGGCCGGCGACCTGGCCGACGAGCTCACCACCCTGGACACCAAGATCAAAGCAGCCAACCGGCAGCTGAAGACCGTGCTGGCCGCCACCGGCACCCAGCTGACCAGCCTCAACGGCATCGGCCCCTCCGGCGCCGCCCGCCTGCTCGGCGACATCGGCGACATCAGCCGCTTCCCGACCCGCGGGCACTTCGCCACCTGGAACGGCACCGCCCCCATCGACGTGTCCTCCGGCGACAACCATCATCACCGGCTCAACCGGGCCGGGAACCGGCGCATCAACCGGGTCCTGCACATCATGGCCATCACCCAGCTCCGCTTCGACACCCCCGGCCGCGCCTACTACCAGCGCAAACGCGCCGAAGGCAAAACCGCGATGGAAGCCATGCGAGCGTTGAAACGACGCCTGTCCGACACCGTCTACCGCCAAATGATCAAAGACGACCACACGGCACAACAGACAGCGACGGGTCCGGGAGGACACACGGGGGCGACTCTGAACTCCAGCGCGGCCGACCCAAACCCCAAGATCGACACTTCGGAAAAGTCACAACCCGGACCCGCCAACCACCACCCTAAAACACCCCTCACACCAACCCCTTGACAGAGGGGTGCCGGGAGCATGCGATCCGCACCCGAGCGGGCCTGCGTCGATGAAGATCTTGAAGTGATCCTCAGGGTGCGGAGGTCACCGGCCGACCGGGCGGATCGCCATGGTCGGGGCCTCGGCCATCACCGACTGCGGCTGGATGACGCCGCCGTTGTTCCACAGCTTGGCGCGGCCCACGTGCACGCCCGCGTACAGCTCGACGATGTCTTCCGGTGCGAGCATCCGGCTCTCGTCGCGGTGCAGGGTGATCCGCTGGTCGTCGTCGGGGGTGCCGCCCGGGCGCACGCCGGTGCCGTTGGTGCTGATGTCCTTCACGGTGATCTCGCCGGCCCGCAGCGCGAACCGGACGTGCCCGCGGCTGATCCACTTGCGAGCGTCCTGGGTGAGCCACTGGCCGAGCATCACCCCGCCGCCGCCCTCGGGCGCCCGGCCGACCACCACCGGCTGGTCCTCGGAGACGGTGAACCGCTGCCGGATCACCCCGTCGATGCGCACCGAGAGCACCTCGGTGGCCGGGCGCGGACCGGCGTCCTTGAGCCGCTCGCCGTGCCGCGGGCAGGTCGGCACGCCGGCGCGCAGGGCGGGCGGCGGCTGCGCCACCGGGCTGGTGAAGGTGCGCATGTCGGCGAACGGGCTGTCCGAGTCGCCGCCGGTGCCGAACGTGGTGCAGTTGAAGTCGGGGCACTTCCAGATCCGGGCGAGCAACCGCTCGCCCAGCGGCGACCGCGGCGTCGGCGGGACCGCCTCGCCCCGGCCCACCCGGGCCACCAGCGTCGGGCCGCCCTGCTGGGACACCAGGGCGAGCAGCCGGCCGGGCTCGGCCACCCACGGGCGGCTGGCGCGGAACCGGTCCTCGCGGTCGCGGGTGAGCACCGGCAGGCCGAGCATCTCGGCCACCTCCAGCACCCGGTCCTCCATCTGCGGCACCACCTCGACCTTGCCGTCGTCGGCCCAGCGGCGGACCACCATCCGCTCGTTCGAGGTGAGGTCGGTGTCGGAGAGAAGGCCGCGCGGGGCGATCACGTAGACCGGGACGTTCTCCTCGGCGACGTAGCGGCCGAGGGCGTCGACCAGCAGGCCGAGCCGGACCAGGCTGGCCGGGCGCCCGCCGTCGAGGTCGGCGTAGCGCACCACCTCCGACAGATCGACCACGGCCCGGGCGAGAGCCGGGTCCGTGGTGAGCCGGGCCTCGATGGCGTCGAGGACCTTGCTGACCTCGAATCTCACGAGTCCTCCCCCTGTCCTGCGTGCACGGAATACTCCGACTCATCATGCCCCGGCCATGATCTGGGCGGCGAACCGGGCGGACGTCCCGCCATGGTTTGCCCGCGGGTGTCCGTTTGCCGGTTCCCACGTTCGGGAAATCCGCTATCGACAGGCGTTGACGAGAAGGAGAGACGATCATGCGGACACCCCGGCTCGCCGGACTCGGCCTCGCGGCGGCCACGGCCACGTTCGCGGTGGTCGGCTGCGCCTCGCAGAGCACCCCGGCGGCCTCCGGCTCCAGCGCCCCGCCCGCGTCGGTGGCGCCCTCGACCAGCGCCGACCCGGTCGCGGTGCAGAAGCTGTCGGACGCGGCCACCGCGCTCGGCAACACCAGCTTCACGATGACGATGACCAGCGGCGCCGGCTTCCAGCTGACCGCGCACCTGGACGCGCCGCACGGCACCGGGAACGCGGAGATGACCGCCAAGGGCGCGAACACCGCGCTGACCGTCAAGACGCTGCTGTTCGGCCAGGACCTGTACGCGCAGATCCCCGGCGTCACCCAGGGCAGCACCTGGACCCACCTGGACATGGCCCGGCTGCCGGACGGCGCGAACATCGGCCTCAAGCCCGGCCAGATCGACCCGGCGAACACCGCCGAGCTGCTCCGGGCCACCACCGACGTGACCCGGAGCGGGGAGAGCTCGTACGCCGGGACGCTGGATCTGACCAAGGCGGCCGGCGTGGCCGGGATCAGCAAGGTCACCGTCGACGGGTACGGCGCGGACGCGCAGCGGGTCCCGTTCGAGGCCACCCTGGACGAGCAGGACCGGCTGGAGCAGCTCACCCTGCGACTGCCGGCGGTGGACAACCGGGAGAGCCAGCCCCTGGTGATCAAGTACAGCGATTACGGCAAGGCGGTGACCGCGGAGCGCCCGGCGGCCGGCCAGGTCACCGAGGCGCCGGCCAGCGTCTACCAGGCGCTGGGCGGCAAGTAAGGGTCTCAGCCGGCGCCGCGGTCGATCCACAGTGGCCGTGGCGCCGGCTTGTTCTCCTCGATCCACCCGTCGATCCGCGCCCACCAGGAATACAGCCAGTCGATCCGCTCCCGCTCGCCGGCCGGCACCTCCTCCGGTGGCACGCTCCAGAACCGCATCACCAGGCGCTTGTCCATCGGCAGCTCGCGCCACACGTCGCCGACCGTGATCATCCGGTCCAGGCCGGTGTGCGCCACGAAGATCACCCCGGCGTCCGGGGCGGCGTCGATCGCGGCGAGCAGTCCGCCCGGTTTCGGGGGCAGCAGGTTCCGCAGATTTTCCGCCTTGACCGCCATCTCCTCCAGGCCGCTGGCCCGCAGCCGGGCGATCGCGGTCAGCTTGCGGCGCGGGGTGAAGTTGCCGCCCTCCGGGAAGATCACGAAGGCGTCGTTCTCGTCCAGGCCGGTGGCCAGGTCGCCGATCTGCTCCTCGAGCGTCGCGGTGGTGGTCCGGCCCGGTGTGATGAACCTGTTCGGCAGGCGGTTGAGCAGCACGTCGACCGCCGGGTCCCACTGCAGCGCGGCCTTCAGCACGATCCGCGGCTCCCGGGCGAACCAGTTGACCAGGGCGTGGATCAGGGTGAACGAGTCACCCGGCCCGGCGTGCCGGCTCACCACGATCTCCGGCCGGCCCGGCTGGGCGGTGTCCGGGTCGGTGCCGACCACGTCGATCGCCAGGTGCAGCGACCAGCGGGCCACCCAGAACAGGCTGCGCAGGAACCAGCCGGTCACCACGTAGTGCGCGCGCTGGAAGACCGGGCCGCGGATCCACCGCCCGCACCCCGAGGCCAGCCAGAGCACGGCCAGCGTGAGCAGCGCGGCGGCGTCCCACACCAGGTAGACGATCAGCAGGAAGACCAGCCGGGGCACCCGCAGCCGGCCGGGGACCAGCGGGGACACCGCCAGCGCGAAGAGCAGCCAGATCGGCAGGGTGGTGAGCAACGTCACGGCGAGCAGCACGACGGCCGGGGCGATCACCAGGCGGCGCACCCAGACCGGCGGCAATCCCATGTCAGCGGCCGCCCGGCTCCGGCAGCGGGTGCACGTTGGCGGTCAGGTAGCGCCGGGAAGCGGTGTAGGCCCGGCTGATCCGGCGGCCGACCAGGGCCATGTCCCGATAGGCCCAGGGCGAGTCGTCGCCGCTCTCGCCGCCGCTGGGCAGCACGTGCACCCGGACGCCGTCGGGCAGCGAGGACATGTCCCGGGCGAACCGGTGCCGGCGGGCGATCTCGAACGCCACCTGTGCCACCTCCCACGGCCGTCTCGGCACGCTGAGCCGCCGCTCCACCCGGCCGACCTGGAGCACGAAGATGAGCCGCGCGCCGAGCCGGACCGCTTCACTGATCGGGATCGAGTTTACGATCCCGCCGTCCACGAAGTGCTCCCCGCCGATCTCCATCGGCGGCAGCAGCCCGGGCACCGCGGACGAGGCGAGCACCGCGTCGACCAGCGGCCCGCTGTCGAACCAGTGCTCGGCGGCCCGCTCGATGCTGGCCGCGCAGCAGTGGAACGGCACCTTCAGATCGGCGAAGGTGACGCCCTCGCCCAGCTCGCCCTCCAGCAGCCGGCGCAGCGGGAGCGGCGAGTGCAGGTGGGTGCGGGCCGCGAAGCGGCGCATCTGCCGGCCGATCGAGTCGCCGTAGACGGCCGCCGCCTCCGGGGACATCCAGAGCCGGACCAGCCGGTCGGTGACCGCCTCGCCCGGCTCGGCGGAGACCAGGGCGCCGTTCACCGCGCCGATCGACGTGCCGACCACCAGGTCCGGCCGGAAGCCGGCCCGGAACAGCGCCCGAAGCATGCCCACCTCGACCGCCCCGAGCACGCCACCGCCGCCGAGCACGAACGCCACCGGACCGTCGACCATGTGGTCCATGCTGTCACGGTGCCGGCGGGCTTGCCTTGACGCCGGTGTCAAGCCGTAGCGTCGGCCGCATGCTGCTGATCGGAGAGCTGGCGGAGCTGGCCGGGACGAGTCCGCGGACGCTGCGCTACTACGAGGAGCACGGGCTGGTCCGGGCCACCCGGGACGCGAACGGCTACCGGCAGTACGACGACGCCGAGCTGCGCGTGGTGCACGAGATCCGCACCCTGCTGGCGTCCGGCTTCGGCCTGGACGACATCCGGCCGTTCGTCGCCTGCCTGCGGGCCGGCAACAGCGCCGGCCACGTCTGCCCGGACTCGGTCGCGGTGCTCCGCCGCAAGATCGCCGAGGTGGACGACTACCTCGGCCAGCTCACCGAGGTCCGCGAGCGGCTGCACGACCAACTGAGCCAAGCCCTCGAGCACCGGGAGACGCGATGCCGGACGACGCCCTGATCACCATCACCGACGCCACCTTCGACGAGCTGGTCCGCCAGTCCCGGCTGCCGGTGGTGGTCGACTTCTGGGCGCAGTGGTGCCCGCCCTGCGGCCCGATGTCCCGGCTGCTGGCCGAGCTGGCCCCGGAGTTCGCCGGGCAGCTGGTGATCGGCACGCTGGACGCCGACGAGAACCCGGTCGCCGCGCGCGCCCACCGGGTGCTGGCCATGCCGACCCTGCTGTTCTTCCGGGACGGCGTGGTCACCGGCTCGATCGTCGGCGCGCGGCCGAAGTCGGTGCTGCGCTCGGCGCTGGCCGGCGCTGTGACGCCGTACGCGAATCGCTGAGAACGCGGGGCCGGACAGACGCTAGTCCAGCTCGGGCATCGCCACCGGCTGGGGCCGGGGGTGGCAGGTGCCGCACTGCACGGCGTCCTCCACCACCAGCGCCTCGGCCCGGTCCCGGGCCACCGACCGGGTGATCTCCAGCAGGTACGGCCCGAACCGGGCGTGCTCCACGCACACGCCCCGCCCGCAGAACCGGCAGGTGGCGCGCGCCCGGTCGGCGCAGAACCAGCACAGCATCCGAGCCCCTCCCTGGGCTAACCCGGTCCGGTCGTGCCGCCCGGCGCCGAGGTGGTCTCCTGCGGCGCCGTCGTGGTGGTCGGCGCCCCGGTCGGTGTCGACGCGGTGGTCGTCGGCGTCCCGGTCGGCGCCGTGGTGGTGGTCGTCGGCCTGGTGGTCGGCTTGGTGGTCGGCTTCTTGGTGGGCTTGGCGGTCCGGGTGGTCTGCCCGTTCGGCGTGGTGGTCTCGTCCGGCGTCGGTGTGGGGCTGCTGCTCGACGACGGCGAGGCGCTCGGCGACGCGCTGCTCGGGCTCGCGCTCGGCGCGCTGGTCACCGGCACGGCCGTCTCGGACGGGAACGGCGCCTCGGACGCGTCGTCGCCCTCGCTCACCGCCGGCGGGCTGACCTTGACCCCGTCGCCGCAGCCCAGGTCGCCGCCGACCGGTTCACTGGCCACCCCGCCGGCGGTCACCGTGCCGTTGGCCACCGTGATCGACGCCAGATCGACCGAGTACCAGGCCTTGCCGGTGTTCGTCACGTCGCCCTGGACCCGGCCGATGGTCAGGCCGAGCGGCTGGTACGCCCCGCTGGTGCCGGCCGTCGCGGCGAGCACCCGCCCGCTCTCCAGGCTCAGCCGCCCGGACGGGGCCGGCTCCCGGCCGGACGCCACCGCGGCCCCGGTCAGGGTGATCCGGGCGCCCGGGCAGAGCAGCACCGCGCCGCCGCCCGGGAAGGTGAGCCGGGCCCGGCTCTTGCCGGGCGCCTCGATCTGCGTGCCGGCGCTCAGGTAGCGCTGGTCGCCGACCTCCAGGGTGGCCGCGCCGCTGCCGCCCGCGGTGGCCACCGCGGTGCCCCGGTCGACGGTGAGCAGCGCCCGCTCGGTCGGCATCTCCGCCCAGGCCGGGCCGGTGCCCAGGTCCAGCACCAGGCCACCGGCGGTGACCACGACCAGCAGGCTGACGAAGACCCACATCCGCTTCTCGAAGTGCCGGTCCACGTCGAACTCGTCGTCGCCCTCCGGCGGCGGGCCGGGCGGCACCGCCAGCGGCGGGTGCACCGCGCCGGGCCGGACCGCGAGCGGGGCGCCGGGCCGGACGCTCGGCATCGGCGCGCCGGGCCGGGCCACCATGCCGATCAGCGGCGGCAGGTCGGAGGCGTCCGGGATGATCCACAGCCGGACCGGGGTCCGGGTCTGCGCCACCATGCCCGGGTTGCCGTCGCCGACCGGGCCGACCAGCGTGCCGCGGCGCAGCTCGGTGCCGTCCGCCATGGCGATCACGCCGGACTCGACCACCACCGCGTGGGTCGGGCCGTGCAGCATCACCGGGGCCCCCGGGTCCAGGTCGACCGGGTGGGCCGCGGCGATCAGCGCGAGCTGCTGGTCCTCCTCCAGCCCGGCCAGCGCCGGGGTGTCGGCGAACAGCGCCTCGGCCTCGGCCCGCTCCATCGGCGGCGGGCCGGGCAGTGGCCCGATCACCGTGGCCACCGTCGAGGCGGGCACGCTGAGCAGGGTGGCGCCGCCGGCCGCGTGCCAGTCCAGGGTGGCGCTGCGCCCGGTGAGCGCGGCGGCCAGGCCGACCACGCTGCCCGGGCCGGCGTGGTGCCGGATGCTGCCGCCCGGGTCGCCGGGCCGGCGGCCGTGCAGGGCGCCCTCGACCACCACGTGGACCGTGTGCTGCTGCTCGGCGGCCAGGACCAGCTGGCGGCCGGTCGGCGGGTGCTCCCAGCGGGCCCGGGCGGCCAGCGACTGCAGCGCCGGCTCGGGCAGCCCGCCCAGGTCGGACGCGTAGAGCGCGGCCAGCCGGCGGGGCATGTCCTTCTCCTGGTCCCGCTCGGCGGCGCGCTGCCGCCACCGGCGCCAGCCGCCGGCGAGCCGGCCGAGCAGGAAGTAGAGCGGCGGGGCGGTGAGGCCGAGCAGCATCACGGCGAGCAGCAGGCGGGCGGCGACCCCCTCGTACCAGAGGCCGAGCACCAGGCCGTGCACCCGGTCGGTCCACAGGCGGTAGCCCAGCACCACGGCGGCGGCCAGCCAGAAGAGGGCGAGCAGGCCGTAGAGCGCGATCAGCCGGCCCTCCCGGTCCAGGGTGGACCAGCGCGGGCCGCGCCGGCGCAGCCGGCCACCCAGCCAGGACAGGCCACGGGCCCGCAGGTCGGGAATCTCCAGCCAGTCCATCAGCAGGTACTGCCCGTCGAGCGGGAGCAGCGGGCTGAGGTTGAAGAAGGCGTGCAGGTAGAACAGGAAGGCCAGCTGGAAGGCGAGGCCGCCGGTGGCCGGCACGGCCAGCCCGATCAGCTGCACCAGGCCGGCCAGGGCCAGCCCGGTGGCCGGCCCGGCGGCGGTGACCGCGATCCGGGCCCGCCGGCCGGCCATCCAGACGTCGCTGGTGTCGACGAAGACGGTGGGCAGGCCGAAGTGCAGCATCAGCCCGGCGGACGGCACCTCGCGGCCGACCCGCTTGGCGGCGAGCGCGTGGCCGAGCTCGTAGAGACCGTGGGCGACCACGTTGAGTGACAACAGGGCGATGGCACCGAGTAGGTAGGAGTCACCCGTCAGGAACAGTGCCTGGCTGCCCCGCTGCCAGGTGCCCAGGAACAGCACCGCGCCGGCCAGCGCCAGCAGCGTGCCGAGCCAGACCGCCGGGCGGGTGAAGAGCAGCTTGCCGACGCTGTTGTAGAGGCCGGCGAGCGCGCCGTCGGCGGGCACCGAGAGAACCCGGCGGCCGCGCACCGCGGCCAGCAGCGAGCCGCCGACCCGCTGCGGCAGCGGCGGCCGGTCCAGCTCGCGCAGCGGGCGGAAGGCGTCCCCCGGCAGGTCCTCCAGCATCCGGTTGCCGGCCAGGTCGGCGACCACCCGGCGGACCTGGTCCGGGGCGAGCCGGCCGGCGATCCGGGCGAACTCGGCGACCAGCCTGGCCACCGTGCTGGCGCCGTCCATCATCAGGGCCAGCTGGTACTCCTCCGGGGTGAGCCGGAGGTAGCGGCTGCGGCCGCCGTCCTCGGGCGAGCGGAGCATCACGTACCGCCCGCCGCGCGCCGTGCTGCGGTGCCGGACCTCGATCCCGCCACGCAGCTCGGGGCGGGCGCTGGCCGGGTTCAGCCGGTCGGCGACGGCGTGCCAGAGTCCGGCGTCGGCGGGGCCCGCCGGGACTCCCGGGGCCCGGCCGGCCAGGGCTTCCCAGACACTCGTCCGGGTTTCGACGTACGTCAACTCGCTGGGCCTCTCACTCCGCCGAAGCGAAACCGCGCCACCGGCAGGGAGCTGCCGACGGCGAAAGGAGATTAGAAGGAAGCCTGGGCAAACGCGAGTCCCCGCCGACGAAACCTAGCCGTTCGTCAGGAAAGTCCAGAATCACGGCATAGATAGGAATACGGCGGGTGACGTGCCCACCCCTGGTCACGTCACCGGCCGTAGCGAAAGGAGCGGTGGCTTACTGGGACTCTTGGAGAGTCACGGTCACCGACTTGGCGGCGCCGTTCCGGGTGAAGTCGATGGTCATCTTCTGCCCCACCGAGCCGGCCTGCACGGCGGCGACCAGGTCGTCGGACTCGGCGATCTCCTTGCCGTCGACCTTGGTGATCACATCGCCTTTCTGCAGGTCGGCCTTGGCCGCGGCGCTGCTCGGCACCACCGAGCTGACCAGGGCGCCGCCGTTCTCCGCGTTGGTCACGCTGACCCCGAGCGCCGGGTGGCTGACCTTCTTGCCGGCCATCAGCGCCTTGGCCACCTCCATCGCCTTGTTGCTCGGGATGGAGAAGCCCAGGCCGATGTTGCCGGAGCTGGAGCCGGAGGTGGCGATCGCCGAGTTGATCCCGATCACCTCACCGTTGGTGTTGACCAGCGCGCCGCCGGAGTTGCCCGGGTTGATCGGGGCGTCGGTCTGCAGCAGGCCGGTCATCGTGGTGGTGCCCGACTGCTGCTGCTGCTGTTGCGAGCCGCCGAACGGGTCCTGCCCCTGGCCCCGCTGGTCGTCCTCGCTGCCGGACTCGATGGTGCGGTCCTTGGCGCTGATGATGCCGGCGGTCACCGAGCCCTCCAGGCCCAGCGGGCTGCCGAGCGCCAGCACGGTGTCGCCGACCTCCATCTTCGAGCTGTCGCCGAACTTCGCGGCCTTCAGGTCGCTCACCCCGGAGGCCTTGACCACGGCCAGGTCGGTACGCGGGTCGGTGCCGACGATGGTGGCGGTGGCCTTCTTGCCGTCCGCGAAGATGATGTTCACGGTGTTGCCGGTGGCGCTGGCGACCACGTGGTTGTTGGTCACGATGTAGCCGTCGGCGCTGAGGATCACGCCGGAGCCCTCGCCGGACCCGGTGGTGATCGACACGACGCTGTCCTGCACCGCGGAGGCGATCTGGGCCAGCGACGAACGGTCCACCACCCGGGTGACCGACGAGTTGCCGGTCTGGATGGCCGGGGTGCCGCTGTCGTCGTGCAGCGCCAGCGCGGTGGCCGCGCCGACCCCGCCGGAGAGCAGCGCGACCAGCACCGCGGCCGCGCCGGCCAGGGCGAACTTGCGCCCGCGGCCATTGCGGGGCGGCTCGCCGGTGGGCGGCTGGGCCCACACCGGCACCACGCCCTCCGGGGTGGTGTGCTGCTGGTAGTGCCCGAAACCGGGCTGCTGGGGCTGGCCATAGGGCTGGTAGCCGCCGGAGACCGGGACCGCGGAGACCGGCTGCTGCCACGGCGACTGCGGCGGCTGGGGCGGCGGGGCGGCCTGGTGGTAGCCGGTGGGCTGGTAGCCCTGGGGCTGCGCCCACGGGCTGTGCGGCGGCTGCGGGCCGGCCGGCGGCGCGGGATGCGCCGGGTGCGTGACACCCGAGGTGGGGGCCGCGGACTGGTGAGCGGCGACGTGCGGGGCAACCGGCGGCTGCGCGGCAGTCGGCTGCTCAGACTCCACCCGCTCCGTGCTGCTGTGCTCAGCGCCGGCGTCCGCGGGCCGCGGGTTGGTCTCGTTCTCGTTCATGTTTCTTACTCTGCCCCGTGCGACTCGTACCGAACTGTGCTAGTCCTGGATGTTTTCTGTGAACCCTTTATCCGGATTTATGGTCGGCAAAGTCACGCGGAACGTGGCGCCCTCCCCGGGCTCGCTCAGCACGTCCACGGTGCCGTTGTGCGACCGTACAAGAGCGGCCACGATGGCCAGCCCCAGCCCCGTCCCGGTCGCCTCCCGCTGGGTGTTGCGGGTCCGCGCGCCGTCCACCCGGTAGAACCGCTCGAAGACGTGCGCCCGCTGCTCCGCGCTCAGGCCCGGGCCGGTGTCGGACACCTCCACCACCGCGTGGTCCTCGCCCTCGGCGGCGAGCCGCAGCGTCACGGTGGCCTCCGGCGGGGTGTGCACCAGCGCGTTGGTCATCAGGTTGCCGATCACCTGGCGCAGCCGGGCGTCGTCGCCGAGCGCCACCAGCCGCTCGTGGTCGTCGCGCACCTCCAGCTCGATGACCCGGTCCGGCGCGGTCGCCCGGGCCGCCTGGACCGCGTCCATGGCCAGCACCGGCAGCTCCACCGGGGCCAGGTTGAGTGGGCGCTCCCGGTCCAGCCGGGCGAGCAGCAGCAGGTCCTCGACCAGCAGGCCCATCCGGGCGGCCTCGTCCTCGATCCGCCGGACCAGCCGGGCCACCGCCTCCGGGTCGGAGACCGCGCCCTGCCGGTAGAGCTCGGCGAACCCACGGATCGTGGTCAGCGGGGTGCGCAGCTCGTGCGAGGCGTCCGCGACGAACTGCCGCATCTTCTCCTCGGAGCGCACCGCCCGGCCCTCGGAGGCCTGGGCCGCCTCGGCCGCCTCCATGGCCCGCTGCTCGGACGCCGCCCGGGCGTAGAAGGCGGTCTCGATCTGGGCCAGCATCGCGTTCAGCGCGGTGGAGAGCCGGCCCAGCTCGGTGGTCGGCTCGCCGCCGTCCACCTCCGGGTCGGGCACCCGCTGGCTGTAGTCGCCGGCCGCGATCCGGCCGGCGGTCCGCTCGATCTGCATCAGGGGGACCAGGCTCTGCCGGACCAGCGCCGCGCCGACGATCGCGAGAGCGAGCAGCACCCCGACGCCGACCAGCACGTCCGCCCAGATCAACCGGGCGATCACGTCGTTCACCCCGGTCATCCGCTGGCCGACGTAGATCACCGAGCCGTTGTCGGTGGTCTCCGCCAGCACCCGCCAGGTGTACTTCCCGTTCCGGGAGGGCGCCGTGTACGTCCGGCCGTCGTGCGCCTGGACCGCGGCGACACCTTTCAGCGGCGCCGGGAGATCCTCGTCCTCGGTGTGCGTGCCCAGCGAGGGCGGGCCGACGCCACTGACCGAGGCGATCCCGATCATCCAGTCCAGCGGCATGTAGACCGCTCGCTCCTCCAGCGTCTCGGCGATCACGCCGAGGTCGTCGTAGACGTCGTGGAGCTGCCGGTCCATCTTGTCGATCATGTACGTGTGCAGGGCGATCGTGCTGGCCGAGCTGATCAGCGTCAGCGCGGCGAAGACCAGCACCAGCACCGAGGCGACCAGCTTGGTGCGGAGGGAGACCTTGCGCAGGCTTGCCTGCGGCGGGAGCGAAACGCGAACCCGCTCGGAGATCGACATGGCCGGCCGCCTAGACGGCTGGTTTACGCAGCACGTAACCCACCCCGCGGAGGGTGTGGATCAGTCTGGGCTGCACGTTGTCCACTTTCCGCCGGAGATAGGAGATGTACGACTCGACGATGTTGTCGTCACCGCGGAAGTCGTACTTCCACACGTGGTCGAGGATCTGCGCCTTGGACAGCACCCGGTTGGCGTTGAGCATCAGGTAACGCAGGAGCTTGAACTCGGTCGGCGACAGCTGCACCCGGCTGCCCGCCCGGTAGACCTCGTGGGTCTCCTCGTCCAGCTCCAGGTCGGCGAAGACCAGGCGGGACGGCTGCTCCTCGCCGACCGTGGTGCGGCGCAGCACCGCGCGGATCCGGGCGGTCAGCTCCTCCAGGCTGAACGGCTTGGTGACGTAGTCGTCGCCGCCCAGGGTGAGCCCGCGGATCTTGTCGTCGGTGCCGTCCCGGGCGGTCAGGAAGACCACCGGGGTGCGCTGGCCGCCCTCGCGCATCAGCCGGATCACCTCGAAACCGTCGAGGTCGGGCAGCATCACGTCGAGCACGACCAGGTCGGGCGCCGCGCTGCGGGCCGCGCTCACGGCGGCGCTGCCGCTGGTCGCGGTGGTGACGTCGAACCCGGCGAAGCGCAGGCTGGCGGAGAGGAGCTCGAGGATGTTCGCGTCGTCCTCGACGACGAGCAGCTTCGCCTCACTCTGCTTGGGCTGGGTCTGAGCGGCCATGCGGCCATCCTCTCCCCGGCCGCTGCACCACTGCTGCAGGCTTGCTGAAAATATTCTGTGAGGAGCAATTCCCACCCGTGCGGGACGCGGCGCACCGCCGGCCGTCACGCCGCCAATCGGTAGCCGTGCCCGGCCATGCTGCGCTGCGCGGCCCGGGCCAGGGCTCGCCGGTCGGCGCCGGGCATCGGCCGCAGGGCCGGCGCGGTGATCACGGTGATCGTGGTCCGGCGCACCCGGGCGATCCGGCGGATCGAGTGGAGCAGCGTGTCCTCGCCGATGAACGACGCCTCGGCGGTGTCGTAGGAGATCGAGGTGGGCACCACCGGGGCGCCGGCGTCGATCGCCGCCTGGAAGAACGCCGGGCGGAAGGCGCCCCGCTCGGCGCCGCAGTAGGTGGTGCCCTCCGGGAAGACCGCGACCGACCGGCCGCCGCGCAGCGCGGCCGCCACCTCGCCGACCGTCGCCGGCAGCGCCCGGGGCCGGGTGCGGTCGACGAAGATCGTGCCGATCCGGCCGGCCAGCTCGCCGACCGCCGGCCAGGCCCGCACGTCGTGCTTGGCCACCAGGTGGGTGGGGGTGACCGCGACCAGCGCCAGGATGTCCATCCAGGAGATGTGGTTGGCGACCAGCAGGCTGCCCGGGCGGGGCGCCGGGCCGCGCGCCACCAGCCGCACCCCGAGCACCCCGAGCAGGGCCCGGGCCAGGGCGCGCAGCAGGACGCCGCCCAGCATCGCCGGCAGCAGGCCGGTCAGCAGGACCAGGAACACCCCGGCCACCCGCAGGCCGGCCGTCGCTCCGGTGGCGCGCGGCCCGGCGCCCGGCCGGCACCGGTCGCCGCACCCGGAGGCCGGCTGCCAGAGCGTGCTGCTCATCGGGTCGCCCCCAGGAAGTGCCGGCGGTAGCGCGGGTCCAGCCGGTCCATCGAGAACAGCACGTAGAAGTCCACGCAGTCGAAGTCCGGGTCGTAGGCCGGCTCGCCGCAGATCCAGCTGCCCAGCCGCAGGTAGCCCTTGAGCAGCGGGGGCACCGCCACCTTCGGGTCCGGCGCCAGGCCGGCCGGCGGCGTCCACGGGGTGCGCGGGCGGACCCGCAGCGCGGGCGGGGCCAGGTGCCGGGCGTTGATCCGCTCCCGGACGCCGGCCGCGGTGCCGCCGCCGTCGGCCAGCGGCACCGAGGCGCAGCCGCCGAGCCAGCGCAGGTTGTTCAGGTGCAGGTAGCGGGCGATGCCGCTCCACATCAGGTTCATCACCGCGCCGGACCGGTGGTCCGGGTGCACGCAGGAGCGGCCGATCTCCACCAGCTGGTCGCGCAGCGGGCGCAGGGCGCTCAGGTCGAACTCGGTGTCGGCGTACCGCCGGCCGGCCAGTTCGGCGGCGCGCGGCGGGAGCATCCGGTAGGTGCCGACCACGTCCCCGGTCGCGTCGTCGCGCACGATGAGGTGGTCGCAGCAGGCGTCGAACTCGTCCACGTCCCGGCCGTCGGTGGCGGTCGGGAGGGTCGCTCCGAGCTCGCCGGCGAAGATGTCGTGCCGGAGCCGCTGTGCGGCCTCGACCTGACCGGCCTGGTCCGCGATGAGCAGGGTGTAGCCGCTGGTCCCGGTGGGTGTGGCGGCGGTCATCAGAACTGCCATGTGATCTGTGTAAGGGCGACACCTGCCGATGGCGTGTCACTTCAGGTGGCGATGCGTGACCGGTTGATGAACGGCTTGTGCGATGGTCGGGGGATGCGTATCCCGGCACGGTTCAACGGCCCGCCCGGCACCGGCAACGGCGGCTGGTCGGCCGGCGTCCTGGCGACCGCCGCGGGGGCCGATCAGGTGACCCTCCGGCTGCCGCCGCCCCTGGAGACCGATCTCGAGATCAAGGACGGTTCGGTGTACGCCGAGGGCCGGCTGATCGCCGAGCTGGGCACCGGCGACCCGGGCCCGGGCGTCGCGCCGGTCCGGTGGGAGACCGCGGTGGCCGCGTCCCGGGAGTACCCGGGCTTCACCGCCCACCCCTTCCCGACCTGTTTCGTCTGCGGCCCGGAGCGCGCCGAGGGCGACGGCCTGCGGATCTTCCCGGGCCGGTTGCCGGACGGCCGGACGGCGGCGCCGTGGACCGCCCCGGACGAGGTGTCGGTCCCGCTGGTCTGGGCCGCGCTGGACTGCCCGGGCGGCTGGGCCGCGATCCGCGAGGACCGGGCCTTCGTGCTGGGCCGGATCGCGGTGGCGGTGGACGCGCTGCCGGTCCCGGGTGACCACTATGTGATCACCGGGGCGGTGGCACATGTCACCGGACGCAAGGCGGTGGTGGACTCGGCGATCCATGATTCGGCCGGTCGGCGCCTGGCTGTCGCGCGTGCCACCTGGATCCAGGTCTAGCGCCGCGATCACCGGCTGCGCGAGGTGGTAGGTCACAGAGCGGACGTCCGGGCGGGCGACGCTCGCGCACGGCGTAGCCTGGTACCGGATCCTAGCCCGTCCCGCGTGACGGAGAAGTCACGTGATGACAAACACGGTGAAAGAGGCGAACGCGGCAGTGTCGACGCAGCAGACTTCGCAGGACAATCCACTCGCGGATTTCGGTCCCAACGAGTGGATCGTCGACGAGATGTATCAGCGATACCTGGCCGATCCGACCAGCGTCGACCCCGCTTGGCACGATTTCTTCGCGGACTACAAGCCGGCGATGGCCACCCAGGGCTCGATCGCGACGCCGGACGAGGCGACCGCGGCCAACGCGACGAAATCGGCCGCCAAGGCCGGCACGGACGCGCCGGCCGCGGCCACGGTGGCCCCGGCCAAGCCGGTCACCCCGCCCGCCCCGGCGAAAAAGCCGGAGCCGGCCAAGGCGGCCCCGGCCAAGCCCGCGGCCCAGGCGGCGCCGGCCGGCGCCAAGACCACGCCGCTGCGCGGCGTCGCCGCCAAGATCGTGCAGAACATGGAGGCCTCGCTCCAGGTCCCGACCGCCACCTCGGTGCGCGCGGTGCCGGCGAAGCTCATGATCGACAACCGCATCGTGATCAACAACCACCTCTCTCGCGGGCGGGGCGGCAAGGTCAGCTTCACCCACCTGATCGGCTGGGCCCTGGTCCGCGCGGTCGTCGCGCACCCGGAGATGAACAACATCTACGCCGAGATCGACGGCAAGCCCACCCTGGTCCAGCCGGAGCACGTCAACCTGGGCATCGCCATCGACCTGGCCAAGAAGGACGGCTCGCGCACCCTGGTGGTGCCGTCCATCAAGGCCTGCGAGGAGATGGACTTCCGGCAGTTCCACCAGGCGTACGAGGACGTGGTCCGCCGCGCCCGGCGCAACGAGCTGACCATGGACGACTACTCCGGGACCACGATCTCGCTGACCAACCCGGGCGGCATCGGCACGGTCCACTCGATCCCCCGCCTGATGAACGGGCAGAGCGCGATCATCGGCGTCGGCGCCCTGGAGTACCCGGCGCCGTACTCGGGGATGAGCGACGAGACCCTGACCGACCACGGCGTCAGCAAGGTCACCACGCTGACCAGCACCTACGACCACCGGGTCATCCAGGGCGCGCAGTCCGGCGAGTTCCTCAAGGTGATGCACGAGCTGCTGCTCGGCGGGCACGACTTCTACGACGAGATCTTCACCTCGCTGCGGATTCCGTATGAACCCGTCCGCTGGGTGCGCGACGTGGCCCGGACCTCCGAGGGCCAGATCGACAAGGCCGCCCGGGTGATCGAGCTGATCCACGCGTACCGGGTGCGCGGCCACCTGATGGCCGACACCGACCCGCTCGAGTTCATCATCCGCAAGCACCCCGACCTGGACGTGCTCCAGCACGGGCTGACCCTGTGGGACCTGGACCGGACCTTCCCGGTCGGCGGCTTCGCCGGCAAGCAGAAGATGAAGCTGCGCGACGTGCTCGGCGTGCTGCGCGACACCTACTGCCGCCGGGTCGGCATCGAGTACATGCACATCCAGGACCCGGAGGAGCGCCGCTGGATCCAGGAACGCATCGAGGTCAAGTACACCAAGCCGGACACCGACGAGCAGAAGCACATCCTGCTCCGGCTCAACCGCGCCGAGGCCTTCGAGACGTTCCTGCAGACCAAGTACGTCGGGCAGAAGCGGTTCTCGCTGGAGGGCGGCGAGTCGCTGATCCCGCTGCTGGACGCGGTGCTGCAGTCCTCCGCCGAGGCGGGCCTGGACGAGATGGTGATCGGCATGGCCCACCGCGGCCGGCTGAACGTGCTCACCAACATCGTCGGCAAGCCGTACGAGAAGCTGTTCAACGAGTTCGAAGGCTGGATGGACCCGAAGTCGGCGCACGGCTCCGGCGACGTGAAATACCACCTGGGTCAGACCGGCAAATACACCACGCCGGACGGCGAGCACTCGACCACGGTCAGCGTGGTGGCCAACCCGTCCCACCTGGAGGCCGTCGACCCGGTCCTGGAGGGCATCGTCCGGGCCAAGCAGGACCGCCTGGACCTGGGCCTGCACGGCTACACGGTGCTGCCGGTGCTGGTGCACGGCGACGCCGCGTTCGCCGGCCAGGGCGTGGTCGCCGAGACGCTGAACCTGTCCCAGCTGCGCGGTTACCGCACCGGTGGCACGGTCCACGTGATCGTGAACAACCAGGTCGGCTTCACCACCGCGCCGGAGTACAGCCGCTCCTCGATGTACTCGACCGACGTGGCCCGGATGATCCAGGCCCCGATCTTCCACGTCAACGGGGACGACCCGGAGGCCGTGGTCCGGGTGGCGAAACTGGCCTTCGAGTACCGGCAGGCGTTCAACAAGGACGTCGTGATCGACATGATCTGCTACCGCCGCCGCGGTCACAACGAGGGCGACGACCCGTCGATGACCAACCCGCGGATGTACCAGATCATCGACACCAAGCGCAGCGTGCGGAAGCTCTACACCGAGGAGCTGATCGGCCGCGGCGACATCACCGTGCAGGACGCCGAGGAGCAGCTGCGCGACTACCAGTCCCGGCTGGAGGAGGTCTTCAAGGCCACCCGGGACACGGTCAAGAACCCGCCGCGGCCGCACATCATCGCCGAGGAGCCGGAGCCCCAGGTGGAGACCAAGGTCGACGCCGACACGGTGCGCGCGGTCGGCCAGGCGCACATCGAGCTGCCGGACGGCTTCACCCCGCACAAGCGGGTGCAGCAGCTGCTCGACCGGCGCGCCAAGATGTCCAGCGACGGCGGGATCGACTGGGGCTTCGGCGAGCTGATCGCGTTCGGCTCGCTGCTCGCCCAGGGCGTCACCGTCCGGCTGGCCGGGCAGGACTCGCGCCGTGGCACGTTCACCTCGCGGCACGCCGCGATCGTGGACTCGAAGACCGGCAAGGACTTCCTGCCGATCAGCACCCTGGCCACCGGCAACGCCCGGTTCTTCGTGCACGACTCGCTGCTCTCCGAGTACGCGGCGATGGGCTTCGAGTACGGCTACTCGGTGGAGAACCCGGACGCGCTGGTCCTCTGGGAGGCCCAGTTCGGTGACTTCGTCAACGGCGCCCAGTCGATCGTCGACGAGTTCCTCTCCTCCGGCGAGGTGAAGTGGGGCCAGCAGTCGTCGCTGGTGCTGCTGCTGCCGCACGGCATGGAGGGCCAGGGCCCGGACCACTCGTCCGGCCGCCCGGAGCGGTTCCTGCAGCTCTGCGCGCAGGACAACATGCGGGTGGCGAACCCGACCACCCCGGCGAACTACTTCCACCTGCTGCGCCGCCAGGCCCTGTCCAGCAAGCGCAAGCCGCTGGTGGTCTTCTCGCCGAAATCGCTGCTCCGGCACAAGCTCGCGGTGTCCGGGGTCAGCGACTTCACCCAGGGCGGCTTCCAGCCGGTGCTGGGCGACGCCGGGATCAACGGCCAGCCGCTGGACGCCGGCTCGGTGAAGCGGGTGCTGCTCTGCTCCGGCAAGGTCTACTACGACCTGTTCCAGGCCCGGGCCGACCGCGGCATCACCGACACCGCGATCATCCGGATGGAGCAGATCTACCCGCTGCCCGTCGACGAGCTCAAGGCGATCCTGGCGCAGTACCCGAACGCCGAGGACTTCGCCTGGGTCCAGGAGGAGCCGGCCAACCAGGGCGCCTGGTCGTTCGTCGCGCTCAACCTGCTGGAGCACCTGGAGGGGGTCCGGCTGCGGCGGATCTCCCGCCCGGCGGCGGCCGCTCCGGCGGTCGGCTCGGCCAAGATGCACGAGGCCGAGCAGCAGGCGCTGATCGAGGCGTCGCTGCCGCGCCCCTGATCTGCTGATCTGGTGAGGGGTCGCTCCGCCCGCGCGGAGCGGCCCCTCTTAACATTCGAGGATGTACTTCACCGATCGGGGCATCGAGGAGCTGGTCCAGCGGCGCGGCGAGGAGACCGTCACCCTGGAGTGGCTCGGCGAGCAGCTGCGCACCTTCGTCGACATGCACCCGGAGTTCGAGACGCCGATCGAGCGCCTCGCCACCTGGCTCGCCCGCGACGACGAGGACGACGACTGAGCGGTCCGTTCACCCCCGTTTGCGGTACGACCTACGCGTACCGCAAACGGGGTTGGTGAGAAGCGGCCCGGACGGACAGCGTGTCCGTCCCGAAGTGATCGCCCTTGGCGGAAGCGTGCGTGGCTTGGCTAGGGTCGGGCGCATGTCTGATAACCGCGTCGACCCGGGTGGCAACACCGAGGCGTTCCGGGCCTTCACCCGCACGCCGGAAACCCCCGCTCCGTCCAAGGCGCCCTACGTGATCGGCGGTGTGGTCGCCGTCGCCCTCATCGCACTGGTCGCCTGGCTGGCCTTCGGCTGACCGAGACCCGCCCGGCGCTGCTCAGCTCTCCAGCGACAGCGCCCGGCGGGACTCGTTCGCGATCTCCAGCTCCTCCTCGGTCGGCACCACGCAGACCGCGACCGGCGCCCCGTCCGGCGAGATGATCAGCTCGCCGGCCTCGTTCCGCGCCGGGTCGACACTGATCCCGAGCGGCGCCAGCCCGTCCAGCGCGGCGGCCCGCACCACCGCGGACCGCTCGCCGACCCCGGCGGTGAAGGTGATCGCGTCCACCCGCCCCAGCACCGCGAGGTAGGACCCGATGTACTCGCGCAGCCGCCGGGTGTAGATCGCGAAGGCCAGCTCCGCCTCCTCGTCCCCGGCCGCACGCCGGTCCAGCACCGACCGCATGTCGTTGGCCCCGGTGAGGCCGAGCAGGCCGGCGCGCCGGGTCAGCGACTCCTCGATCTCGTCCAGCCCGAGGCCGCCCACCCGGTGCAGGTGGAAGATCAGGCTCGGGTCGATGTCCCCGGACCGGGTGCCCATCACCAGGCCGGGCAGCGGGGTCATCCCCATCGAGGTGGCCTCGCACCGGCCGCCGCGGACCGCGGCCGCGCTCGCCCCGTTGCCCAGGTGCAGGGTGATCACGTTGGTCTCGGCGACCGGCTTGCCGAGGATCCGGGCGGTCTCCCGGGAGACGTAGGCGTGCGACGTGCCGTGGAAGCCGTACCGTCGCAGCCCGAACCGCCGGGCCAGGTCCCGGTCGACCGCCCAGAGCACCCCCTCCGGCGGGATCGTCGCGTGGAACGCGGTGTCGAAGACCGCCACCTGCGGCACGTCCGGCAGCAGCTTGCGGGCCACCCGGATGCCGGTCAGCGCGCCCGGGTTGTGCAGCGGCGCCAGCGGGATCAGCTCCTCGACCGCGGCCACCACCTCGTCGGTGATCACCGTCGACCCGGTGAACCGCTCGCCGCCGTGCACCACCCGGTGCCCGACCGCGGCCAGCCCGCTCAGGTCCAGCCGGTCCAGCAGCTCACGCAGCGCCGACAGGTGGTCGGCCGCCTCGCCGCCGTCCTCGCCGATCCGCTCGATGTGGCCTTTCGCGCTGACCGTGCCGCCGTCGAAGAGCTTGTACCGCACCGAGGACGAGCCGCAGTTGAGCACCAGCACCCGAGTCATTTGGCTCCCGCCTGGATCGCCGTGATCGCCACGGTGTTGATGATGTCCTTGATCGTCGCGCCCCGGGACAGGTCGTTCACCGGGCGGCGCAGGCCCTGCATGACCGGGCCGACCGCGACCGCATTCGCCGATCGCTGCACCGCCTTGTAGGTGTTGTTCCCGGTGTTCAGGTCGGGGAAGACGAAGACCGTGGCCTGGCCGGCCACCGCGCTGCCGGGCAGCTTGGCGGCGGCCACCGCCGGGTCGATCGCCGCGTCGTACTGGATCGGGCCCTCCACCGGCAGATCCGGGCGGCGTTCCCGGACCAGGGCGGTGGCCGCCGCGACCTTCTCCACGTCGGCGCCCGCGCCGGACTTACCGGTCGAGTAGGAGAGCATCGCGACCCGCGGCTCGATGCCGAACGCGGCCGCCGTCTTCGCCGAGGAGAGCGCGATGTCGGCGAGCTGGGCGGCGTCCGGGTCCGGGTTGACCGCGCAGTCGCCGTAGACCAGCACCCGGTCGGCGAGCAGCATGAAGAACACACTGGAGGCCACCGACACGTCCGGCACCGTCTTGATGATCTCGAAGGCCGGCCGGATCGTCGCCGCGGTGGTGTGCACCGAGCCGGAGACCATCCCGTCGGCCAGCCCGGCGGCGACCATCATGGTGCCGAAGTAGTTGACGTCGCGGACCACGTCGTAGGCCAGGTCGAGAGTGACCGCCTTGCCCTTGCGCAGCTCGGCGTACCGCGCGGCGAAGTCGTCCCGCCACTCGCTGGTGGCCGGGTCCACCAGCCGCGCGTCGCCGATCTCCACGCCCAGCTCCCGGGCCCGCCGGGTGATCTCCGCCGGGTCGCCGAGCAGGGTCAGGTCGGCCACCCCGCGGCGCAGCAGCGTCTCGGTGGCCCGCAGGATCCGCTCCTCGGTGCCCTCCGGCAGCACCAGGTGCCGGCGGTCGGCACGGGCCCGGTCGATCAGATCGTTCTCGAACATCAGCGGCGTGACCCGGGCCGACCGGGCCACGTCCAGCACCTTGGAGAGCGCCGCGGTGTCCACGTGCGCCTCGAACGCGCCGAGCGCCGCCTGCACCTTGCGCGGCGTGCTGAGCTGCGCCTGGACCCGGTCGGAGAGCGCGATGGTGTGGAAGCTGTCCGACTTGGTGACCAGCATCGCCAGCCCGGTGTTCAACCGCTCGATGACCCGGACCACCCGCGGGTCGGGCGGCTCGCCGAGGGTCAGCACCAGGCCGGCCAGGGTCACCGTGCCGGCCGCGTGCGCGGCGCTGGCGGCGACCAGCAGGTCGGCCCGGTCGCCCGGGGTGATCATCAGAGCCCCGTCGGTCAGGTGCTCCAGCACGGTCGGCACGTGCGCGGCGCCCACCACGTAATCCAGCACGTCGCGGTCGAGCGCGCCGGGCGCGCCGGACAGCACGGTCGCGTCGAGCGCCTCGGCGACCTCGCCGACCGTCGGCGCGGCGATCACCGGCACCTCCGGGATCGCCCAGAACGGCACCGGCAGATCCGGGTCCGGCCCGCCGGCGGCCGACGGCGGCACCCGGTTGGCGATCACCGCGGCCACCGTCGCGCCCAGGTCGCCGAGCGAGTGGTAGGCGCTGCGGGCCGCTGCCGCGAGCGACTCCCCGCCCCGCCCCGCACCGCTGACCACCGGGATCACCACGCTGCCGAACTCGGTCGCCAGCCGCGCGTTGACGGCCAGCTCCCGGGGCAGCCCGTCCCGGCTCTCGTCGGCCGTGTCGGCGAAGTCAGTCCCGATGATCACCACGGCGGTGCTGCGCCGCTCGGCCGCCCGGTACCGCTCGACGATCCGGCCGATCAGCTCCTCCCGCCGGCCGTCCGCGAGCAGCGCGGTCGCCTCGGCCTGGGTGACCCCGAACGACTCGGCCACCGGCACCGGCCCGGGATACCGCTCCCGCAGACTGGTCAACAACGGATCACGGTCGGCGTCGTGCACCAGGGGCCGGAACACCGACACCCCGGCGACCTGCCGGGACAGCAGCTCGACGATCCCCAGGGCCACCGCGCCCTTGCCGACACCCGGGCCCAAGCCCGCTACATAGACACTGCGCGCCACGAACCTCAAACTACCGGCACTCGGGGACCGCCGCCGGGCCTAAAGTCCTCCCGCGGCCGGCCTCAAGGTCACATCCCGCCGGTCCCGGTCCGCTACACCCGCGGCCCGCCACTTTCCGGTACGCCCGGTCGTCCCCACTCAGCGCACCCGGACCACTCGTCCGGGTTCACCCGGTCCCCGCTGAGCGCTCCAGGCCCGGTCGACTGCGCTCAGTGCTCCAGGCGCCCCGGCCTCCGCGCTCAGTGCTCCAGGCGCCCCGGCCTCCGCGCTCAGTGCTCCAGGACCACCTTGCCGAACAGCTCGCCGGACGACAGCCGGGCGAACGCCTTCGCCGCCTCCGCGAACGGATAGCGGGAGTCGATCACCGGCCGGATCCGGCCGCTCGCGCACATCTCCAGCAGCTCACCGAGCTCCCCGGGCGTGCCCATGCTGCTGCCCAGGATCTCCAGCTGCATCGCGAACACCCGCCGCAGATCCACCCGGGCCAGGTGACCGCCGGTCGCCCCGCACACCACGATCCGCGCACCCGGCGCCGCGCACTTCATCGAATGCTCGAAGGTCGGCTCCCCCACCGACTCGATCACCACATCGACCCGCTCCGGCAGCCGCCCGCCCGGCTCCACCGCGACCGCGCCCAGCTCGCTGATCCGGTCACGTTTCCACTGCTCACGGCTGGTGGCATAGACCTTCTTGCCGAGCGCCACGCCGATCGCCACCGCGGCCGTGGCGACACCGCCGCCGGCCCCCTGCACCAGGATCGCGCCCGCGTCCGCGGCCCGGCCCCGGGTCACCAGCATGTGATAGGCGGTCAGCCACGCCGTCGGCAGGCAGGCCGCCTCGGCGAACGACACCCCGTCCGGAATCGGCAACAGGTTCTCCCGGGGCGCGGCCACCTGCTCGGCCAGCGTCCCCGGATGCCGCTCGGAGAACAGCGAATATCCGCGCGGATCGGCCTTGTCCTGGACCACCGGGTAGACCAGCACCGCCCGCCCGTCCGGATCCACCCCGGCGGCGTCACACCCGAGGATCATCGGCAGCCGGTCGGCGGGCAGACCGACGCCGCGCAGCGACCAGATGTCGTGCTGGTTGAGCGAACTGGCCCGCACCGCCACCGGCACCCAGCCGTCCGGCACGGAGAACGGCAGCTCCCCGACGGTCAGGCCGCTCAGCGGCGCGTCAGGCTGCAGCGAGGACACATAGGCGGCGCGCATGATCCGACCCTAGTCCCCACCGCCCATCGATCAACCCCACAACCCTTCCCGGTACGCCCAAAGCCCCGCCGGACCTCCCAAACCACCCGCCCCGCCGCACCCGGCACCACCCCGCCTCGCCACGCCGCACATCCCCTCGTGGCCCCACACCCGACCTCACCGCGCCACGCACCACCTCGCGGCGCCACACACCCCCTCGCACCCCACGCACCACCCCGCACCGCCCGGCAGCACACCGCCGGACACCAAACCGTCTCGGCGCTCCGCACTGCCCGGCAGCACACCGCTCACACCACCGCGCGCCGCCTTGCCGCGGACCGCCGCGCACCGCCCGACAGCACACCGCTCACACCACCGCGCGCCCTCTTGCCTCGGACCGCCGCGCACCGCCTTGCCGCACACCGCCGGGCACCGCCTCGCCGCACACCGCCGGGCACCGCCTCGCCGCACACCGCCGGGCACCGCCGGCGCGACTCACACCTACTCCGGCCAGCCGAAACGCTCCTCCGCCGATGCGGTCGCGTTGTCCACACCAGCCCGTCTTCCACAGGCCGCCGCCGCGAACCGCCTCCTCGCGGCACACTGTCCTCAGGAGGGTGGCCCCCTGGGTGGGCGGGCTGGGAGCGCGCCGGCCAGGACCGGTTGAGGTGCTCAGTGGGCGTTCTCCTGGTCGCCACTTCGACGACGGCGGCTCGCACCGCCGGCCGTACCGAAAAGAGCAGGAACGGCGGCGCGCCGCCCCGCCGGTAGGCGAAGCGGCGCGCGGCCGATCAGCGGATCTCGGGTCAGACGGTCTGGCGGGCCTGGGCCGGTGCCGGAGCCGGGGTGCGCCGGGCCACGCCGTCGCGGAGTGCCGCGGCCGCGACGGCTGCCGCGACCGCCGGGGCGACCCGCGGGTCGAGCGGGGACGGGACGATCGCTTCCGGACGGAGGTCGTCGGCGACGATGGCCGCGATGGCGTCCGCCGCGGCCACCTTCATGGCGTCGGTGATCGTGGTGGCGCGGACGTCCAGCGCGCCGCGGAAGATGCCGGGGAACGCGAGCACGTTGTTGATCTGGTTCGGGAAGTCGCTGCGGCCGGTGGCGACGATCGCGGCGTACTTGTGCGCGGTCGCCGGCGGGACCTCCGGGGTGGGGTTGGCCAGCGCGAAGATGATCGCGCCGGGCGCCATGCCGGCCAGGGCCTCCTCCGGGATGCTGCCGCCGGAGACGCCGACCAGCACGTCCGCCCCGATCAGCGCCTCGGCGATGCCACCGCTGCGGCCGGAGAAGTTGGTGGTCGCGGCCAGCTCGGCCTTCATCCCGCTGAGGTCGCCGCGCTCGGCGTGGATGATGCCGCGCGAGTCGACGACGATCACGTTGGCGCCCTGGACGCCGGCCGCGATCAGCGTGTTGGTGATCGCCACCCCGGCGGCGCCGGCGCCGCTGATGACCACCCGCAGGTCGCCGAAGGAGCGGCCGAGCAGCTTGGCCGCGTTGCGCAGGGCGGCGAGCGTGACCACCGCGGTGCCGTGCTGGTCGTCGTGGAAGACCGGGATGTCCAGCTCGGCGTCGAGCCGGCGCTCGATCTCGAAGCAGCGCGGCGCGCTGATGTCCTCGAGGTTGATCCCGCCGAACGACGGCGCCATCGCCTTGACCGCCGCGATGATCCCCTCGACGTCCTGGGTGTCCAGGCAGATCGGGATCGAGTCGACCCCGCCGAACTGCTTGAACAGCACCGACTTGCCCTCCATGACGGGCATCGCGGCCTTCGGCCCGATGTTGCCCAGGCCGAGCACCGCGGACCCGTCGGTGACGACGGCGACGGTGTTCGACGTCCAGGTGTAGTCGGGGTAGAGCGACTCGTCCGCCGCGATGGCCTCGCAGACCCGGGCCACCCCGGGCGTGTACGCCAGGGACAGGTCGTCCCGGCTGGCCAGCGGAACCGTCGCGCTCATCGTCATCTTGCCCCGGCGGTGCAGGTCGAAGACGGGATCGGCGGCGAGGGCAGGATCGAGCTCGAAACTGAAGAATGACACGGTGAACTCCACACGGCATCGACATTGATACGTGGCACCTGGCACTGGCCTGGTCGCGAGTATGCGCCAGGAGGCGGTGCAAGCGGGGATCACCCGGGAAAGCGACCGCAGCGCGGGTGTGCGCTGGGGATACTGGAGACTAACGTAACCGCCCTGGGCTGGGGTAGTAGCGAAACACGGCGCGTCCGATGACATCCGCCACCCCGTAGGACCGCGAGTCGTCCTGGACGAACTCGTTGTCGCCCTCGATCCACCAGCCGTCCCGCTCCGGGCGGACCACCCGCTTGACGACCAGCAGATCGGGGCGGCTGCGGAAGCGCGCGACCACCACGTCGCCGGTCCTTACCCGGGCGCCGCGCCGGACGAGCAGCGCGTCCCCGTGCCGCAGGGTGGGGACCATCGACGGACCGCTCACCAAGACGGCGAACAGTGGTAAGTGCCACCTCAAGGCATCAAGCCTCCGTCGCGTTAGGCAATGGGTGTAAGGGGTAGTGTCAAGCCCGGATCATCGCAAACTCTATGGAGGAGTCCTGATGCGACTTCCGCGTTTCCTCATGCCGAGCACCGTGGTCAGCGCGCACTGCGACCTGCCGTGCGGCGTCTACGACCCGGCCCAGGCCCGGATCGAGGCCGAGTCGATCAAGGCCATCGCCGAGAAGTACCAGGGCAACACCGACCCGGAGTTCCGCACCCGGGCCATCATCATCAAGGAGCAGCGGGCCGAGCTGGTCAAGCACCACCTGTGGGTGCTGTGGACCGACTACTTCAAGGCCCCGCACTTCGAGAAGTACCCGAACCTGCACCAGCTGTTCAACGAGGCCACCAAGCTCGCCGGCGCGGCCGGCGCCAAGGGCTCGGTGGACCCGGCGATCGCCGACCAGCTGCTCGGCAAGATCGAGGAGATCTCCAAGATCTTCTGGGAGACCAAGCAGGCCTGAGCACGACCGGAGCGCCGGCGTGCCCCCGGGGTGCGCCGGCCTCTGCCATAACCGGGTGTAACCGGTTAAAGTCTCCACCGACAGGAGGAGGTCGCGGGTGTCTCAGCTGACCCACGCGGAGCCGGAGATCGGGGACGACGTCGTTCTCCTGACGGTTCCCGCCGACGGTGGTTACCTCGGTGTGCTCCGCACGGCCACGGCCGGTCTCGCGGCTCGCCTGCACTTCGCCCTCGACGAGATCGAGGATCTGCGCATCGCCGTCGACGAGGCGTGCGCCATGCTGCTGGCCATCGCCACCCGCGGCGCCGAGCTGGAGTGCCGGTTCGCGGTCACCGACGACGCGCTCACCGTCGAGGTGACCGTCGCGACCGTGCGCGGCGCCCGGCTGCCCTCCGAGTCGTCCTTCGCGTGGAAGGTGCTCACCGCGCTGACCACCTCGGCCGCCGCCGAGGCGAACGGGCAGCACGCGACGATCCGCCTGCTCACCCGCCGCACCGAGTACTGACCGGTCGTTACCGGACGGTCACGGCCAGCGCGATGTAATCCAGGTGTTGTGCCGCCGCCCGGGTGGCGCCCTCGGCGTCCCGTGCGGCGAGCAGCTCCAGCAGCTCCCGGTGGTCCGCGTCGATCCGCGCCCAATATCCCTCGGGCAGGGCGGCAACCACCTCTTCACCGTACGACGCCTGGTAGAGCGGGCGGCCGACCAGCTCGAACAGCGGGTTGCCGGTGGCCTTGGCGAGCGCCCGGTGGAACACCGAGTGCGCGGCCAGCATGGTGTCGAAGTCGTCCAGCGCCGGGTCGAAGAGCGCACCGCGCAGCTCGATCAGGTGCGCCTCGGTGCGCCGGACCGCGGCCAGCCCGGCGGCCGGCACCTCCAGCGCCCGGCGCAGCTCGAGCAGGTCGGCCAGCCCCACCCCGTTCGAGTGGGTGAGCAGCGCGAACCCGGTGGAGAGCCCGTCGGCCAGCTGCCCGGCGTCCGGATGCGCCACGAAGCTGCCGCCGGTCACCCCGCGGGTCGTGACGATCAGATGCTGGCTGGCGAGCAGGCGCAACGCCTCGCGCACCGTGCTGCGGCTGACGCCGATCTTCACGCACAACTCAGGCTCGGGCGGCAGCCGCTCACCAGGTTGCAGTCGTCCCGAAGTGATATCCGCCCGCAAATCGTCCGCGAGTTGTTGATAGGCGGGCGGGCGCACCGTTGAGCCGGTCACCCATCCAGGTTAGGCCCTGATCGGCTCCGCGGAACCCGCTAATCGACACCCAACGCTCGGCTGCTCGCCGGAAGCAGCACCAGCACCGCGGTGACCGCGGCCAGCACCAGCAGCGTCACGCCCAGCCAGAGCGGTCCCACCTGGACCAGGAAACCGCCGGTGGCCAGCGTGAACAGCTGCACCACGACGGCCGGCCCGCGGGCCCGGACCCGGCGCCGGCCGAGCGCCCGGGCGATCAGGAAGACCACCACGGCGGCCAGCGCGGCCAGCACGGTGAGCGAGGCCGCCACGCCGATGTCAGCGCCGGCGCTGGTCAGATCGAGGACAACCAGATAGGCGGTGAGCCCGGCCAGCCCCACGCTCTGCAGGTAGAGCAGCCGGACCCCCCAGTCGAGGGACGCGGCCGCGGTACTCACGGGTTTCTCACCGGTCACTGCTGCACCATACCGACAGCCAGATCCGGTTCCGCCCGGTAAGGTGCCGCGCATGCGTGCCTTGCTGGTGGTCAACCCCCGGGCGACAGCGACCACCGAGCGCAGCCGCGACGTCCTGGTCCGGGCGCTGGAGAGCGCCGTCGAGCTGACCGTGCGCTACACCGAGCGGCGCGGGCACGCCACCACGCTGGCCCGGGCGGCCGCCGAGAGCGGCGTCGACGTGGTGGTCACGCTGGGTGGCGACGGCACCATCAACGAGGCGGTCAACGGACTGCTCACCGCCCCGGCCGCGCTCGCCGGGCTGCCCGGCCCGGCCGCCTACCGGGTGCCGGCGCTGGCCGTGGTGCCGGGCGGCTCGACCAACGTCTTCGCCCGCGCGCTCGGCCTGCCCGCCGACTGGGTGGACGGGACCAGCGTCATCCTGGACGGCCTCCGCGACGGCCGGCATCGAGTGATCAATCTCGGTCGCGCCGACGACCGCTACTTCACCTTCGCAGCCGGCCTGGGTCTGGACGCCGCGGTGATCCGCCGGGTGGAGCAGGCCCGGCTGCGCGGCCGGACGTCGACGCCGGGTCTCTACCTGCGCACGATGGTCGGCCAGTTCCTCACCGGCCTCGACCGGGCGGATCCGCCGATGACCCTGGAACGACCGGGTGAGACCAGCGACACCGGGCTCGGGACGATCATCGTGCAGAACACCGCCCCTTGGACGTACGCCGGCAGCCGACCGGTGGATCCCAATCCGGACGCTTCGTTCGATCTCGGGCTGGATGTCCTGGCCCTGCGCCGCCTTAGTGTTTCCGGCACCACGAGGACCGTGACACAGCTCGCGTGGCGCTCCGGCGAACCGCACGGTAAACAGGTGTTACGGCTACATGACCTTGCGGATTTCACCGTGATGTCGTCCCGGCCCCAGGCATTCCAGCTGGACGGTGACTATCTCGGCGAGCGGCAGAAGGTGCACTTCGTGTCCGTCCGCTCAGCGCTGCGTGTGATCTGCTGACGGCGGGGTACGTCGTTTCCGTACGTGCTCACGATCCGTTACAGAAACACGGGCAAAAGGTCGGCGAAGTGGCCGGGACCGTACTACATTGATGGGAGCGTTCGTCAACCGGCTCTGGCAGCAGCGGCGGAACCGGACATAAGGGTACGTGAGCCAGCTCACCCGCTGGAAGAAACTTCCAGCGCTACCCTTGACATCGCGAGAGTTCGTGAAAGCATTCACAAGCGATAAGAAGTAACCGGTAGCGGCTTGTGCGCGTTCCTAATCCAGAAGCGCAGAACGGCTACCAAACACAAAGGCTTGCTGACGCTCCGGTGAGTGTACGGGTACAACCCGTCGGCACTGCGGGCGCATGCATATAGGTAAACAGCACTGTTTTCATTACCCCATCCGAAACAAGGAGTTTGCCGCCATGGACTGGCGTCACGATGCGATCTGCCGCGACGAGGACCCGGAGCTGTTCTTCCCGATCGGGACGTCCGGCCCCGCGCTCCTGCAGGTCGAGCAGGCCAAGGCCGTGTGCCGGCGGTGCCCAGTGACCGAGTCGTGCCTTTCCTGGGCGCTCGAGTCCGGCCAGGACGCCGGCGTATGGGGCGGGATGAGCGAGGACGAGCGCCGCGCGGTCAAGCGTCGCGGCGGCCTTCGGGTGTCCGCGCCGACCGCCTGATTCAATCCCCCACACAGCATTCGCGCCCCGGGCCGATCGGCACCGGGGCGTCTTGCTGTTTCGGGACGCTTACCCAGCGCTCTCATTCCGCAGTGCGCTAATTCGATCACGGTACGTTTACCCACACTCCCGAAATGATCTCGAAATGGCCGCTGATCGGTTTCCGTCGCGACTCCGGCACACTCCGCTGTGGACTCTCCATTCCGGACACCGCCCCACAGCGCCCCATCATCGCGTAGCGCAGAGTGATCATCACCATCAGTAATCAATAGACCGACCTCACCACCCGGTCCCCACTCGGCGCGGCGAAATCCCACGGCGGTATCGACGGCAGGCCGTGACCGGCTCACGGTGGTGGTAGGGGGCAACCCGGGCGCGGAGGCGGAGTGGCCACATCCTCCGCTGACCGGCCGCGCTGCGGGCGTACCGGAAATCGCAGACAGCGGCCGCAAGCAAACCGCGGACCCCGTCCCGGTCGAGCAAGCGCAAGCAGACCGCGGACCGGGCCGGGCGGCCGCAACAGCAACCAGCCGCCCCGAGGCGGGCCAGCAGAACCGCAACCACCCACACACCGCACGAGGCGGCCGCAACAGCAACCAGCCGCCCTGGGCCGGGCCGGCAGAACCCGCGATCAGGCCGCGGCAAGCCTCCGCACCCCAGCGGCAGCCACCCGCTCCGCGATCAACCCGACCAACTCCGGCGCATCCCCGAGCGGCTCCGCCACCGCCACCGCGCCGGCCTCCCATGCCGACGCCACCGCCTGGTCATGGAGAAGCCCCGGCGCGAGGAAGTATCCGGCAACCGCGACCCGCCGCGCCCCGGCCTCCTGCAGCGCCCGCACCGCGTCCCCGGCCCGGGGCCCCACCCCTGAGGAGTAGGAAACCGCCGCCGGAACCCCCAGCCGCTCCCCCAGCGCCACCGAAGCGTGCTCCACGGTCTCCCGTGCCACCGCGTCCCGCGTGCCGGCCGCGGCCAGCACGACAGCGTCGAACCCGTCCACCGGAAGCCGCCGCACCAACGCCTCGACCAGCAGCCGCGGCATCCGCGCCGCAGCCCGCCGTGACCCTTCGACCGGCAGATCAGCCCGCCGCGGCCCCAGCACCCCGGCCAGCGTCACCTCGACCGGCAGATCCGCGGCTTCCTCAAGGACCGCCGGCAGATCGACCCGCCCGTGATAAGCCTCGGTCAACAGCAGCGGCACCAGCACCACCCGCCGCGCGCCGAGCCCGCTCAGCACCTGCACCGGCCGGGGCCCGGCATGGTCCAGATAGGCGGCCCTCACCAGCCACTCCGGCCGTCCCCGGCGCACCGCCCGGGCCAGCGCCTCGGTGGACGCCGCGGCGCGGGGGTCGCGGCTGCCGTGGGCGACGAGCACCACGGCCGGCCGCGGGGACCCGATCAGACGTGCAGACCGCATTCGGTCTTCTCGAACATCGCCCAGCGGCCCGCGCGCGGGTCCTCGCCGGCCTTGGTGCGCCGGGTGCACGGCCAGCAGCCGATCGACCCGTAGCCCTTCTTGAACAGCTCGTTGACCGGCACGTTCCACCGGCTGATGTAGCGGTCCACATCCGCCTGGGTCCAGGCCGCGATCGGGTTGACCTTGACCTTGCCCTTCTTCGCGTCGAACGCGACGACCGGCGTGTTGGCCCGGGTCGGCGACTCGTCACGGCGCAGGCCGGTGGCCCAGGAGTCGTAGTCGGCCAGGGCCCGCTCCAGCGGCTCCACCTTGCGCATGAAGCAGCACTCGTCCGGGTTGCGGGCGAACAGCCGGGGACCGTACTCCCCGTCCTGCTGGCCGACCGTCATCCGCGGGCGGATCGAGCGGACGTTCACGTTCATCGTGCGGGCCACCGTGTCCCGGACCTTGAGGGTCTCCGGGAAGTGCAGGCCGGTGTCCAGGAAGACCACGTCCACGCCGGGCGCGACGCGGGAGAAGAGGTGCGCGACCACCGCGTCGGCCATCGAGCTGGTGACACAGAACCGCGCGCCGAAGGTGTCGGTCGCCCACTTGGCGATCTCCTCGGCGGGGCGGCCCTCCAGGTCGCGGGCGGCCTGCAAGGCCAGCTCGCGCAGCTCCTCCGGAGAACGACGGGCGGGGTCAGCGGGGGCGGCGGCGGGACTGCCACCCAGGTTGATCAGGCCCAGGCCGGAGGCGTTCAGGATGCTCATTCTGTGGCTCCCTTGGACAACAACCCGATGAACTTGACCGAAAACACGCGGGCGCAGGAGTGGCACTCCCAGGCGCCGTGCGAGGACTCGTTGGGGCGGAGGTCCTCGTCACCGCAGTAGGGGCAGTAGAGCGGGGCGGATCGGGCGTCGCTCATTTCAGGAGCTCCTCTTCCGCCCGCATCACCCAGTTGGCGAAGGTCTCCCCCTCGGAGCGGCCACCCAGGTAGTTCCGGGCCACCCGCTCGACGTAGTCGGGGAGCTCCTCGGCGGTGGCCTTGAGGCCCCGCAGCTTGCGGCCGAACCCGGCGGTCTCGCCCTTGGCCATGCCGAGCGCGCCGCCGAGGTGGATCTGGAAGCCCTCGACCTGCTCGCCGTGCGCGTTCATCACCAGCTGGCCCTTGAGGCCGATGTCGGCGACCTGGGTCCGGGCGCACGCGTTCGGGCAGCCGTTGAGGTGCACCGAGATGTCCGCGTCGAAGTCGCCGAGCCGCTCCTCGAGCCGGGCGACCAGCTCCTCGCCGCGCGCCTTGGTCTCGACGATGGCGAGCTTGCAGAACTCGATGCCGGTGCAGGCCATCGTGCCGCGCCGCCAGGCCGACGGGCGCGCCTCCAGCCCGATCCCGCGAAGTCCGCTGATCAGCGACTCGACCCGATCGTCGGCGACATCCAGAACCAGAAGCTTCTGGTACGCCGTGAGCCGCACCCGCTCCGACCCGTGCTGCTCGACCAGGTCCGCCAGGGCGAGCAGCTGCTTGCCGGAGGAGCGGCCGACGACCGGGGCGGCGCCGACATAGTTCCGCCCGTCGCGCTGCTTGTGCACGCCGATGTGGTCGATCGGCTTCTCCGGCAGGTCCGGGGCGGGCCCATCGATGAGTGCCCGGCCCAGGTACTCCTTCTCCAGGACGTCACGGAACTTCGCCACACCCCAGTCGGCGAGCAGGAACTTCAGCCGGGCGCGGTGCCGCAGCCGGCGGTAGCCGTAGTCCCGGAAGATCGCGACCACGCCCTCCCAGACGTCCGGGATCTCGGCGAGCGGCACCCAGACGCCGAGGCGCTCGGCCAGCCGCGGGTTGGTGGAGAGGCCGCCGCCGACCCAGAGGTCGAAGCCGGGACCGTGCTCGGGGTGCTCGACCCCGACGAACGCGATGTCGTTGGCCTGGTACGGCCCGTCGGGCAGCCAGGAGATGACCGACTTGAACTTGCGCGGCAGGTTCGAATACGCGGGGTCACCGACGTACCGCTTGATGATCTCGTCGATCGCCGGGGTGGCGTCGATGACCTCGTCGGTCGAGATGCCGGCGACCGGGCTGCCGAGCACCACGCGCGGGCAGTCGCCGCACGCCTCGGTGGTCTGCAGGCCGACCGACTCCAGCCGGCGCCAGATCTCCGGCATGTCCTCGACCCGGATCCAGTGCATCTGGATGTTCTGCCGGTCGGTGATGTCGGCGCTGTCGCGGGCGAACTCGGTGGCGATCTGGCCGATCACGCGCAACTGGGCCAGGCTCAGCGCGCCGCCGTCGATCCGGACGCGGAGCATGAAGTACTCGTCCTCGAGCTCCTCCGGCTCCAGCACCGCGGTGCGGCCGCCGTCGATCCCGGCCTTGCGCTGGGTGTAGAGCCCCCACCAGCGGAACCGGCCGCGCAGGTCGGCCGGGTCGATCGAGGCGAAGCCGCCCTTGGCGTAGATGTTCTCGATGCGCGCCCGGACGTTGAGCGGGTTGTCGTCCTTCTTGCTGCGCTCATTGGGGTTGAGCGGCTCGCGGTGTCCGAGCGCCCACTGACCCTCGCCGCGCGCCTTACGAGGGCGGGCGGTCGGCGTTGCGGGAGTGTTGCTGGGCGCCATGGCGGCGGTCCTCCGGGTTTCGTGGGCACCGGAAGACAATCGCGGCCATCTGGAGGCTCCGCGACTTCAGCGTCGGGAGAGGGCCGGCTTGTCGTCCGCGCCCGAAATAAAGGGGGGCGGCGTCAGGAAGCCGGACACATCGCGCTGAAGACACGCCCGTAGTCGACGTGGCGGCGTGCCACGAAGCGGCGGTCGATTGCAGCGGTCATGCCGGTAAGCCTCTCACGCAAACCGAATGTGGGCCAGTGAGGTCCAGAATCCGGGAGTGTGGCGCATGGCACTTCGCGGAGTAATCCTACTGCCGTTACGAAGTCGTTACATCGCAGGTGGGGCACGCCCAGACATCGACGGCCGAAGATCAATACAACGATCAAGATCTTCATTGACGCGCGCCCGCCGGGGTACGGACCGCACGCTCCCGGCACCCCTCTGTCAAGGGGTTGGTGTGAGGGGTGTTTTAGGGTGGTGGTTGGCGGGTCCGGGTTGTGACTTTTCCGAAGTGTCGATCTTGGGGTTTGGGTCGGCCGCGCTGGAGTTCAGAGTCGCCCCCGTGTGTCCTCCCGGACCCGTCGCTGTCTGTTGTGCCGTGTGGTCGTCTTTGATCATTTGGCGGTAGACGGTGTCGGACAGGCGTCGTTTCAACGCTCGCATGGCTTCCATCGCGGTTTTGCCTTCGGCGCGTTTGCGCTGGTAGTAGGCGCGGCCGGGGGTGTCGAAGCGGAGCTGGGTGATGGCCATGATGTGCAGGACCCGGTTGATGCGCCGGTTCCCGGCCCGGTTGAGCCGGTGATGATGGTTGTCGCCGGAGGACACGTCGATGGGGGCGGTGCCGTTCCAGGTGGCGAAGTGCCCGCGGGTCGGGAAGCGGCTGATGTCGCCGATGTCGCCGAGCAGGCGGGCGGCGCCGGAGGGGCCGATGCCGTTGAGGCTGGTCAGCTGGGTGCCGGTGGCGGCCAGCACGGTCTTCAGCTGCCGGTTGGCTGCTTTGATCTTGGTGTCCAGGGTGGTGAGCTCGTCGGCCAGGTCGCCGGCCAGCTGATAGCGGGTGGCGGTGACGATGTCGCCGGCCGGGACGCTGACGCGTTCGAGCAGGGTGCGGGCCTGGTCGGTGGTCAGGTTCTTCTTCGCGCCGCCGGGGATCAGTTCGAGCAGTAGCTGGTGCAGCCGGTTGATGGTCTCGGTGCGGGTGGCGCCGAGCTGGTCGCGGCGGTCGGCCAGCAGCCGCAGCGCGACGGTGGCGCCGTCGGCGTGAACGCGGCGCAGGCCCGGGGTGCGCAGGGCGGTCACCGCGATGTGGTGCGCGTCGTGACCGTCGGTTTTACGGCCGTGCCCGGTGTCAAAGTTGCGGGCTTTCGCGGCGAGTTTCGCCGGGACGTCCAGCACGGTTTCGCCGTCGGCGACCAGCCGCTGGGCCAGGTGCCGGCCGATGCCGTTACAGCCCTCGACCGCCCACACCCGGCCGGCGTGACGGCGGCCGGCGGCGAGCATCTGCTGGTAGCCACCGGTGTCGGTGCCGTACCTGCCACGGGCCAGCACCTGTTCACGCTCGTTGATGATCTCGATCGTCGCGGACCGCTTGTGCGGATCGACTCCAATGATCAGCTGACCCATGTACCCGTTGACCTTCCCGTCGTCGCGGCAGAACCACACCAGCGGGAGGGCAACGCTACTTACAGCTGGGCAAACCCCTCTTCAGCCACTCCGCGCCACGGTGACCGGCAGGGTCCAAGCCGGGAGAGAGCCACACCCCGCCATATGAGTGGGCAGCGCGGGCCTGAGCACCCTACCGATCACCTCGACCAAGCCTGGCCGGGCCGCGGTCGTACACCAAATTCTCTTTAAGTAGCGCGGGCCGGGCACGGCGATCTGGCCGCTGGCGCGTCCAGAGCGATCGCCGCACCCTTCACGGCCCGTGGGTGGTCACCGAAGAACCAGCGCCGCCGTGCCGGACTCAGCGCTTGCCCAGCGGGACCACCAGGACCGCCTCCGTGCCGCCACCCGCCCGGTTGCGCAGCTCGATGCTGCCGCGCAACTCGCCGGTCGCCAGGGCGCGGACGATCTGCAGGCCGAGCCGGCCGCCCGCGTCCGGGCGGAAGCCCTCCGGAAGGCCCTGACCGTTGTCGGCCACCGTGACGTGCAGCTGTTTGCGGAACCGGTGGGCCGAGACGACCACCTCGGCCGGCTGCTCCGGCGCGGGCGCCGGCTCGTCGTCCTCGCCCGCCGGGAAGCCGTGCTCGACCGCGTTGATCAGCAGCTCGTTGAGGACCATGACCAGCGAGGTGGCGATCTCCGCGGGCAGGATGCCGAACGTGCCCTCCCGGCGCATGTGCACCGACAGGCTGGTCGAGGCGACCTCGGTGGCGGCGGTGGCCACCCGGTCGACGATCCCGTCGAACTCGACCGCCTCGTCGCTGGACATCGAGAGCGTCTCGTGCACCAGCGCGATCGAGGCGACCCGGCGGACCGACTCCTCCAGGGCCATCCGGGCCTCCGGGGCGTCCACGCGGCGGGCCTGGAGGCGCAGCAGCGCGGCCACGGTCTGCAGATTGTTCTTCACCCGGTGGTGGATCTCCCGGATCGTGGCGTCCTTGGTCATCAGGGCGCGGTCCCGGCGGCGCACCTCGGTGACGTCCCGGACCAGGACCAGCGCGCCGATCGGGACGCCGGCCGGGAGCAGCGGCAGCGAGCGGGTGAGCACGGTCGCGCCGCGCGCCTCGAACTCCATCCGGGGCGGGAACTCGCCGCGCAGCGAGGCCCGGATCCGCTCGGCGACGTCGTTGCCCTCCAGCGGGTCGGCGGCCAGCCGGGTGGAGAGGTGGGCCAGGTCCTCGCCGACCAGGTGCGCGTTGAAGCCCAGCCGGCGGTAGGCCGACTGGGCGTTCGGGCTGGCGTAGGTGACCTTGCCGGAGGCGTCCAGCCGGATCAGGCCGTCGCCGACCCGGGGCGCCGAGGTGGTCATCTCGCCGGGCTGCCGGGCCGGCGGGAAGGTGCCGTCGGCGACCATCTGGGCCAGGTCGTCCGCGGTGGTCAGATAGTTCAGCTCGAGCTGGCTGGGGGTGCGGGCGGTGCTCAGGTTGGTGTCGCGGCCGATCACCGCGATCACCTCGCTGTAGCCCTCCTCGTGGTCGTTCTCGTCGCGGCGGCGGACCGGGATGGCCTCGTGCCGGGCCGGGGTGTCGCCGTACCAGACCGGGTCGCCCTCACGCCAGATCCGCTCCTGGGTGAAGGCCACGTCCAGGTGCGCCACCTCGGGACCGCCGAAGATCTTGCCGACCTGGTCCTCCTGGTACGCCGTGGGCGCGGTGCTCGGGCGCACCTGGGCGACACAGAGGAAGTCACGCGGCTTCCGGGCCTCTCCCTTGATCGGCACCCAGAGGAGCAGATCGGCGAAGGAGAGGTCGGAGAGCAGCTGCCAGTCACCGGCGAGCCGGTGCAGGTGGTCGATGTCGGCGGAACCGAGGCTGGTGTGTTCCTCGACGAGATCGCGCAGGGTGGACACTCGCCAAGCCTGCCACGCGGATGTTTCCTACAGCGTGCTGGTCACCTTCTTCAGGCCGCGCGGCGCGTCCGGGTCCTCGCCCTTGGCCAGCGCCAGCGCCAGCGCCAGCTTCTGCAGCGGCAGGATGTCCAGCAGTGGGCTGTACCGCTCGTCGACGGCGGGCACCGCGAGCCGGCCGGCCGGGCCGATGGTCAGCACGTCGGCCTTGCGCTCGCGCAGCCGCTCGATCACGTCGCCCATCGACTTGCCGCCCGGGCCGTCGCCGACCACGGCCAGCACCGGCACGTCGGTGTCGGTCATCGCGAGCGGGCCGTGCAGCAGGTCGGCGCCGGAGAACGCCAGGGTCGGCACGTACGACGTCTCCATCAGCTTGAGCGCGGCCTCCCGGGCGGTCGGGTAGGCGTAGCCGCGGCCGGTGGTCACCATGTGCGGCGCGAACCGGTAGCGCTGCGCGATCTCGTCCGGGGTCCGGTCGGCGAGCGTGGTCTCGGCCAGCTCGGGCAGCCCGGCCAGCGCGGCCCGCTCGGCCTCGGGCAGCCGGCCGTCGCCGGCCCGGATCCCCTCGACCAGCAGCAGCAGCGCGAGCAGCTCGGCGGTGTACGTCTTGGTGGCGGCCACCGCCCGCTCGTGCCCGGCGGCCACGTCGACCGACAGCTCGGCGGCCCGGGCCAGCGGCGACTCCGGGTTGTTGGTGACCGCGAGGGTGAGCGCGCCGGTCTCCCGGGCGGCGGAGAGCACGCCGGTCAGGTCGGGCGAGCCGCCGCTCTGGCTGACCCCGACGACCAGGGTGCCGGTGAAGTCGGGCCGGGCGCCGTAGAGCGTGATGGCGCTCGGCGAGGCGCTGGCCACCGGCAGGCCGAGGCGGATCTCGGTCAGGTACGCCCCGTAGAGCGCGGCGTGGTCGGAGGTGCCCCGGCCGACGAACAGCACGTTGCGCGGACGGCGGGCCGCGATCTCGGCCGCCACCTCGGCGATCGCCGTCGCGTGCGGGCCGTCGAGCAGGCGGGCGAAACCCGCCGGTTGTTCCGCGATGTCCGCTGCCATCCCGTGGCCTGGCTGTGTCACGTCATCCTCCCCAGATGAGCATTTCCCGCGCGATCGATGCGCAGTCTTGCAAGAAAAAGCTTAGTACGTCAATCTTTCGAGCACTACTGCGCAAACGTGAGGCCTGACAGATCGCCCCGATGCCCGTACTGTCTTCACTCGTGGATGCCCACCCCCAGGTCAGCCAGGACCTCACGCTCGCCCGCGCCGCTCTCGACCGCGGGGAGCGCAGCCAGGCCGCCCGGCACCTGGCCGGGGCACTGCCACACGCACCCACCCTGCCGGAGATCCACGAGCTGCTCAGCCGATTGGCCGCGGACACCGACGACGCCCTGGACCTGTTCCCGCTGGACGCGCACGCGCCGGCCGGCCGGGTCGCGGCGCACGCCCACCTGCTCGCCGCGGCCGGGCGCCCGGAGGACGGGCTGCCGCTGCTCGCCGCGGCCAGCGGGCACACCCCCGGGGTGGACTGGGCCGGCGTCCCCTGGGTCAGCGACCCGGTGCTCGGCGACCGGATCGACCCGGACGCGCTGGCCCGCACCGTGATGCGGCTGTGCACCGCGGTGGGCGACCCGGCGCCGGCCACCGCCGCCGTCCCGCTGCAGCCCTACCTGACCGTGGTCCGGCACACCGTGGCCGCGCACGGCGAGCACGCGATGCTGCTCGGCGCCGGCTCGGCGCTGGCCCGGCGGCTGGGTGAGGCGCGGCTGGCGGTCGACTGGGCCAGCCGGGGTGCCCGGTCCCACCCGTCCAAGCTGGGCGAGATCTGGCTGGGGTACGCGTACCGCAGTGCCGGCCGGATCCCGGAGGCGCTGGCCGCCCTGCGCCGCGCGGTCACCTACGACCCGGACGACCTCAGCGTCTACGCCGACGTGGCGGCCACCCTGGCCGATCTGGGCCGGCTGGACGAGGCGCTGGACTGGACCGACCGGGCGATGGAGCGCGACCCGATGTTCGACTGCGTGGTGCACACCGCGCACCGGCTGCGTTACCGCGCCGACGGCGAGGTGGCCCACCTGATCGCGCTCGCCGACTACATCCGCGACCACCCGGACGACACCCACGAGCACACCGACCTCGCCGACTGCTGCCGCAACACGCCCTGGCTGAGCGGCACCCCGGCCGGGCTGGGCCGGCTGCGGCCGGGCCGGGCACCGGTCAACGCCGAGCCGTCCGCGGACGCCCGGGACCGGCTGCTCCGAGTCGCCTCGGGCACCTGGGCACATCCGCCGGCCGCCTACGATCGAGCGCTCGGCCTGGTCCTGGTCGAGCCGTGGGAGCTGCTCGCGCTGCTCGGGCACCCGTCGGTGACCGGCGCCGAGCAGCCCGGCGCCGCGGAGATCTGGGCCTGCCTGGGCCTGCTGCACCACGGGACGGACGAGCCGTGGCTGGACTCGAGCCGGCGGCGGCTGCTGCTCGGGCTGCTCGACGGCGAGGTCGACCGGGTCACCCAGGCGGCGCTGTTCGCGCTGATCACCTACGCCTGGGTGGACCCGGCCGCGCGCGCGGACGTGGCCGCGGTGGTCGCCGGGCGGTTCGCCGAGGTGGCCGGGGGGCCGTTCACCCGGGCGGTGGCCGAGCTGGCGATGATCACGCCGGAGCTGGGCCGGGCCACCCGGGAGCTGGCCGCGGCGACGATCCGGGTGCCGGCGATCCCGCGCCAGCGCCGCCGCTCCTACCTGCTGCGCTGGCTGCGGAAATAAGCGCGGCCGCGGAGATCAGCGGAGCGGTGATCAACGCGGCAGCGGGACAGCGCCGGCCCCGGCAAGCTCAGTTGATGACGGCGATCAGGTCGCCCTCCTGGACCACGTCACCCTCGTTCACCGCCAGCTGGTCGACCGTGCCGTCGGACTCGGCCAGCACCGGGATCTCCATCTTCATGGACTCCAGGATCACCAGCGTGTCGCCCTCGGCGACGGTGTCCCCCACGCCGGCCACGACCTTCCACACGTTGGCCACCATCTCGGCCCGGATCTCGTCGGCCATTCCTGATCGCCCTCCTTCGTCACCCTTTTGGGAACGTCATCAAATCACGGATCCCGCGCGGGTAGGTCCAGGCCCGCGAGAAGGGCCGACTACGATCGGCGACTGAGCAAGCGTGAGGAAGGAGGCCCCTTATGGCCAAGAAGGCTCGCAAGAAGAAGGCCCGTAAGAAGAGCGGCGCGAACCACGGCAAGCGCCCCAACAGCTGAGCCGCCCGGCGGGCCCGCGCCCGCCGCTCGTGGTTCAACCGAAAAGACCCGGCAGCGCGGCTGCCGGGTCTTTTCCGTGTCAGCACCTCAGATCAGGTACTCCCGGGTCTCGGTCTGCACCTCGAGCTGGTCGAGCTTGTGCCGCAGCCGCTCACGCAGCTCGGACGGCGCCCGCTCGTCCCCGCAGCAGCGGCTGACCAGAGCCTTCACGTCGTGCTCGATGCCGAACTCGCGCAGGCACCCGGCGCACTCGTCCAGGTGTTTCTGGATCAGCCGCCGGCGGTCCTCGCTGCACTCCAGGTCGAGGTAGAGATACACCTCGTCGAGCACCGCGGAGCAGTCGGTCTCGTGCTCGTTCTCGTCGGTCGCCATCGGGTCACGCCTCCTGCGGCTCGGACGCGGTCCGGGTGATGCCCCGGTCGCTCGCATACTGCTCGAGCAGGTTGCGCAGGTTACGACGGCCGCGATGCAGCCGGGACATGACGGTGCCGATCGGCGTGCCCATGATGTCGGCGATCTCCTTGTACGAGAAACCCTCGACATCGGCGAGGTAGACGGCGAGCCGGAAGTCCTCCGGCAGGGACTGCAGGGCGGCCTTGATGTCGCTGTCCGGGAGCCGGTCCAGCGCCTCGGTCTCGGCCGAGCGCAGGCCCTGCGAGGTGTGCGACTCGCTGGAGGCCAGCTGCCAGTCGGTGATCTCCTCGGTCGGCGACTGCAGCGGCTGACGCTGCTTCTTCCGGTACGAGTTGATGTAGGTGTTCGTCAGGATCCGGTAGAGCCACGCCTTGAGGTTGGTGCCCTCCTCGAACTGGTGGAACGCGGAGAACGCCTTCAGGAAGGTCTCCTGCACCAGATCCTCGGCGTCGGCCGGGTTACGGGTCATCCGCAGACCGGCGGCATACAACTGATCCACGAACGGCAGCGCGTCACGCTCGAAACGTGCACGACGCTCGTCGGTCCGCTCTTTCTGCGCCACCCTGGACTCTCCCCTCGACCGCCCCGCCGAGGATACGGGTAGTGCCCCAGTCACGCTCTCGAAAACCGGTGTGCTCACGCTCACCGGTGGGGCGGACGGCGCCGGCTCGGTGGCGGGCCACTCCGGGGACTCCAGAAGCTCCCGGACCCGGGTCGCCTCCCGGCGCTCGTGTTTCACGAACTCGGTACCGGCACGCACTACAGATTCCCCTTCCGCCGGACAAGTCTCCGAGGGCTGTAACGCCGGACCGTCCGTCAGCATTCCGAGGCTGGGCACCTGGCCTCGCTCCGCTCGGCGGCATCGCGCTGTGACATGGCCTCGCTCCGCTCGGCGGCATCGCGCCCCGAGGAGCCGGTGTCGTGAGGGCCGAAAACGACCACGCTTCGCTAGCTGTTTTCGGTCCTCACGACACCGGCGGGCGCGATGCATCCGTCACCGGGCCCAACCCCAGCGGCGGAGCCAGGTGATCGCGAGGTCCACTGTGCCGGGGAGGTCCTTTTTCAGGTCGTGCACGGCGCCGGGGCGGACGAGCACCTCGACGACGCCGGCCGGCTGCGGGACGCCGAACGGGTCCCGGTCGCCGTTCAGCACCAGGGTGGGGATCTCGGCGGGCAGCTCGGCGGCCCGGGTCTTCTCCGGCTTGCCCGGCGGGTGCAGCGGAAACGCCAGCGCGAGCAGCGCCGCGGCGCCCAGCACGGGTGCGGTCCGCGCCGCGACCCGCGCGCCGCTGCTGCGCCCACCGACGATCAACGGCAGGTCCGGTACGGCCTCGGCGCGCACGACGGCGGTCCACGCCTCGTCGAGCTGCCCGGCCGGTGCGGGCGCCCGCCGGCCGGCCACCCGATACGGCTGGGTGACCAGCACCACGCGCACGCCGGCGGCGACCGCGGCGTCGTGCACCGCGGCCAGGTCCGGGGCGTCCACCCCACCCCCGGCGCCGTGGCCGAGGAAGAGCTGGCTGCGCGCGGGGCCGGCCGGCTCGGTCACCCGGACCAGGGCCGGCCCGCGCGGTGTCTGGACGGTTCTCTCGGAGCGGGGCACAAGCTCCGTTTCTAGCAGCGCCGTCCCGGGACGCGGCCGGAAAGGGTCAGCGACTCACCGGGGTGAGGCTCAGGAACCGCCGATCCTCGTCGTCGGAGGACTCGTCGTCGACCGGATCCCCGTTCGGCTGGACCCGCTCGCGCCAGGCCACCAGCATGGCCCGCCGCTCCCGTGGCGTGGTGCCGCCCCAGACCCCGTGGCAGTCGCCCACCTGCAGCGCCCAGGCCAGGCACGGGCCCTGCACCGGGCACGTGCCGCAGAGCGCGACCGCGCCACCGGACGGCTCGTTGGGCGCCGGAAAGAATGTCTCCGGATCAACCGTGCGGCAGGACCCGCGGGTCCGCCACGCCTCGTCGGTCCGGCGTTGCGCAATTGCCTCGAGCAACCGCGGGTCGCGTCGCGCGATGGCCACCTCGTGCGGACGCGGCATGCGTGCTCGTGTCATCAGCCCACCTCCCCCGTGGGACCGGAATTGCTGCGGCGGTCGTTCCCGCACCTTGCGGATCGACACCACTCCGGCGCTGGTTTGTACCGCACCGTACAAGATCAGAACAAGGGTTTGATCTATCTTGAAACAAAGTTGTCGATTCAGAATCCGCGCATAATCCGACAAAGAACTTCGTTGATCTTCGTCAGTTCAGAAAAGCGTCACCTCGACGGGAGGAGTCAGTAACTCCGGCCCGTTGTTGCGCACATTGCCCACCGCCGGACCGACCGGGCGCACCTCGATCGCCGCCAGCGCGGCCTCGTCGAGCGGGCGCAGCAGCGGCTCCGGATCGCCGCCGCCGGCCAGCCAGTCGGCCCACCGCGCGGCCGGCAGGATCAGCGGCATCCGGTCGTGGATCCGGGCCAGCCCGCCCCGGGCGGCGGTGGTGATCACGCTGCAGGTGAGCATCGAGTCCGGGCCCCAGGCCGACCAGATCCCGGCGAACGCGAGCGGGGAGCCGTCCGCCGGCGTCATGTAAAAGGCCTGCTTACGCTTGCCGTCGCGGACCCACTCGAACCAGCCGTCGGCGGGCACCAGGCAGCGGCGGCGGGCGAAGGACAGGGCGAACGCCTTCGACGTGGCCACCGTCTCGGCGCGCGCGTTGATCATGCGGGAGCCCTGTCGCGGGTCGGCGGCCCACGGCGGGACCAGGCCCCAGCGGGCGGTGTCCAGCACCCGGGCGGCGTGCGACGACGACTCGCGGATCAGCGGGACCGGGTCGGTGGGCGCCACGTTCCAGCTCGGCCGCAGCTCCTCGGTCAGGTCGACCGCCTCGAAGAACTGGCTGAGATCCGCGTTGCTCCGCGTGGTCGCGTACCGCCCGCACATGGGCAGCAGCGTACGCCAACGGAAACGGTGGCAGGGGGCACGGAGCGCCGAGGAAAAACGGCGCGTGGAACGAGCACAGATCAAGAATCGGTGGTCCGCGCGGTGGAAAAGCCGGCCACCGGCGGCGCCGGGACGGGCCGGTGTCCCGGCCGGCGGGAAGGCTCGGCGGAAATGTCGGCCGCCCCCGGCAGAATGGCGGGCATGGCTGCTGAACTCCGCCCCTGGCTCGCCCCGTCCGCCGCCGGCCCGGTCACCGCCACCGTGCGGCTGCCCGGGTCCAAGTCGATGACCGCGCGCGCGATGGTGCTCGCCGCGCTGGCCGACGGCCGGTCGGTGATCGAGGCGCCGCTGCGGGCCCGGGACACCACGCTGATGGCGGCCGGCCTGCGCGCGCTCGGCGTCGCGGTGGACACCTCGGCCGACGACCGCTGGGTGATCGAGCCGGGCCCGCTGCGCGGTCCGGCCCGCATCGACGTGGGCCTGGCCGGCACCATCATGCGCTTCCTGCCGCCGGTCGCGGCGCTGGCCGACGGGCGGGTCGAGTTCGACGGCGACCCGCACGCGCGCAAGCGGCCGATGGGCCCGATCCTGGACGCGCTGCGCGCCCTCGGGGTCCGCCTGGAGGCGTCGCCGACCGGCGGCCTGCCGCTCACCGTGCACGGCGCCGGCCTGGTCGAGGGCGGCGAGGCGGTGGTCGACGCGTCCGGGTCCAGCCAGTTCGTCTCCGGCCTGCTGCTCTCCGCGGCCCGGTTCAGCAAGGGGCTGACCCTGCGGCACGAGGGCCCGCCGGTGCCGTCCGCCCCGCACCTGCGGATGACCACGCACATGCTGCGCGCGGCCGGCGCGGTGGTCGACGAGAGCGTGCCGGATGTCTGGGTGGTCGAGCCCGGCCCGCTGCACGGCCGCACCTGGGTGATCGAGCCGGACCTCTCCGGCGCGCTGCCGTTCTTCGCGGCCGCCATGGTCACCGGCGGCGCGGTCACCCTGGCCGGCTGGCCGGCCGCGAGCTGGCAGCCGGTCGCCCAGCTGAGCGAGCTGCTCACCGCGCTGGGCGGCGAGGTGACCCGCTCCGCCGACGGGCTGACCGTGCGCGGCACCGGCACGCTGCGCGGGATCACCGCCGACCTGTCCGAGGTGAGCGAGATGACCCCGGTGATCTCGGCGCTGGCCGCGCTCGCCGACGGGCCGTCCGAGCTGCGCGGCGTCGAGCACATCCGGGGCCACGAGACCGACCGGATCGCCGCGCTCGCCACCGAGCTGACCAAGGTGGGCGCCGGGGTCACCGAGTTCCCGGACGGGTTGCGGATCGAGCCGCGCCCGCTGCACGGCGCCTCCTTCGAGACCTACGCGGACCACCGGATGGCGCACGCCGCCGCGGTGATCGGACTCTCCGTCCCGGCCGTCCAGCTCACCGACGTAGGTTGTACGTCGAAGACCCTGCCCGAGTTCCCGGAACTCTGGTCGGGTCTCGCGACGACGAGCTAGACGACAAGCCAGAGGAGCCGGCTCTGCCAGGGCGCAAGCGGGAGTACGACGAGGACGACGTCCGGGTCCGGCCGGGGCGGTCGTCCCGGCCGCGCACCCGGACGCGGCCGAAGCACGACGACGCGGTCGACGCGCTGGTGATCACCGTCGACCGCGGGCGGTATGGATGCGTCCGCGAGGACGACCCCGACGTCGAGGTGATCACCGCGATGCGCGCCCGCGAGCTGGGCCGCAAGTCGGTGGTGGTGGGTGACCGGGTGGCGCTGGTCGGCGACGTGTCCGGCGACGCCGGCTCGCTGGCCCGGATCGTCCGGATCGGCGAGCGGACCTCGGTGCTGCGCCGCACCGCGGACGACGACGACACCACGCCGGAGGGCCGGCTGGAGCGGGTGGTGGTGGCCAACGCGGACCAGCTGGTGATCGTCAGCGCGCTGTCCGACCCGCCGCCGCGCACCGGGTTCATCGACCGCTGCCTGGTCGCGGCCTACGACGCGGACATCGAGCCGCTGCTCTGCCTGACCAAGGCCGACCTGGCCGGCCCGGAGCAGGTGCTCGACTACTACGCCGAGCTGGACCTGCCGCACGTGCTGATCCGCCCGGGCAGCGACCTGGCCGAGTTGCGCGACCGGCTGGCCGGCCGGATCTCGGTCCTGGTCGGGCACTCCGGGGTGGGCAAGTCGACCCTGGTCAACCGCCTGGTGCCGGACGCGCTGCGGGCGGTCGGCGTGGTCAGCGCGATCGGCAAGGGCCGGCACACCTCGACCAGCGCGGTCGCCCTGCGACTTCCCGTGGCCGGACCGGGTTCGGCGAAACGAGTGCGCAAGGACCCCGGGTGGATCATCGACACCCCGGGCATCCGGAGTTTCGGGCTGGCCCACGTCAGCGCGGAGAGTCTGCTGCACGGCTTCCCCGACCTGGTCGAGGGCACCCTGGAGGACCAGCCGAACTGCGGGCACACCGCCGCCGACGTGGACTGCACGCTGGACGCCTGGGTCGACGGTGGCCATGCCGATCGGCGGCGCCTGGAGTCGTACCGCAGGTTGCTCTCCTCGCGGGCCGGCGAGCTGGACGCGCGTGATCACCAGGCGGACAGCGGACCGAGCGCCTGACTCGCGACAGCGAGTCGCGGATAACCTTCTCGGCATGGCCGGATATGCCGACGATCTCGCCCTTGCCCACACCCTCGCCGACTCGGCCGACGCCATCGCGATGGCCCGGTTCCGCTCGCTGGACCTGAAGGTCGAGGCCAAGCCCGACCTGACCCCGGTGTCCGACGCGGACACCGCGGTGGAGAAGTCGATCCGCGCCACGCTGGCCCGGGCCCGGCCGCGCGACGGCGTGCTGGGCGAGGAGTTCGGCCGGTCGGAGGCGGCGGCCGGCCCGGGCACCCGGCACTGGGTGATCGACCCGATCGACGGCACCAAGAACTATGTGCGTGGCGTGCCGATCTGGGCCACCCTGATCGCGCTGATGGAGGGCGACACCCCGGTGGTCGGCCTGGTCTCCGCCCCGGCGCTGGGCCGGCGCTGGTGGGCCGGGCGCGGGCTGGGCGCGTTCGCCGGCAAGCACCAGCACGCGGCCACCCGGATCGAGGTCTCCCAGGTGCGCAGGCTGGCCGACGCGAGCTTCTGTTACGCCAGCCTGAACGGCTGGCAGGACAACGGCCGGCTGCCCCAGATGATGGACATCCTGCTCGGGGTCTGGCGCAGCCGGGCCTACGGCGACTTCTACGGCTACATGCTGATGGCCGAGGGCGCGCTGGACGCGATGGTCGAGCCGGAGCTGTCGCTGTGGGACATGGCCGCGCTGATCCCGATCATCACCGAGGCCGGCGGCAAGGTGACCGACCTGGACGGCCGCACCTGCGCGGACAAGTCCTCGGTGATCGCCACCAACGGCCTGCTGCACGAGAGCGTGCTGACCGCCCTGACCCCGCGGGGCTGAGCGGGTTCCGCCGTCCCGGAAACGGACCTTGGCATGAGAGCACCCGGACGGGGTACTCCCCTTGCATACCCGCGAAGGGCATATGTCCGGTTCCGGCGGGATCCGGCCCGCCGCTCGCCGACGTGCGCGGCGGCGAGGCGTTATGCACAATGGAGCGATCATGCCGAGCGAGGTTCGTCATCTGGTGAACCGCGACCAGAGCTTCCCGCTGGTCCGGCTGACCGGGGTGCTCGACGCGGACACCGCCGCGCCGGTCCGTTCCACCCTTCTCGACGTGCTGGCCGGTCAGCCGGAGGCGGTGGTGGTCGACGTGGCCGGCCTCCGGGTGCTGCAGGCCGACGCGCTGTCCGTGCTGCGTGAGGTGCTCGACGAGACCCGGGACTGGCCGGCCGCACGGCTCGCGCTCTGTTGTCCCGGCGACGCGAACGGCACGGCCTGGGAGTCGACCGGCTGGCCGGTCTGGCCGGACCGGGCCGGCGCGTTCGCCGCGCTGGGCAGCCCGGACCAGGGCCGCCGGGTCAGCCTGGAGCTGGAGCCGGTGGTCGGGGCGGCCCGGCGGGCCCGCGGCATGATCACCGAGACCTGTCTGCGCTGGGAGCTGGCCGAGCTGGCCGGGGACGCCTGCATCGTGGCCACCGAGATGGTCAACAACGTGGTGGCGCACGCGCACACCCGGATGTGGGTGCTGCTGGCCCGGCACGGCGACACGCTGAGCGTGGCGGTGCGGGACGAGTCGCCGGTGCTGCCCCGGTTCGCCGGCCCGGTGGCGCCGACCGCGTACGGCGGGCGTGGCCTGCTGCTGATCGACTCGGTGGCGGTCCGCTGGGGCCGGCTGGCGCTGGCCGGCGGCAAGGTCGTCTGGGCACATCTGGACCCGGAACGGATCACGGTATGACCTGCCCGGCACGCGGGTAAGTTGCGGACATGCGAGACAACGACTACCCCACCGAGGTGACCGATCCGGAGGCCTCCGGCCTGCCGGACACCGCCGACGACGACTCCACCGCGTACGACGAGGTGGACAGCGGCCGATGGGCCGACGGCCCGGACCCGGCGGCGCTGGCCGGGGTCGGCCCGGGCGGGTCGAACCGGTTCGGCGACACCGCGGAGGAGCAACGCCAGGGTGAGGGGCTCGACCGGCGGCTGCGCCAGGAGGAGCCGGACGTCGGTGCCGAGGACCCGCTCCCGCCGCGCCGCGATCCGGTCGACGAGACGGTCGACGACTCCGAGCGGGAGCGGTTCGACCGGGACGTGTGGGGCGACAGCCCGACCTCCGACCCGGACTCGCCGGTCTCGCTCTACGACGACGGCCAGCTCGACGAGGACAGCCCGGGCCGGGTCGGCCGGCTGGTCGCCCCGGACGGCGGCTCCGGCCTGGACGACGAGCCGGACAGCGTGGCCTGGGACGCCGGGGCGGCCGGCGGTGGCGCGAGCGCCGAGGAGCTGGCCATGCACGAGACCCGCGCCCCGGACTACGACTGACCTCCAGGTAAGGGATCCATAAACAGATCGCGGCTGGTCTTGCCCTCACCACCGGCGCCGTGCAGAGTCGGTGCGCGGCTTCGAGGTGGGGGTGGGAACGGTGCGTCACGGTGCCCGGTGGCTGCGGTCGCTGCTGGCGGCCGCGGTCGTCGTCTCCGGCTTGACCATGTCCGGCGTCGCGCGGGCCGAGACGGTCAGCAAGACCGTGTTCAGCGACGGTTTCGGCGGCGCCCGCGGCACCGGGGTGGACCCGGCCAAGTGGGCCGGCGACACCGGCGGCCCGTGGCGGGACGGCGACGGGCACCTGGTGCTGGGCTCATGGCTGTACACCGCGACCACCTTCACCCAGGACTCCGGGCACGCCTCGGCGCGGATCCGGGCCGGCCGGACCGGCGCCGCCTGGGCCACCTTCGGCATCCTCGGCGACCAGGGGCAGTACCTGTCCGGCTCGGTGCAGACGCTGGGCGACGACGGGGTGGACGACTACGACTTCCACACCTACGCGATCGACTGGACGGCGACGTCGTTCGTCTGGTCGGTGGACGGCCGGCAGGTGCTGCGGCTCATCCCGGACACCGCCGGGCAGCCGTTCCGGCTCGCGCTGAACCTGGGCGGCGGCGGGCGGTACTCCAGCGGGATCCTGATCGACTCGGTGAGCGTCACGGTGAAGGTCGTGGTGGCCGATCCGTGGAAGGTGCACACCACGTACCGGGTCGGTGACCACGTGACCTATCGCGGCGCGACGTACCTGGTGAAAGCCCTGCACACCGCCCTGCCGGGCTGGCAGCCGGGCCGGGTGCCGGCGCTGTTCGAAAAAATCTGAGCGAATCCTTGTTATCCGGGGTTCCGGAACCCGTCTCCATTGACCAGCAACAGTCCATCTCTAAAGACTGTTTGGAGTACGGCATCCTCTCCCCCCGGAGGTCTCCCCATGCGCAAGTCCCGGTTCTTCCTCGCGGCGGCGGTCGTCGCGTTGACCTTGGGCGCCGGTCTGACCGTCGCCTCCCGCAGTGACACCGCCGAGGCGGCCGTCGTCTGGAACGAAGACTTCAACGGCGCGGCCGGCACCGGCGTCGACACCTCCAAGTGGAACTTCGACACCGGCGGCAGCGGCTTCGGCAACCAGGAGCTGCAGTACTACACCAGCGGCACCAGCAACGTCGCGATGGACGGCCAGGGTCACCTGGTGATCACCGCCCGCAAGGGCAGCGGCGGGCACAACGACTGCTGGAACGGCACCTGCCAGTTCACCTCCGGCCGGATCCAGACCGCCGGCAAGTTCACCCAGCAGTACGGGCACGTCGAGGCCCGGATCCAGGTGCCGAACGGCTCCGGTCTGTGGCCGGCCTTCTGGATGCTCGGCGGCGGCAACTGGCCGACCGACGGCGAGATCGACATCATGGAGATCGTCGGCCGGGACCCCAACCGGCTGTTCGGCACGCTGCACGGCCCCGGTTACTCCGGCGGCGCCTCGTACGGCGGTCAGCTGGTCGCCGGCTCCCCGTGGTACCAGGCCTTCCACAACTACGCGGTGGACTGGTCGCCGAACCTGATCGTCTGGACCGTGGACGGCCAGGAGTACTTCCGCGCCACCCCGGCCTCGCTGAAGGCCGCCAAGGGCAACGTGAACTGGGTCTACGAGCACCCGTTCTTCATCATCCTGAACCTCGCGGTCGGCGGTAACTTCGGCCAGGGCAACCCGGCGAGCCTGCCCGCCGAGAGCAAGATGCTGATCGACTACGTGCACGTCAGCACCTCGACCAGCGGCACCACGCCGCCGCCGTCCACCGGGGGCACCGCGCTGAAGAGCAACTTCAGCAACCGCTGCATCGACATCCCGGGCGGCAACCCGGTCGACGGCGCCCGGCTGCAGACCTGGGACTGCAACGGCTCCACCGCCCAGAAGTGGACCTTCAACAGCGACGGCACGCTGCGCGCGCTCGGCAAGTGCATGGACCCGGCCGGCGGCGCGCTGGCCAACGGCACCCCGATCCAGCTGGTCACCTGCAACGGCAACCCGGTCCAGCGGTTCACTCTGTCGGCCGCCGGCGACCTGGTGAACGTGTCGGCCAACCGCTGCGTCGACGTCAAGGACAACAACGCGGCGAACGGCGCCCAGCTGCAGCTCTGGGACTGCGCCGGCACGGCCAACCAGAAGTGGAGCAGAGCTTGATGGCCTCGCTCCGCTCGGCGGGGATTGCGCCCCTTTGAGTCGATGTCGAGGGCACCGAAAACGACCACGCTTCGTTAGCCGTTTTCGGCGCCCTCGACATCGACGGGCACAATCCGAACCGTTCACGGCATTTCAACCGCTTTCCGGTACGGATGGTCGTACCGGGAAGCGGTTTTATCGTTTGATGGTGTATTTGTCGCCGTAGACGTGCCAGGTCAGCGGCGCCACCAGGTCGAGGTTGCTGCCGCGCAGGAAGACCCGTTGCGCGGTGTCCACCCGGGTGGTGTCACTGTGCGCGGCCTCGCGCCGCATCTCGGCGTCCCGGGCGTCCAGGAAAGCGCCCAGGTAGGCGATCTCGTCACCGCCCTGGGACGGCGTCTTGCCGGCCCGGACCGCCCGCTCGCGGATCGCCCGCAACCCGGAGACGCCGTGCATCACCGCCGCGTCGTAGTAGGCGAACTGGCCCAGCGCCCGCAGCCCGTCCGCCTGGGCCAGCCGGACCGCCGGCGTGAAGTACATCCGGTCCCGCGCGTCCTGCTGCGCCTTCTGGAACACCGGGTCCTTGGCGGCGGCCCGCCAGGCGGCCACGAAGCCCGGGTCCAGCCCCCGGTGCGAGGCGGTGCCGTCCACCGCGCGCAGCGCCGGCAGATAGCCCGCCAGCCGGTTCGACGGCGACCGCCGGGTGTAGTCGGTGACCAGGTCGAGCATGTCCCCGGTGCCCGAGCAGAACCCGACGATGCCGGCCGTGTAGCCCCGCCCGTCGCCCAGGTCCTCGATGTAGTCGAACTCGCCGCGCCAGTTCAGCGTCGAGTTCTCCGCACTGGAGACCAGCTGGAACGCGGTCTCCTTCTTGCCCCCGGCGGTCAGCGCGGCGGCCGCCGGCGGGGTCGCCGCACTCGGCACGGCGCCCGCCTCGGGCACCCGGGCGGCCGGACCCGGCCCGTACGCCCGCAGGTCCCACAGCGAATAGCCGCCCGGCGTGGCCCGCTGGGTGGCCAGCACCCGCAGGTAACGTCCGTGCCCGCGGAGGTTGCGCAGGTCGTCCACCCCGCCGTTGCCGGTCCCGGTCCGGTACGCGTCGGTCCAGGTCGCCCCGTTGTCGGAGAGCTGCACCCGGTACCCCTTGGCGTACGCCGAGGCCCAGTGCAGCCGCACCCGGCTCACCTCCTGCGCCGCGCCCAGGTCGACCCGCAGCCACTGGGTGCCCGGCCCGGCCCCGCTGGCCCACCGGGTGCCGGTGCCGCCGTCCACCGCCGACGAGGCCAGCCAGGCCACGCTCAGCGTCGACGAGGCGAGCGCCGGGCGGCCCCGGCTGAGCAGCACGTCGGCGGACGCGTTCGCGGCCACCGAGACGGCCGGCGGGACGCAGAGCAGCACCGCGATCCCGCCGCCGAGCGCCATCGATCGCCTGCTACCCGTCCGCATCCTCCCAAGCTAGGCAGCGAATCAGCGGCGCCGCTTGCGATTGCGCGAAATCAACACCATCGCCAGGATCACCGCCGCCACCACGAACAGGCAGCAGAGCCCGCCCACGAAGAAGAACCCGAACCCGCCACGGCTCCGGGTGCGGCGCTTGGCCGCCTCGATCATCACGTCGTCCAGCCCGTTGCTCGCCGCCCAGGCGTGCGCCGGGACCACCAGGGCCAGCACCGCACCGGTCAGCACGGCGGTCAGCCGGGTCCACCACTTCACCACGTCAGCCATGTGCCCCATGCTGGCCGATGTAAGCAACGAACGCACAGCGAGTAACCACCGATCAAGCCGGGTAATGACCCGGCACCGACGGGAGGGGTACGCATGGACGCGCGGCTCGAAGCGCTGGCCGAAGCACACGGGGTGGCCACCTGGTACGAGAACTACCAGCGCCGCCGCACCGAGGTGGCCCCGGAGTCGGTGATCGGGGTGCTGGGCCTGCTCGGCGTGGACGCCACCGACCCGGCAGCCGCACCACCGGCCCCCCGCACGGTGCAGCCCGGCACCATCGTGCTGCGCGAGGGGCAGAGCCGCGACCTGCCCGCCCCCGCCGAGCTCACCCTGGAGGACGGCACCACCCGGACCGTCGACCGGCTGGCGGACCTGCCGCTGGGCTGGCACCGGCTCGGCGACGCCACCACCGTCGTGGTGGTCCCGGCCGAGCTGCCGAAACCGCCGGTGACCTGGGGCTGGATGGTGCAGCTCTACGCCCTGCACTCGGCCGACTCGTGGGGCATCGGCGACCTCGGCGACCTGCGCTCGTTCGTGGCCCGGTGCGGGGACGCCGGGCTGGTGCTGCTGAACCCGCTGCACGCGATCACGCCGGTGCCGCCGGTCGCGGCGTCCCCGTACTCGCCGTCCAGCCGGCGCTTCGCCAACCCGATCTACCTGCGGATCTCCGACACGGCCGAGTACCAGCGGGCGGACCGGTCCGTACAGCAGAAGATCGACGCCTTGAGACCGGCGGCCGGTGAGCTGATCGACTACACCGCGGTCTGGACCGCCAAGCTGGCCGCCCTGGAACTGCTCTGGCCGCTCGCCGAACCGGTCGACCTGGACATCGACCCCGGGCTGACCGACTTCGCCCGGTTCTGCGCGCTCGCCGAGATCCACGGCCCGGACTGGCACGCGTGGCCGGCCGAGCTGCGCCACCCGGACAACCCCGAGGTGCGCGCCTTCCGGAGCGACCGGATCGCCTTCCACGCCTGGATCCAGCGCCTGGTCGAGCAGCAGCTGGACGCCGCCCGGGAGGCGGCCGCCGGGATGCCGGTCGGCATCGTGCACGACCTCGCGGTCGGCATCGACCCGTCCGGCGCGGACGGCTGGCTGCTGCAGGACGTGCTCGCCCCGGGCGTCCGGGCCGGCGCGCCGCCGGACGCGTTCAACCAGCTCGGCCAGGACTGGGGGCTGGCCGCCTGGCGCCCGGACACGCTGATCGCGACCGGCTACGCGGCCTACCGCGACATGCTCCGCCGGATCTTCCGGCACGCCGGCGGCCTGCGGGTGGACCACGTCGCCGGGCTCTGGCGGCTCTGGTGGGTGCCACCGGGGATGGGCCCGGCCGAGGGTACCTACGTGCAGTACGACCCGGAGGCGATGCTCGGCATCCTGGCGCTGGAGGCGCACCGGGCCGGCGCCGTGGTGATCGGCGAGGACCTGGGCACCGTGCTGCCGGAGATGACCGAGACGCTGGAACGGATGAACATGCTCGGCTCGTCCGTGCTCTGGTTCGTCCGGGACTGGGACACCGGCGAGTTCCGGCCCGCCGCCGACTACCGCCGCAACGCGCTGGCCAGCATCTCCACCCACGACCTGCCGACCGCGGCCGGATTCCTGGCCGGCGAGCAGGTCGAGGTCCGGGCCGAGCTGGGCCAGCTGGCCGGCACCGTCGAGGAGGAACGGGCCACCTGGCAGGCGGACAAGGCCGCGCTGCTGGAGCTGCTGCGGGCCGAGGGGCTGCTCACCTCGGAGCGGACCGAGGACGTCGTCGTCGCGATGCACGAGTTCCTGGCCCGCACCCCGTGCCGGCTGGTCACCGCCTCGCTCTACGACGTGCTGCTGGAGAAGCGGCAGCCGAACCTGCCGGGCACCTTCGACGAATACCCGAACTGGCGGATCCCGCTCGGCCCCGATCTCGACGGCGTCGTCAATGACCCGCTGTTCCGCAAGGTTGCCGGAATTCTGGGTAAGCGGAACAGCGAAGTGGACGAATTAGCGAAGGGAACCGCACGATGAGCTTCCTCGACAAGGCCAAGGACTTCGCCGACGAGCACGACAAGCAGGTGGACCAGGGCCTGGAGAAGGCCGGCGACCAGGTCGACGAGCGCACCGGCAACAAGTACTCGGAGCAGGTCGACCGGGGCGTCGACGAGGCGCAGAAGCGGACCGGGGCCGGCGACACCCAGCCCTAAGCACAGAGCCCGCCCTCCCTGGGGGCAGCCCCCGCTGACAGTGTGCACCCCGGCGGACAGCCGCCACGGCCACCCTGTGGACAACGCCTCGCTGTGGAAATCTCCCGGCGGGGCGCCCACGGCGTCACATGCGGCCGGTGGCGGCGCGGGGCGGACCGGAGCGGGACATCTCGGTACGCCAAGCGAACCCGCACGACACGCCGCGCCACGGCCCGGAGCAGGCCGGGACCTCGCGGTACCGCCCAGCGAACCCGCACGACACGCGCCACGGCCCGGAGCGGGCCGGGACATCGCGGGCCGCCTGCCACAGCACCCCAAGTCGTACCGAAAAAAGATCCGCAAGGGTGTGCGGCGACAGACTCTGGTCATACGTTGAGCGGCTCCGGCGGCGGGTCGTCGTCCAGGGCATAGAGCATCGGGTGCAACGGCAGGTAGGTGTCCGGCTGCCGGCAGGACGCCGGGGGCAGCAGCGACGAGCGGTGCTCCGGGTGCTCCTGGCAGTGCCGCACGGCCCGCAGGACCGCGTCCGGGTGGTGCCGGCCGCCGCCGTACTCCCCGCAGCTCTCGCAGTCCCACCGCCAGAACGGGAGACCCTCCTCGGAGGTGTGCCGGCGGATCCTCAGCGGCGGCCCGGCGCGATGCCGGGCCGCGTGCAGGATCGCCGGCATCTCCCGGGCCGGCGGCGGGCCGGGCGGGCGCCGCTGCCCCCCGATGAGCTCGGCCAACACGTTGCTGGTCACCGTCACCTCCGTACGTAAGATGTCGGTGACAGTGTGAAACAGCGGCCTTGCGCCCTATATGGGTTTTGTGAAATTAAGACCGTTTCTAGCGAGCCGTGACCAGGCCCAGCGAGGACGCCGCGACGCCCGGGAAGACCGTGGACAGGTCGCCGACCCCGCACCGGGCGCGCAGGATCTCGCCGATCACCGCTCGGTAGTCGGTGGTCACCGCCAGGTCGCCGTCGCGCAGCTGGGCGGCGCCCAGGCCCGGCCAGGTCCCGTAGACCCGGCCGCCGCGCACCCCGCCGCCGAGTACGAACATCGCGTTGCCGTACCCGTGGTCGAGCCCGGCGGACCCGTTCTGGGTGACCCGCCGGCCGAACTCGCTGATCGTGATCACGGTGACCCGGCGCAGCCCGTCGGCGCCCAGGTCGGTGGCGAACGCGGCGAGCGCGGCGGCCAGCTTGGCCAGCTGGTCGTGCATCCGCCGGCCGGGCGCCGCGATGCCCACGTTCTCGTGCATGTCCCAGTCGCCGGAGTCCACGGTCGCGGTCATCAGCCCGGCGTCCGCCTTGATCAGCCGGGCCACGTCGCGCAGCGCCGCGCCCAGCTCGGTGTCCGGGTAGGCCGCGCCGTTGGCCGGGGTGTACCCGGCCGCCCGCAGCTCCCGGCCCCGCTCCAGCGCGCCGGTCAGCTGCCCGGCGGTCTGCGCCAGCGCCGGCGGCGCGTCCCGGTAGAGGGCCGCCATCGTGGCCGCGACCGGCTTGGTCGCGTCGTCGCCGGTCAGCGCGAGCCCGTCGATCGAGGTGAGGCTCAGGTGCGGCACCGGGCCGGCGAGCACCCGGGCCGGCCGGGCGGTGCCCATCGCGATCGCGTCGAACGGGTCGTGCGCGCCGAACGAGCCGAGCATCCGGCTCAGCCAGCCGGTCCGCACCGAGGTGCCCGGCGCGGCCCGCTCCAGCTCCTCCATCGCGGAGAAGTGCGACCGGTTCGGGGCCGGCTGCCCGACCGCGTGCACCGCGGCCAGCGAGCCCGCGGTCCAGTGGGGCAGCAGCGGCGCCAGCGCCGGGTGCAGCCCGAAGAAGGTCCCGCCGCCGATCAGTTGCGCCTTCGGCACCCCGATGGTCGGCCGGGCGGCATAGTAGGCCGGGTCGCCGGCCGGCACCACCGCGGACAGCCCGTCGAACCCGCCGCGCAGCGAGAGCAGCACCAGCACGTCGCCGGAGTACGCCGGGTCGGCGGCGAACGCCAGCTGGGTGTCGAGCTGCGAGCCGGCCAGCCCGGCGAGCGCGCCCAGCGCGGTCGTCTTGAGGAACCGGCGGCGGCCCTTGTCACAACAGGTCACAGTCTTCACCTCAGTGCGAAGTTCGGCGAGTTCAGCAGCATCGTCATCAGGTACGGGTACAACCAGCCAACCGCGGGATCGTTGGACTTCAGTTGCGAGGCCGGTGTCTTGCCGTAGAAGGCGGCCAGCGCGGCGGTCTGGTCCGGCCCGAGCCGGACCCCGAGCAGCCGCTCCGCGGTCGCGTCGATCAGCGCCCCGTAGGTCGCCGGCCGGGCGCCGATCATCCCGGTCAGCAGGTCGGCCGGCTTGACCAGGTCGGCCGGCCAGTACCCGGCGGCGATCGACAGGTGGAAGTTCCACCGGACCAGCAGCCCGGACGGCGAGGCCCAGGCGGCGGCCACGTCCGGGTAGCCGTTCGGCGGCCCCCAGTACATCGGCGCCTGCCCGGCGTTGCGGGCCATCCAGTAGAGGCTCTCGAAGGTCTTGGTGCCGCTGGGCGGCGGGCCGTAGCCGAGGACCCGCACGGTGGCGGCCAGATCCTCCAGCGGCGTCCGGGTCTTGGCGCCGACCGAGGCGGCGAACTCCGCGGAGGTGAACAGCGCGCGCAGCACCGGGACGATCGCCGAGCGGTGGTCCAGGTAGACCTTGACCAGCTCGGTGACCAGGCCGGCCGGCGGCTCGTCGGCGACGAACCGGACGCACAGCTTGGTGACGATCCGGCGGGCGGTCGACGGGTGCAGGGCCAGGTAGTCGAGGAAGGCCAGGGCGGCCGACTCGCCACCGGTGGTGGTCGCGTTGTCGTGGCGGAAGCCGAGGATCCGGACCGGGCCGGCCACGTGGTTCGCCGCGTCGTACCGGTACGCCCCGGTCGCGTTGTCCACGGTCAGCCCGGTGAGCAGCTTCGCCGCGTCCTTGACGTCGGACTCGGTGTACTCCAGGCCGACGGTGTGCAGCTCCAGCAGCTCCCGGCCGTAGTTCTCGTTCGGCGCCAGCCGGGTGGAGAACCGGTTGTCCAGGTAGGTGAGCATCGCCGGGTGCCGGGCCGAACTCTTGAGCAGGTCGGCGAAGGTGCCGAGGGCGTGCTTGCGGAGCACCGTCCGGTCGTAGTCGGTACGGCTGTCCCAGACGTCGCCGAACGGGCAGGTGACGTTGAGGTGGTTGGCCCAGAAGTCCACCATCACCTCGAACAGCTGCCGCTCGCTCCAGATCGCCCGGGCCGGGGCGGCGAAGCTGAGCTGCCACATCGGGGTCCAGTCGTACTGCTTGAGCTGCCCGGCGGCGACCTTGGCGCGGATCTCCGCGATGCTCAGCCCGCTCAGCGGCAGCCGGGCGAGCAGCTGGTCGGCGACCGGGTCGGCGATCGAGGCCGGGTTCAGCTGCCGGTCCAGCCAGGCGTCCGCGCCCAGCCGGCGGATCTCGGCGATCGAGGCCGGGCTGGGCCCGTAGGTGGCCCGGCGCAGCAGGTGCAGCAGCGGGTCGGCGGGCAGCAGGCCGGCCGCCGGATCGAGGTCGAGGTCGTCGACGAACTCGACGCCGGGCTCGACGGTGGTGTGGAAGGTGGAGTCGGCGCGGGCGGGCGTACCCGTGGCAAGCACGGCGGCGGCACCGGCCGCGGCCGCGCCGCCGATCGCGGTCCGCCGGTGCAGGGTCTGCTCGAAAACCGTCACGGAGCAAACGTCGGAAGTTTCCCGCGCCACCATCGGCTTCCCGCCGCGGTGCTACCGAGCTGCTCCCCGGACAATGGTCGGATGGCACAGCGCAGGGCGGCACGACGACGGGTGGAGACGGTCGCCTCGGGCGTCGCCGAGCTGGTTCCGGACCCGGACCGGGACACCGCGTTCACCCTGCTGCTGGACGGCGCCCCGCAGTCACACGTGGACCTGGCCGACCCGACGTACCTGCAGTTCGAGTACGTCCGGCGGATCGCCGCGGCGATCGACCTGGCCGCCCCGCCGGGCCGGCCGCTGCGTGCGCTGCACCTGGGCGGCGGCGCGCTCACCCTGCCGCGCTACCTGGCGGTCACCCGGCCCGGCTCGGCGCAGCGGGTGGTGGAGATCGACGGCCCGCTGGTCGAGCTGGTCCGCCGGGAGCTGCCGCTCCCGGAGCGGGCGAACATCCGGGTCCGGGTGGGCGACGCCCGCGAGGCGGTGACCGGCATGCGGGACTCCGGGTACGACGTGGTGGTCCTGGACGTCTTCGCCGGCGCCCGCACCCCGGCGCACCTGGCCTCGGTCGAGTTCATCGAGCAGGTGGCCCGGGTGCTCGCCCCGGACGGCTGGCTGGTCGCCAACATCGCCGACGGCCCGCCGCTGCGGCACGCCCGCGCCCAGGTGGCCACGATCCGCGCGGTGCTGCCCGAGGCGTGCCTGGTCGCCGACGCCGCGGTGCTGCGCGGCCGCCGGTTCGGCAACGTGGTGGTGCTCGCCGGCCGGACCCCGCCGCCGGTGGCCGAGCTGACCCGGCGGGCGGCCGGCGACTGGTTCCCCGGACGGGTAGAGACGGACCTCGATCGGTTCGCGGCCGGAGCGGCCCCTGTCCCGGATGCGACAGCAATCCCGTCACCGGCACCCCCGGCTACCCTTTTCGGTAACCGAAAGTAGTGGTTTAATCGGCCGAAGGTGCATCGGTCATCACTGTCCGGTGTCATTTTCGGAAGTCCCGGTGTGATTCACGTCGGGTCACTGGCGACCCCGGGCGGGAGAAGGCTGTAATCGTTTCGGCCGCGTTCACCGACCGCGGCGTGAACAGGGAAGGCAACCATGTTCCACCAGCACTTCCTGTCCGCACCGGGCACCGACCTCGGACCGCTGGACAGCGGCGAGCGGGTGTTGTGGCGTGGCCGCTGCGCGGTCGCCGAGTACGCGTTCGACGAGGCGTCGTCGCTGCCACGATGGACCCTGCCGGAAGGCGCCGAGGTCCTGGTCACCGACCGCCGGGTTCGCTATACGTATGCGGACGAGAGCACGCTGAGTAACGGCGAACTGTTCTGGCTGTGGCCCCAGCACCTGCGCGTGCAGCCGGGCAACCGGGATGTCGGCCGGACCGCCACGGTCACCCAGATCCAGCTGGTCTGCAACGGCCCGGAGGGCAGCTACCCGGCCCTGGTGTTCGCCGGCGGCGACCTGGCCACGGTCGGCGACGCGGACCGCCTGGCGAACGTGTTGCGGCAGGCGATCGCCCGGTTCCGGGTGGAGAACGCCGCCGAGATCGGGGTGGCGCCGGCCCACGCGCGGATGCTGTCCCGGCAGGTGATCGGCCCCGAGTTCACCAATTACCAGGGCGGCGAGGGGCAGACGGTGACGCTGCTCGGCGCGGTCCCGGTGCCGGCCCCGGAGCCGGCGGAGCCGGTCTACGTCGAGGCCGTCTACGAGGAGCCGATCTACGAGGAGCCGATCTACGAGGAGCCGGTGTACCAGGAGCCGGTCTACGAGGAGGTGCCGACCTCGGGTTCGCGCGCCTACGCGGACCGGCCCGGCCGGGACGCCGACGCCGAGCGTGCCGAGCAGGCCCTGCGCGCCGAGCGAGACTCCCGCTACGCGGAGCCGGACCTGGCCTCCCGGGCGTCGAGCCTGGCCGCCCGGGTCGCCAGCCTGGTCTCCGGCGACGGCGGGGACAGCCGGTTCACCAACCTGTCCGCTTACCTGAACGGCGCCGACGAGCCGCACTCACGCCGCTGACCGCTCCGGTCGCACGAAACAGCGGCCGGCCGCGACCCGCTCGTCGTGCACCCGGTGTGCCCGGTCCAGCAGCTCCCGCAGGTCGGTGTGCCGCTGGACCCGGTCCTGGTACTTCTCCGGCAGCCCGTTCAGGTGTGCCTCGTCGCCGAGCAGCTGGTGGTACAGCTCGTCGCAGTACTCCGGATCGGTCTCCACGTCGAGGAACTCGGTGGCCCGGCGGCGGGCGCCGGCCACGTAGGTCCGGGCCCGGCCTTTCGGGCTGAGCACCGACGCCACCACGGTGATGAGCAGCACCCCGACGATGATGCCGAGCGAGGCCAGGGTCGGGATCTCGGTCACCCCGATCGGCTCGCCGTCGTTGATGAACGGCACGTTGTTCTGGTGCATGGCGTGCAGCACCAGCTTGACGCCGATCAGCGCGAGCACCGCGGCCAGCCCGTAGGACAGGTAGACCAGCCGGTCCAGCAGGCCGTCGATCAGGAAGTACAGCTGCCGGAGGCCGAGCAGCGAGAACGCGGTCGCGGTGAAGACCAGGTAGACGTTCTGGGTGAGGCCGAAGATGGCCGGGATCGAGTCCAGCGCGAACAGGATGTCGGTGCCGCCGATCGCCACCATGACCAGCAGCATCGGGGTCAGCACCCGCTTGCCGTCGCGGTAGGTGACCAGCTTGTCCCCGTCGTAGGTGTCCGAGGTGCGCAGCACCCGCCGGGCCACCCGGATCACGATGTTGTCCGGCGCCTCGTCGCTGTCGTCGCCGTGCCCGCGCACCAGGTTGCCCGCGGTGACCAGCAGGATCGCCCCGAACAGGTAGAAGATCCAGGCGAACGAGTTGATCAGCGCGGCGCCCAGGAAGATGAACGCGGTCCGGGCCACCAGCGACACCGCGATCCCGACCAGCAGCACCTTCTGCTGGTCGGCCCGGGGCACCTTGAAGCTACCGAGCAGCAGCAGGAAGACGAACAGGTTGTCGACCGAGAGCGCCTCCTCGGTGACATATCCGGCGAAGTACTCGGTGCCCATCGTGGCCCCGCCGAACACCCAGACCCCGGCGCCGAACAGGATCGCGATCGACACGTAGATCGAGGTCCACAGTGCCGCCTCGCGCAACCGCGGCACGTGCGCACGCCGGACATGGAAGAAGAAGTCGAACAGCAGCAGACCGATGATCCCGAGAACCGTCAGCAGCCACACCATGCCGGACACATGCCCCATCGGTCCAGCTTAGAGCCGATCGGTGTCGGTCACTGCGGAGCGCAGCTGTGATCTGGTCAGAAACAGCGCCCCGGTCAGGTCCGCGCCGCGCAGATCGGCGCCGCGCAGATCCGCACCGGTGAAGTCGGCCCGGCGCAGGTCGGCACCGCTCAGGTCGGCGCCGATCAGCAGCGCGCCCCGGAGACTGGCGCCGCGCAGATCCGCCCCGCGGAACCGGCGGCCGATCAGATCAGCGCCACTGTGGTCCGGGCGGCGGCCACCGGTCGCCGCCCTGGCCAGCTCGCTGGCCTTGCGCAACAACGGCACCACCGATTTCCGGTACGCCTCGACGTCCAGCCCGCGCAGCGCCTCCGGCGCCCCGCCGGCCGCCGCGTCGATCTCGTCCCGGGCGGCCCGCAGTTTCGGGTGCAGCCGCCGGGCCTCGTCCAGCTTCAGCGCCTCGCCGAGCAGCCAGAGCAGCTCGTGCAGCTGACGCATGATCGGCAGGGCGGCGAACATCGGGCCGGCGATCTCCGGGGCGCTCCGCCAGTCCCGCCCGCCGAAGGTCTCCTGGGTGATCCGCTGCCCGGCCCCGAAGCAGTCGAACACCACGCACCCGCGGAAGCCGCGCTCGGGCAGCTGCTCGTGGATCCGGCAGCGGAAGTCGCCGCCCAGGTTCCGGCACGGCTGCCCGGCCGGCTTGTTGATCGCGAAATCCGACGACTTGGCGAAGGCCGGCGCCACGCAGCAGAGTCCCGCGCACCGCGTGCAGTCGGCTTCCAGCACCGGCAGTTCCTGCTTTTCCATAGGCCGGCAAGTGTCCCGCACCGGCCCCGCCGCGAGGAAATCGGATCCCCGGAAACGACCCTGACCAGTACGTACGATCGGTTGATGCACCGACTACGGAAAGTAATCATCGGGCTGAGCGGCGCCGCCGGCCTGCTCGGCGCGACGCTGCCGGCGCCGGCCGTCGCCGCCCAGGTGCCGACCTTCAACCGGATCCCGGTGGCCGACGGCTTCGACGACCAGAACCCGATCACGCTGTCCGGCACCGCGCAGGCCGGTGACACCGTCACGCTCTACGAAGAGGCGTACATCTACGGCGTCGGCCACAGCAAGGCCGAACTGGCCCAGCACCCGGCGAACGACTACAGCAAGGCGGAGACCTCGCCGGGCGTCTGGCCGGCGCTGACCGTCAAGGCGGACAGCACCGGTCACTGGAGCATCAAGCGGCCGCTGGACTCCGGGCACGTGATGATGGTCGGCACCGACGACGGGTACTCCAACCGGCGGTTCGCCGCGGTCCGGGTGCAGCCCGACCTGTCGGTGACCGCGACCGGGGACAACGCGGTCAGTTTCACGGTGACCGTGAACCCGGGCGAGCCCACCCTGCCGGTGACCGTCCAGCGGTACACCAGCGGCGGCTGGACCAGGGTCGCCTCCGGGACGATCGGCGCGGACCCGATCCAGTACACCGGCTCGGCCACCGGCCAGCCGGGCGGCACCCCGACCTACCGCGCCTGGGTCAGCGACAGCGCGCACCCGGACTGGGCCGACCCGGAGAACTTCGTGATCGCCAACTACTCGGCGAACGTCAAGGTCAGCGTGCCGGGCACGGCCGGGTCCGCGCCGGCCCCGACGGCGGCCAACCCGGTGCCGAACCCGACCTGGACGGACCCGGACACGGCGAGCACACCGAGCACCCCGCCGCCCGCGCCGAGCACCCCGGCGGCCGGCTCGGTCCGGTTCACCAAGATCCAGTACAACGCGCCGGGCCGGGACACCCGGACCAACACCAGCATCGCCGGCGAGTACTTCCGGCTGACCAACAAGACGTCCAAGACGGTCACGCTGACCGGCTGGACGGTCCGCGACCGGGCCGGGAACACCTACAAGTTCAGCACCTACGGCCTGGGCGCCGGCAAGAGCGTGACGGTCCGCACCGGCAAGGGCAAGAACAGCACGTACACCCGGTACTGGGGCCGGACGTACCACGTCTGGAACAACACCGGGGACTCGGCGACGCTGCGGACCGGCGGCAACAAGACGATCGACTCCTGCACGTGGAGCTCGGCCGGCAAGGGTCACACCAGCTGCTGACACCCCATCAAGATCATCTCTTTCGGTACGGGCGGCGCGTCCCGTTTAAGATCCACGCCGGATGCGCCGTCCCCGACCGGCAGGAGCGACCGATGGAGACCGGGCCCCTACCCGTGCACTACAGCCGCCGCGAGGCGCTCCGGCACAGCGCCGCCGACCCGCGCGGCCTGCCGCCCGGCGCCCGCCGTCCGGAGCCCGGCGCGGACCCGGCGACCGTCCCGGTGATCCTGGTGCACGGCACCAACGGCCGATCGGCCAGCGACTGGTTCACCCTGGCGCCGCTGCTGGCCAATGAGGGCCGCACGGTCTACCCGTTCGACTGGCGGCGGGCCCGGCCGGGCGCCGAGGTCAGCGCCACCCACCGGCACGCCGAGGAGCTGGCCGCCTTCATCACGTCGACCGGCGCCACCCGGGTCGACGTGGTCGGCCACTCGTGGGGCGCGGTGCTCGCCCACTACCTGGTCCGCTGCCTGCCCGGCGAGCCGGCGGCCGGCGCGGTCCGGTCGCTGGTCGGGCTGGCCCCCACCTACGGCGGGACCACGCTGCACGGGCTGCTCCGCCGCCCGCACCGGCTCCCCGGCCGGCTGCGGCACTGGCTGGACGCGAAGATCCCGACCTGGCGGGAGCAGCTGCCCGGCTCGGCGGTGCTCCGGGCGATCCAGGCCGCTCCCCCGGCGCCCGGCACCCGGTTCACCACGATCGTCACCCGGTACGACCAGATGGTGACCCCGTACACCGCGTCGCTGACCGCGCTGCCCGGGGCCACCCCGATCGTGCTCCAGCAGCACGCCCGCCGGGCCGTGGTCGGGCACCTCGGCATCCTGCACCACCCGGTGGCGCTGACCCAGGTGGTGCGGGCGCTGGACCCGGCCTGATCAATAGGTCCACTTCTGCAGCGCGTTGCCGTTGCAGGTGTTCAGCTGCAGCGCCGCGTTGTTCGCGGTGGACGCCGCGGCCAGGCACAGCGTGGTCCCGCCGAGCGGCCGGATCGTCCCGTCAGCGCCGAACTGCCAGGTCTGCGCCACCGTGTTGTTGCAGGTGTAGGCCCAGATCTTCTGCCCGTTGACGAACTTGCGGGACGGCACGTCGAGGCAGTTGCCGATCACCCGCAGGGTCTGGTCGCCGGGCAGCCGGACCAGCGCCTGCGCCTTGGTGCCGTTGCAGGTGTACGACTGCAGGTAGGTGCCCGGCGCGGTCTTCGACGACGGCACGTCCACGCACTTCGCGGCGCTGTTGTTCCTCACCGGGGTGAGCAGCGGGTTCGGCCCCTTGGCGACCTGCACCATCTTGGCCACCGACGGGACGCCGTTCGCGTCGATCACGAAGAGCATGTAGTAGCCGGGCGGGGCCACCCCGCCGTTCGGCGGGCCGGTGACGGTCAGCGTGGTGCCCGAGGTGGTGAACTTCAGCGGCACGTAGCGCTGGCCCTGGTCCACGGCGTGGGTCACGTCGCCGAGGCCGACCAGGGCGACCTTCCGGATGCCGGCCGCCTCCGGCGAGGTGATGGTGAAATTCGTGTTGATCGGTACGCCGGTCGGCGCGGTGGCGATCGTCGGCCGGGCCGCGAGGTCCCCGCTGCCGTCCTTCTTGTAGAGGTACGGCGGAGTGAAGTACTCGACGTTCTTCTCCAGGTAGCCGACCGTCATGCAGCGGCCGCAGACCCCGCCGCCCCCGGTCATCACCCGGCCGTCCGGCAGCAGGATGGCGGTCGAGTGGTACTGCCGGATCCGGCTCGCGCTGCTCAGCTGGGTCCACTGGCCGGTCGCCGGGTTCCACAGCTCGGCTGCCGTCGCGGCGTGGTTCAGATCCACCAGCGGCGAGGTGGCCGCACTGGTCAGACCGCCGGTGGCGAGCACCGTGCCGTCGGCCAGCAGGGTCGCGTTCAGGTGCCGGCGGCCGGTCGACAGGGATCCGGTGGCGGCCACACCCGGGGTCAGCCCGGTGGTGCTGTTCATCACCACCGCGGTCTTCGTCGGTACGTTCGCGGCGCCGCCCTCGGTCAGGTTGCCGCCGCCGACCACCAGCGTCTTGCCGATGTCGTAGGTGGAGAAGCTGCCGTACTCCCGGTTCAGCGCGTCCCGGGTGCCGGTCGCGGTGATCAGCCCGTCCCCGACCGTGGTGATCGTGTAGCCGGTCGGGTACGGCCCGAGCAGCCCGAGCTGGGCGTCCGGGCGGGAGGCGAGATAGGGGTAGATCCGGGCGTCGTACTTGGTGAAGTTCTTCAGCGGGCGGACCGCGCCGTTCGCCTGGTAGACCTCGGCGGTCGCCGGGCCACCGCCGATGATCACCTCTTCGCCGTTCGCCATCTCGGCCACCGACGGGTACCACCGGGCGCCGGCCATGTCGTTGCCGCGGGTCCACGTCTCGGTCTGCCAGTTGAAGACGTGGGTGTGCACGGTGCCGTCCAGCTCCTCGTTGGCGTTCCCGCCGGCCACCAGGATGTTGCCGTTCGGCAGGTGGGCGAAGCCGGCGCAGAAGATGTTGGAGCCCTGCAGGTCGACCCGCTTCGAGGTGTTGTCCACCGGGTTCCAGACCATGGCCCGGGTGAAGTTGTGCTCCGGGTAGGACTCGGCCGCGTCGTCGCCGACCGAGTCCCAGATCAGCACCTTGCCGTTCGGCAGCATCGCCTGGAAGACCGGGACCACCGGGGTGTCGACCACCGCGCCCCACCCACCGGACACCGCCGGGTCGGCGGCCACCTTGGCCCGCTGCCGCACCGTGCCCGGGCGCACCCCGGTCGCCTGCTCGATCCGCTTCGCGTTCGCCGCGGTCCGCTTCTCGATCTCCGACATCGGCGTGCCGACCAGGTCGTCCGCCATGTGCTCCCGCGAGTCGTCCAGCCCCCGAGCATGCGCGTGCCCTTGGTCATGGGCCTGCTGAGCAGCTCCAGCCGCACCGCCCTCCGCCGCACCACCCGCGACGCTCGCTACGGCACCGCCCGCAGCGCCTTCCGCCGCACTGCCCGCGACGCCCTCCGCCGCACCACCCGTGACGCCCGCTACGGCACCGCCCGCAGCGCCTTCCGCCGCACTGCCCGCGGCGGCTGCCGGTGCGGGGCCACCGGCGGCGGTGGCCGGGTCGGCCGCGGTGGCGCCGAAGCCGAACAGGAGAAGCGCGGACAGCACCCCGGAAGCAATGTAGCCATGGCGAGCGCGCATGCCAGAGTCCCTTCGCCGAATTCGGACAGCGGCTGCCGCCGGCGGCGCACGGACCCCATTTCATCCCGGCCACCCGGCCGGTTTCCGAACCCGCTCCCGCGGGCCGCACGTCACCCCATCCGCATCGGGATGCCGCAGGTCGCGGCCGCGACGATCGGATTGTCACGCTCCGAAATGGACTACCGAACCATCACCTATGGACGCCCCCGCCTCCTATCGCCAGTCCGGCAACCTTAGACCTTCATTAAGGCGTCCTTCAATGCCCGATCAGGTGGTACCCACACCTCCACAGCCGCAATCCGGGTAATAGGTACCGATCGAACGCCTCTGTCGGTAACAACTCGGTCACACAATTAACAACCCGCCCGCCGCCCCACCTCAACAAAAGATCCACAATGGCAAGACACCCGCGATTATCCGGGTCGGCGTGGAAAAGATCCGCACTTACGAACCCCACTCCCGGTCAATACCAAGACCGAGTAGCCATCACCCTCCGGGCCCACCGCCACCGACTTGCCGCCGCACTCGCAGCCCACCGTCGTCGACTCGGCACCGCGCCGGCGCCCGCCCTCACCGGCTTCTGCACCGCGCCAGCAGCCCGCCCTCACCGGCTTCTGTACCGCGCCGCCAGCCGCCCTGGATCCGGCTCACGACCACCCCGTTGACGCCTGCGGCCCCCGCGAAAGCACCACCATGCCGACGCCAGGCTCTGCCACCAGGTGGATCGACCACCCTTGGCCCACCGCCACCATGGCCGGGAAGTCATCGCGCGTCCCGGCCCACCGCCGCCACTGGAGTGCTTGGCCACTCAAGGCCCACAGCCACCATCGGGTTGCTCGGCCACTCAAGGCCACCGCCACCACCGGGTTGCTCGGCCACCCAAGGCCCATCGCCACCACCGGATTGCTCGGCCACCCAAGGCCCACCGCCACCACCGGATTGCTCGGCCACTCAAGGCCCACAGCCACCAGGACCGGGCCGACCCGCCACCGCCGGCTTCTCCGCCACCACCGGAACGTGGGGTTTCCGGGGCTCGGCCCCGGAGCAGATATGCGAAGAGGGGCCGTTGTCCGCGCTTTCTGCGGACAACGGCCCCTCACCACTCGTAGCGGGGACAGGATTTGAACCTGCGACCTCTGGGTTATGAGCCCAGCGAGCTACCGAGCTGCTCCACCCCGCGTCGGTATGACCAGCTTAGCTTGCCTTCTCCCCGAACGCGCAACCGGGTCGGCTCCCAATCGTGTAGCGCTGGTCACTCAAGCTTCACCGGCGCCCGGGCGCACCTCCCGCCAGGCACGTTCGGCCCGGCAAACAGATCGCGCACGGCCGAGGTCGCGTCCGGCCGAGGCCGCGCCCGAGCAGACAAGCCGCGCCCGGGCAGACAGGCCGCGCCCGGCCGAGTGAGTCGGCCGGGCGCGGGAGTCGCCGGAGCAGGTCAGCGGGCTGGGCGCGGAGGCTGCTGGAGCATGATCAGCGGACCGGGCGCGGAGGGTGCCGGAGCGGTGCTCAACGCCTGGCCCCGGAGCTCCCGGAGCCCGGTGGTCACCGGACCGCGGGAGCTGCCGGAGTGCGGTTGGCGGGACCGCCCGCGCCCCCGGAGCGCGGCCGGCGGGACCCGCGCGAGCCCCCGGAGCGCGGTCAGCGCGCCGCGGGAACTGCCGGAGCGGTGATCAGTGGGCCGTGGTTTCCGCCGGGATGCGGTGGCGGCCTCGGGAGCGGGCCGTGACCAGGGCGGCGATGTTCAGCAGCAGGCCGGCCAGGGCGACGCCGGTGACCAGGTTGACGCCCGGGCGGAACGGGGTGAAGTCGGCGGAGGCCGCGGTGGTGGCCGAGGCGACCAGGCCGGTCACCACGGCCAGCACCAGCGCGGTGCCGACCTGGCCGGACGACTGCACCAGCCCGGACGCCAGGCCCTGCTCGGAGTCGTCGATGCCGTCCGTCGCCTGGGCCATGATCGAGCTGAAGCCGAAGGCGAACCCGCCGCCCAGCAGCAGCATCGTCGGCAGCACGGTGACCAGGTAGTCGGGCCGGTTGCCGGCGGTGAGCAGGAACCACACGTACCCGGCGCTGAGCGAGGTCATCGCGGCGACGATCAGCGGCGCGGTGCCGTGCCGGTCGATCAGCCGGCCCATGAACGGCGAGCTGAACGCGACCAGCAGGCCGGCCGGCAGCAGGGCCAGCGCCATGCTCAGCGGCGACCAGTGCAGCACGTCCTGCAGGTAGAGGGTCATCATGAACTGGAAGCTGACGTAGGAGCCCATCAGCGCGACCATGCTGGCGTTGGCCCGCACGATCGAGCCGATCCGGAAGATGCTGAGCCGGACCAGCGGGTGCCGGACCCGGTTCTCCGCGACCACGAAGGCGGCCAGCAGCACCACCGCGAGCACCGCGGCGCTGACGGTCAGCGCGTCCAGGCCGCGCTGCGGGGCGGTGACCACCGCGTACACCGCGAGCAGCATGCCGCCGACCAGGGTGACCGCGCCGGTCAGGTCGTGTCCGCCGCCGGCGGCGGGCTTGTCCCGCGGGATCAGGGAGAGACCGGCGATCAGGGCGCCGAGCGCGAGCGGCACCGGGACCAGGAAGGTCCACCGCCAGCCGAGGCTGGTGAGCAGGCCGCCGAGGATCAGGCCGGAGGAGTACCCGCTGGCGCCGAAGACCGTGAAGATCGACAGCGCCCGGTTGCGGGCCGGGCCCTCGGCGAACGTGGTGGTCAGGATGCTCATCGCGGTCGGCGCGGTGAACGCCGCGGCCAGGCCCTTGACGAAGCGGGTGGCGATCAGCAGGGTGCCGTCGTCGACCAGGCCACCGACCAGCGAGGCGACGGTGAAGACGCCGAGCGCGATCAGGAAGACCCGGCGCCGGCCGAGCAGGTCGGCGGTGCGCCCGCCGAGCAGCAGCAGGCCGCCGTAACCGAGCACGTAGCCGTTGACGATCCACTGCAGCGAGGTGGTGGACAGGCCGAGCTCGGTGCCGATCGAGGGCAGCGCCACCCCGACCATCGAGACGTCCAGCCCGTCCAGGAAGAGGACCGCGCACAACACCGCGAGCACGCCCCAGAGCCGGGGTGTCCAGCGCTGCTCCGCGGCGGCGCGCGACTCCGGCGCACCGCCCGCGGACTGGGTCAGGGATTCGGTGATAGTCACGGTGGAGACCCTAGATGCGTACGCATCTAATGTCCACGCATTGAATGTCCGCGCATTTATTTCAGGTGCATCGAGTGGCCGGTGCGGAGTAGGATGCCCCGCATGGACCCGGAAGTGGACCTCGTCGAGCGCTGGCAGTCGCTCCTGACCTGCTACAACGAGGTCGCGTGCCACCTGGAGCGGGCCCTGCAGGAGGGCCACGGCCTCACCCTGAGTGAGTACGAGACGCTGGACCGTCTCACCACCCAAGAGTGTGACAAGCGCCGCATGCAGGACCTTGCGGACACCATGTATCTGAGCCAGAGCGCCCTCTCCCGCACGGTGAGCCGCCTGGTCAAGGGTGGGCTGGCCGAGCGCACCCACTGCGAGGCCGACCGCCGCGGCGTCTTCGTGGAGATCACCGCGGCCGGCCGGGAGCGCTGGGCCGAGGCCCGCAGGACTCACCTGGCGGTGCTGGCCGAGCACCTCTCCCCGGTCACCGCCTGACCGGTTCCGGCGTCCGGGCGCCGGCCGCGGCCCGGCTCACCGGGGCGGCCTGCGCGATCAGCAGGACGGCCAGCCCGCAGGCGGCGACCAGGACCCAGCCCGGCCGGGTGGCGGCCGCGAGATCGGCCGCCCCGGTCTCCGCGACCAGTCCGCCGGCCAGCGCGATGCCGAGCGCCGCGCCGACCTGCCGGGCGGTCGAGGCGATCCCGCCGGCCACCCCGGCCCGGTCCGGCGGCAGGCCGCTCACCGCGGTGTTGGTGATCGGCGCGTTGGCGAAACCGATCCCGATCCCGGCGCACAGGTAACCGGCGAGCAGCACCGGCAGCGGCGTCCGGTCGGTCAGCCCGGCCAGAAGCAGTCCGCCGAGCGCGGTGCTCACCCCGGCCAGCCGGAGCGGCAGCCGGGGACCGTACCGGCCGACCAGGTGTCCGGAGAGCGGCGCGCAGACGGTGGCGGCGAGCGCCATCGGCAGGGTGACCGCGCCGGCCGCGAGCGGGCTCAGGCCGCGGACCCGTTGCAGGTAGAGGGTGCCGAGCAGAAGGGTGACGTTCAGCGCGACGAACACCACGACGGCCCCGCCGACCGCCGCGCTGAACGGGAGCCGGCCGAACAGGCGCAGGTCCACCAGCGGCTCGGCCCGACGGAGCTCGACCCGGGCGAAGGCGGCCGCGGCGGCGACGATCACGGCGTACCCGGCAAGCGCCTGCCCGGACCCGAAGCCCCACCGCGGGCCTTCGATGAGCACCGCGACCACCGTCCCGACCAGCACGATCAGCAGCGCCTGGCCGGGCAGGTCGAGCCGGCGCGGGCGCGGCGACCGGGACTCGGGCACGTGAACCGCGGTCAGCACGAGCACCACCGCGATGATCGGCAGGTTGGCCCAGAAGACCGGACGCCACCCGGCCCCGGTGATCAGCGCCCCGCCGAGCACCGGGCCGGCCGCCATGCTGAGGCCGAAGACCGCGGCCCAGACGCCGATCGCCTGCGCCCGCTCGCGCGGATCGGTGATCGCGGCGACCACGATGGCCAGCGCCACCGGGCTCAGCATCGATCCGCCCACGCCCTGCACCACCCGGGCCGCGACCAGCTCGTGCAGCCCGGGCGCCAGCGCGCAGCCGGCCGACCCGAGGGCGAACAGCACCAGCCCGATCCGGAAGATCCGCCGGCGCCCGACCCGATCGGCCAGCGCGCCCGAGGTGATCAACAGACCGGCCAGGACCAGCGTGTACGCGTCGACGGCCCACTCCAGCTGCCGCAGGTCCAGTCCCAGGTCCCGCCCGATCGACGGCAGCGCCACGTTGACCACGGTGGTGTCCAGCCCGACCAGGAAGATGCTGGCGCAGCAGACGGCCAGCACCACCCATCGATGTGTTCTCTCGTTCACGCCCGAGATGCTGCCGCGCGCGCCGCCCGGCTTCCCAGCGAACTTGCGAAGGCCGCAAACTACTGCGGTGGACCGTGAACTCGCCGAGCTGCTCGACGGCATCGGCCCCCGGCTGCGCCGGATCCGGCAGGACCGCGGCCTGACCCTGGCCGACCTGGCCACCGCCACCGGCCTGTCGATCAGCACGCTGTCCCGGCTGGAGGCCGGCATCCGGCGGCCCACCCTGGACCTGCTGATCCCGCTGGCCCGCACGCACCGGATGGCCCTGGACCACCTGATCGGCGCGCCGCCCACCGGCGACCCGCGGGCCCACCTGACCCCGCACCGCACGGAGCCGCGCACCGGCAATCCGAGCGTGGTGGTCCCGCTGACCTCGTACCCGGGCCGGCTTCAGGTCTTCAAACAGATCCTCGGCCCCGGGCAGACGCCGCCCGAGCTGGTCACCCACCCCGGCCACGCCTGGTTCCACGTGCTGTCCGGCACGGTCCGGCTGCTGCTCGGCCCGGGCGAGTCACTGCTGGAGCCGGGTGACACCGCCGACTTCGACACGTCGGTTCCGCACTGGTTCGGGCCGGCCGGCGACCGCCCCGCCGAGATCCTGCACCTCTACGGTCCGCACGGTGACCGGCCGGACGGCTCGGCACGGCGGGGCGGGCGCTGACCTCGTACCGGAGATCGGGGTTGTCAGGCGTTGAGGCGAGCGGTGGAGGCGACCACGTAATCGCCCTTGCTGCCCTGTTTGATCCGGTACATCGCCTCGTCGGCCTCGCGCAGCAGGGTGTCGCCGTCCGCGCCGGCGCCGACCGACACGCCGACGCTCGCGCCGATGGTGACCGGACCGGCCGCCAGGTCGAAGGTCCGGCCGCACTCGGCGACGATCCGGGCGGCGATCTCGCTGGCGGTCGTCGCGTCGCCGTCCGGGATGAAGACGGCGAACTCGTCACCGCCGAGCCGGGCCACGGTGTCGTCGGCCCGGACCGCGCCCCGCAGCCGCTCGGCCACGGTGACCAGCAGTTCGTCGCCGGCCGCGTGGCCGAGCTTGTCGTTGACCGGCTTGAAGTCGTCGAGGTCGACCAGGAGCAGGGCGCGCCGGCCCTCGGTGGCGAGCAGCTCGCCGAGCGCGCGCCGGTTCGGCAAGCCGGTCAGCGGATCGTGCAGTGCCTGGTGGCGGACCAGGGCCTCGTGCTCGGCCAGCGCCGCGAACGCGGTCCGCTGCTGGTGCAGCAGCTCGTCGGCGGCGCGCCGGGAGGCCCGGTGCTCGCGCTCGAAGCGGTAGAGCAGCAGGCCGATCATGACCACCGCGGCGGACATGGCGGCCAGCAGGGTGATGTCGGCGATGTTCTTGCTGACCTCGGCGGCGTCCTTCTCGTCCTGCTCGTGCCGGGCCAGGTCGGCGGCGAGCGCGTTGAACCGCTGGTCGGTCTGCTCCTGTTCGAGTGCCAGCGCCTCGGCGGTCTTGCCGACGCCGAGCAGGCCCAGCTCCAGGTCGAGCACCGCGTGGTAGCCCTCGACCTGCTCGGTCAGCGACGAGTTGCCGAACTGCGGCAGGCTCAGGATGTCGGCCTCCTGCTTGCGCAGTCTGCCCAGCTCACGGGCGACCTTGACGGGCGAGTTGCCCTTGGCGAGGGTCTTCCACTGCACCGAGCTCTCCTCGTGCAGCAGGGTGTCCAGCTCGTTGAGCCGGTAGGCGTTGCCGGAGTGCTGCGTGCTGCGCCCGTGCAGCATGATGTTGGCCCAGGTGACCCCGCTGAGCAGCAGCATCGTCAGGGCGAGCACGCGGGGCCATCGCCAGGAAAGCACCGATGCCACGCCAGCCCGCATGACCTGCCTATCGTCAGACCCGGGCCGGATTTCAGCACTTCGGTTCATTCATCTCGGCGAGGTGCCGATAGGTTCCCTGTGATCAAGGACGCTCCGGTGCCCCGCCGTGTCCTGCTCGCCGCCGCGACGGCCCTGCCGCTGGCCCTGGCCGGGTGCGGGGAGAGCGGCGACGACGCGAAGGACAAGGCGCAGACCGTCGGGTACGCCGCGGACCAGCCACCGGTGACGCTCGACTTCTGGTACATGCCGTACGGCGGCCCGATCCAGGACCGGGCGGTGGTGCAGGAGGCCGAGAAGTTCCACCAGGCACATCCCAACATCACCATCAATCCGGTACGGGTCCAGTGGAGTGACGCGCTGACCCGGCTGAGCACCGCGACCACCAGCGGGCAGGGCCCGGACGTGACGGTGCTGGGCACCACCTGGGTGGGCGGGTTCAGCGCGCTGGACGCGCTCCGGCCGTACACCGCGGCGGAGATCGCGGCGGTCGGCGGCCCGGGCGTCTTCGCCGAGGCCAGCTGGAGCGCGAGCCACCTGCTCGGCTCCGACAAGATCACCGCGCTGCCCTGGCTGACCGACGTGCGGGCGCTGTTCTACCGCAAGGATGTGCTGGCCAAGGCGGGGGTGGACCCGGCGACCGCGTTCACCGACTGGCAGACGTTCGCGGCCGCGCTGAAGAAGATCAAGGCGGCGGACACCGGCGTCTGGCCGCTCGCCATCGGCAACGCCAACAACTTCGGCATCATCCACGACGTGGCGCCGTTCATCTGGGGCGCCGGCGGCAACCTGCTCACCGACACCGGCGACAAGTCACTGCTCGACTCGACCGCCGCCCTGGACGGGGTCACCTACTACCAGCAGCTGGTGGCCACCTACGACGACCCGAAGGCGATGAGGATGGAGTCGGACGCCGTCCCGGCCGCCTTCGCCGACGGCACCGGCGCCATCACCATCGACAACTCCCAGTCGGTCGGCGACTACCTGGCCGACCCCGACCGCCCCGGGCTCAGGAACGGCTGGGGCACCGCCCCGCTCCCCGCCGGAAAAGCCGGCCGCTTCGGCTTCCTCGGCGGCTCCGGCCTGGCCATCCTCAAGGCCGCGAAACACCCGGACGCCGCTTTCGCATGGGTCAAGTATCTCACCAGCGAGGAGAGCCAACGCCGCTACAGCGTCTCCTCCGGCCTCTGGCCCGCCCGTTCCGCCGCCGTCCACGGCACCCGCCTCGAATCCGACCCCGCCTACGCCGCCTTCCACACCATGATCAAGTCCGGCCGCATGTACCCCTCCATCCCCGCCTGGATCGTCGTGGAAAGCATCATCGCCCGGGACCTGGCCGAACTCTGGCAGGCGAACGCCCCCCTCCCCCGCCCCGAGATCCAAGCCATCCTCACCAAAACCTCCACCGACATAGACGCCTCCCTAAAAGACCCCACCCAAACCGGAATCAAGTAACCCCCACCCACCCACAGCCCCAACGCATCGGCACAGCCGACCCACGTGCGCGCACAGCCAGGCGCAGCGCAGGCACAGGGGCGCGGACAGCACGGACAAGCGCGGCACGGACCGGCGCGGGCACAAAGACGGGCGATGCGCGGACCGAACGGCGCACGGAACCGACGCGTCAGGCAGGCACAAGTCGCAGGTCAGACGTGCCAGGCAAACACAGTCACGCCCAGACAGGGAGCTAGCGCAGGCAAGGCCGACGGAACGCAGGCCAAGTCCACGAGCCACCCGCAAACGCGCGGGACGCAAGAAGCGAGCCATCGGTAAGCGCAGTCGGCCCAGGCGTGACCTGCCCGGCGGCGGCGCGGACGAGACGTAAGCGGAACCCGTACCGAAATCGCTTTTGTCGGCCGCAACCACCGGCAAACCGCAAGAAATCCGTAACGCGGGGTTTCAGGGGGCTCGGCCCCCTGAGCAGAAATGCGAAGAGGGGCCCCGGTCCGCGCTTCCCGCGGACAGAGACCCCTCGCCACTCGTAGCGGGGACAGGATTTGAACCTGCGACCTCTGGGTTATGAGCCCAGCGAGCTACCGAGCTGCTCCACCCCGCGTCGGTAGGTAAACCCTAGCGCACCGGCTCCGGGAGCCGCAAAGCGACCCCCGAAGCCGACGTTCGCGCTGGTCAGCCGCCCGCGGTCGCGGAGGGTGCGGCGGACGGCGGGGTTGACGGCGGTGCGGACGGCGCGCCGCTGGGTGCGGCGGACGGTCCGGCGCCGGCCGTCTGGGCCTGCTGGAAGCGGGTCATCGCCTCGTCGAGCTCCTTGAGGGCTTGACCCTGGGCGGCGAAGTCACCGGCTTTCTGCGCGGTCCGCAGGTTCTCGATGGCCTTGTCCACGTCGGCGGCGGCCGCGGCCAGGCCCGGGTTGAGCTGCCCGGGCGGCGTGTTGGGCTGGGTCGTCGTCGGCGGGGTCGTGGTGCCCGAGTTGTTGTTGCCGCTCTTGCCGAGGGCGGCGAGGGCTTTCAGGCCGTCGGTGAGGTTGTTCTCCAAGACCACGTCGGAGCCGTCACCGTAGGACATCAGCACCTTCTGCAGCAGCGGCGGCGCGTTGGCCTGGGTGCTCTTCACATAGACCGGCTCGACGTACAGGATGTCGTTCTTCAGCGGCAGCGAGATGAGGTTGCCGTAGAGGACGGTCGCCTGGCCGTTGCGGTTGAGCCCGAAGAGCTGCTGCGAGATGTTCGCGTTGTTGACCATGAGCCGGTGGACCTGGATCGGGCCGGCCGACACCGACTGGTCGGGTAGTTCGAGCACCTCTATCTTCGGCTTGCCGTCGTCGTAGGACGCGGAGATGAGCGCGGCCATGTTCTCCCGGTTGGCCGGGGTGACGCCGGAGGTGAGCTGGAACGTGGTCCCGTCCTGCTCGGGCAGCTTGACGTTCAGGTAGAACGGCGGCTGCTTGACCCCGGTCTGCGGCTGGTCGGGCGCGTTCGGCACCTGCCAGAAGTCGTCACCGTTGAAGAACGTCTGCGGGTTGGTGACGTGGAACTTGGTGAGCAGGTTGCGCTGCACCTTGAACATGTCGGCCGGGTACCGGAAGTGCGTGGCCAGGTCGGCCGGGATCTGCGCCTTGGGGATCACCAGGTCGCCGCCGAAGGCCTGGTTCCACGCCTTGAGCACCGGGTCCTGGTCGTCGAACTGGTAGAGCTTGACCGTCCCGTCGTACGCGTCGACGGTCGCCTTCACCGAGTTGCGCATGTAGTTGACGTCGTCCCGGGCCAGCGCGAACGAGCCGGTCCCGGTCAGTTCGTCGCGGGTCTCGGTGGCGAGGTTGATCTTCTGCGCGTACGGGTAGGTCTGCGCGGTCGTGTAGCCGTCGAGGATCCAGGTGATCCGCCCGCCGATCACCGCCGGGTACGGGTCGCCGTCGATGGTGAGGAACGGCGCGACCTTCTCCACTCGCTCGCGCGGGGTCCGGATGTACATCAGCCGGGATTTCTCGTTGACCGCGTCGGAGAGCAGGAAGTTGCTCTCGGTGTTCTTGATCGCGAACACCATCCGGCGGAAGAACGACCCGATCGGGACGCCGCCCGCACCCTCGTAGGTGTAGTTGACCGACTCGTCCTTGTTCTGCTCCTGCGGCCGGTCGAACTCGACGTTCTTGCTCTTGTCGGCCTGGCCGACGATGGCGTACTCGGTGGACTGCTCGCCGAAGTAGATCCGCGGCTGGTCGGCCTCGAGCTCGTCGCTCGGGGCGGAGCAGGTGTTGGTCTGGCTGTCACCGAGGAAGCCGGAGACGAAGTACGGCAGGCCGGTGCCGCCGCACACCTTGTTGGCCGGGGCGGCGACCAGGCCGTACCCGTGGGTGTAGACGGTGTGCCGGTTGAGCCAGTTCCGCTGCTGGGCGGAGAGTTTCTCGTCGTTGATCTCCCGGGCGCCGACCACGTAGTCCTGGGTCTTGCCGTCGATCGTGTAGCGGTCGACGTCCAGTTTCTCGCCGAAGTCGTAGAAGCCGCGGGACTGCTGCGACTGGGTGAAGGCCTGGGAGACCAGCTGCGGGTCGATCAGCCGGACGTTCTGCGCGCTGGTGTCGTCGGGCAGGTCGGCCGGTGGGTTGGTGTTGGTCGGCTTGTATTCGCTGACCTCGGTGTCGGTCAGGCCGAACGCCGCCCTGGTGGCGCTGATCGACCGTTCGATGTACGGCCGCTCCTTGTCCGACAGGCTCGGCTTGACCTGGAAGTTCTGCACGGCGAGCGGGTAGATGCCGCCGATCGCCACGGCCGAGATGGCCAGCAGGGCGAGCGAGACGCCGGGCCAGACCAGGTTCCGCATCACCGCGTTGGAGAACACGATGATCGCCACGGCGACCACGATCGAGATGTACGCCAGGATCTCCTTGGCCGGCAGCAGCGCGTGCACGTCGGTGTAGCCGGCGCCGTACAGCCCCGGGGAGACGTGCTGCTCGAGCAGCAGGGCACGCTGGTCGAGCACGTACGCCACCGCCTTGAGCAGGACGAACACGGCGACCAGGGAGGTCAGGTGGGCCCGGGCGGCGGTGGTCATCCGGTCGCCGACGCCCTGCAGGCGCACGCCGCCGAAGATGTAGTGCACGGCGAGCGAGCCGAGCACCGACAGCACCACCGCGGTGAACCCGACGCCGAGCAGGTAGCGCAGCAGCGGGTAGTCGAAGATGTAGAACCCGATGTCCACGTTGAACTGCGGGTCCTTCTGACCGAACGACTGCGAGTTGCGGAACAGCATCCAGTCGCTCCACCGGCCTTGCGCGGAGAGACCCGCGAAGAAGCCGATGATCACGCTGAGCACGGTGATCCACAGCCCGAGCCGGGGCGCCAGCACCATCCGGTAGCGCTCGAGGGTGGCCTGTTCCGCGGAGTGCGGTCGCAGCAGCGGCCGCAATCGGTACGCCAGGTAGAGGTTGCCGCCCACGATCAGGGCCATCACCGCACCGATCACCAGGAACAGCATCAGCCTGGTGAGCAGCACCCCGGAGTACACGCTGGTCTTGTCGACCTCGTTGAACCACAGGTAGTCGGTGTACGCGTCGATGCCCCAGCCGAGCAGCGTGAAAAGAATGAAGACCCCGACCAGGACGCCGACGGTGACGCGACCGCGCCGGCTCATCCTCGGTAGCGGACTATTTCGCATTACCAACGTTGGCTCCACACTTCGTCGGGCCGGTGTTTCACCTTAGATTGTCGTATCCAGCTTCGATACGCGGCGGTACATGATCGATTACGGCCGGTCGCGTCATTTCGCCGTGCAGGGCGTCGGGGTGCCACCGGTCGTGAACGTCTTGAGGGCGGTGAGCGCGTCGTCCACGGTGGCCACCTTCGCCATCGGCAGGCCGTCCACCGCGTTGCGCAGCGCTTCCGCGCAGTTGTCCTTGGGGACCAGGAAGAGTTTCGCGCCCGCCTCGCTCGCACCGACCAGTTTCTGCGGGATGCCCCCGATCGGGCCGACGTTGCCGTCGTCGTCGATGGTCCCGGTGCCGGCGATCACCTTGCCGCCGGTCAGGTCCTCGTCGCGGAGCTTGTCGATGATGCCCAGGGTGAACATCAGCCCGGCGCTCGGGCCACCGATCTTGTCCAGGTCGATCTTGATGGTGAACGGGTGCGGCTGCTTGGTGTCGATCTCGATGCCCAGCCGCGGGGTCTTGCCGTCGTCGCCCGCCTTGGTGGTGACCACCACCGAGCCCGGCTTGCCGTCCCGGGTGTAGCCGACGGTCACCGCGCTGCCCACCGGCTTGGCCCGGACCAGGGCGGTGAGCTGGGTCGGCCCGCTCACCGCGGACCCGTTCACCGAGGTGACCACGTCGTTCTCCCGGAGACGGCCGACCGCGGCGCCGTCCGGGGTGACCTTGCGCACGTAGGTCTGCACCGGGTAGCCCAGCTCGCGCAGCGCCACCGTCTCGGCGCTGGTCTGCGACTGCTTCCACTCCTGCGCGTTCTGCTCCTGGACCTGCTTCTCACTGCGGTCCGGCGGATAGATGAGCTCGCGCGGGACGACCGCGTCCTGGTGGCTCAGCCAGCCCTGCACCGCGGCCACCAGCTCCACCTGCGACTGCACGTTCACCGTGGTGAGCCGCAGCGCGCCGGCCGAGGTCGAGGTCTTGGCCCCGGTCACCTGGATCACCTCGGTGCCCTGGGAGGAGCCGAGGGTGTTCACCGTCGGGCCGGGCTTGAGCACCACGTAGGGCAACGGGGCGATCATGACACCGGCAGCCAGCAGGGCGGTTATCAGGGCGCCCAGGATGACGGTGACACCGCGTCGTCTCATGCGCGTGAGACTACCGACCCAGTCTGAGTTCTCTCTGAGCTGACACCTCCATCAGTCCGCCGGGAGCTTTTCGCGCGTACCGTTGGGGACGTGCCTGATATCCCGTTCGGCTTCTCCCTGCCGGGCGCACAACCGCCCGACCCTTCCGACCCGCAGCAGATGCAGCAGTTCATGGCGCAGCTGCAGCAGATGTTCGCTGCCCCCGGCAGTGGCCCGGTCAATTGGGACCTGGCCCGGCAGGTCGCCGCCAGCCAGCTCTCGGCCAGTGGCGACCCCGCGGTGAACATGCACGAGCGCCATCAGGTGGAGGAGGCCCTCCGCCTCGCCGACCTGTGGCTCGATCCGGTCTGCGCGCTCCCGAGCGGCATCCACAAAGCCGTGGCGTGGAACCGCAACGAGTGGATCTACAACACCCTGGACGTCTGGAAGAAACTGTGTGAGCCGATCGCCGGCCGCATGGTGGGCGCCATGGGCGACCTGGTGCCCGAGGAGGCCCGGGCCCAGCTGGGCCCGATGCAGTCGATGGTGGCCACGCTCGGTGGCGCCCTCTTCGGCGGCCAGCTGGGGCAGGCGTTCGGCCAGCTCGCGGCCGAGGTGCTGTCGGCCGGCGACATCGGCCTGCCGCTCGGCCCGGCCGGCACCGCCGCGCTCATCCCGGCCAACATCAAGGCGTACGGCGAGGGTCTCGAGCTGCCCGAGGACCAGGTCCGGCTCTATGTGGCCCTGCGCGAGGCGGCCCACCAGCGGCTCTTCGGCCACGTCCCGTGGCTGCGGGCGCACGTGCTGAACGCCGTCGAGACCTACGCCACCGGCATCACGGTGAACCGGGAGGCGATCGAGGAGGCGATGAGCCGCGTCGACCCGACCGACCCGGAGTCGATGCAGGCGATGGCCCTGGAGGGCATCTTCACCCCGGAGGACACCCCGCAGCAGAAGGCCAGCCTGGCCCGTCTGGAGACGGCGCTGGCGCTGGTCGAGGGCTGGGTCGGCCACGTGGTCGACGACGCCGCCGGTGACCGGTTGCCGTCGGTGTCCGCGCTCGGCGAGGCGTTCCGCCGCCGCCGGGCCGCCGGTGGCCCGGCCGAGCAGACCTTCGCTGCCCTGGTCGGCCTGGAGCTGCGTCCCCGCCGGTTGCGTGAGGCGGGCGCGCTGTGGACGGCGGTCACCGAGCACCGCGGCATCCAGGGCCGCGACTCGCTCTGGGACCACCCCGACCTGCTCCCCACCGACGAGGATTTCGCCCAGCCGGACGTCTTCGCCCGCTCCCAGTCCGACTGGGACATCAGCGAGCTGGACGGCCTGGCCAGCAACCCGGAGCCGGGCCCGGACAACCCGGCCGACCCCTCCGACCCGGAGAAGTAGCCCTTTGTCCCGTGGATCGCCCGCTCGGCGGTCCACGGGACGGCTTCCGGGCCGTTTCCGCCGCTCAGGCGCGGGCGGGGCCATCCCGCTCGGGCTGCCGCGCCACGCCCGCCGGGCTGCCCGGCCACGTCGGACTGCCGCGCCCCTCGACTGTCACGCCACGCGGCCCGCTTGACTTCCACGGCACGCCTCACTCGACTGCCGCGCGGCACCGGACTACCGCGCCACGTTCAACTGTCAGGCCGCGCCCCGCATGACTGCCGCTCTACACCCCACGCGTCCTGCTCGGCTGCCGCGCAATGCGCGCTCGGCTGCCGCGCCCTGCGCGCTCGGCTGCCACGCCAGGCGCGCTCAACTGCCGCGCCGTGGCGCACTGGACTACCGCGCCACGCTCAACTGTCACGCCGCGCCCCGCATGACTGCCGCTCCACCCCACGCGTCCTGCTCGGTTGCCGCGCCCTTCGCGCTCGACTGCCACGCTCTGCGCGCTCGACTGCCACGCCCTGCGCGCTCGACTGCCACGCCCTGCGCGCTCGGTCTGCTGGGGAGAACTCAGCCGCCCAGGATCGCTCGGGTGTTGTCCCAGCCTTCCAGGGCGACGTCCAGGGTGGCCAGGTCGCCGGGAGCGCGTAGCCGGCGCCAGGGCGGGGTCGAGGTGACATCGCCGGGCGCGGGCGCGGTCTTGCGCAGTTTCTGGGCGGAGCCGGTGTCCAGGTCGTGGTCGGCCAGCCAGTCCGGCGCGGGCAGCCCGGTGGCCACACCGAGCAGTCCACCGGACGGTCCGCCCGGCGCGACGGCGACCGCCTTGCTCTCCAACGGGCGCAGCAGCTTGCCCAGGATCATCCCCGGCACGTCCGGCGCGTCGGCGGCGATGACCGCCGCCTGGTCGAACCCGTCCGCACTGGCCGCCGCGAACACCGGCAACACGGTGGCCTGCGGAATCTCATAAATCCGCATCCCCGGCCAGGCGATCTCCTCGGCCAGCGCCCGGTCCTCCGGCGTAGCGGCGATCGCCGCCTCCGCCTGAGCCAGCCGAGCAAGCAGGTCAACGACGTCCTCGGCGAGCGCGGCACGCCAGGCGGTCAGCTCCACCCCGGGCGGACTCCACGGCACCGGCACCAGCATCGCCACCACCACACGCCGCGTCACACCAGCACCCTACCCAGGCCGGCGCCGCCCAACGCCCGCCTCCCCACCAGCCGAATGGTCCGGGCGCTCATGACCCGGCCGCGCCCGCCCGGCCTGCCGCCAGTCGCCGGCCGGCTGCCACGCCAGCAGCGCCCGGCTCACGGCCCGGCCGCACCATCCGGCCCGCCGCAGGTCACCGCAGGTCACCACGCCAGCAACGCCCGGCCCACGACCCGGCCGCACCGTCCGGCCCGCCGCAGGTCACCACGCCAGCAACGCCCTGCCCACAGCCCGGCCGCACCATCCGGCCCGCCGCCGGTCACCGCAGGTCACCACGCCAGCAACGCCCGGCCCACGACCCGGCCGCACCATCCGGCCCGCCGCAGGTCACCGCAGGTCACCACGCCAGCAACGCCCGGCTCACGACCCGGCCGCACCGTGCGGCCCGCCGCAGGTCACCACGCCAGCAACGCCCTGCCCACAGCCCGGCCGCACCATCCGGCCCGCCACCGGTCACCGCAGGTAACCACGCCAGCAATGCCCTGCCCACGACCCGGCCGCACCATCCGGCCCGCCACCGGTCACCGCAGGTCACCACGCCAGCAACGCCCTGCCCACGACCCGGCCGCCCCACCCTGTCCGCTCATGGTCGCGGTGGCGGGTTGGGTTGCGGTCCGTGCGCCGCTTGCGGTGGTCTGCCGCCAAGGCTGCCGATTTCCGGTACGCCGCCCGGCGCTGGACACCCGGGGCCGACTCGGTGAGGCAGTGGCCGAGCTGGTCACGCGGACCCGCTTGTGGATAGGGAGCACGGGTGGGGCGGCACAAGGACGCGGTCGCGCGGATCCGCCTGTGGATACGGAGCGCGGTGGGGCGGCACAAGGACGCGGTCGCGCGGATCCGCCTGTGGATACGGAGCGCGGTGGGGCGGCACAAGGACGCGGTCGCGCGGATCCGCCTGTGGATACGGAGCGCGGGTGGGCGGCGCGAGGACTCGGTCCGGCGGGACCCGCTGCGGACAGCAGCAGCGGTGGGCCACGGCTGTGGAGGAGGGCGTGGGATGGGTGCTTACCGCGTACCGAAATGGGGTGTTGGGCGGACCTGCGGCCTTGGCTGTCACGCGGCCATGAGCAGGCCTTTTACTCGGCCATGACCAGGGAGCCGGCGGCGGAGACGCCCTCCAGGTAGCCGCGGGCGCGCTCCGCCTTCGGGAAGCGGTTCACCAGGTCCCAGAAGCGGGCGTTGTGGCTGGGGACGACCAGGTGGGCCAGCTCGTGCAGCAGGACGTAGTCGATCACCCAGTCGGGCATCTCCTGGATGCGGTGGGAGATGCGGATGGTGGCGTCGTCCGGGGTGCAGGAACCCCAGCGGCCGTTCTGGTTGGTCACCCAGCGGACGCTGGCCGGGGCGACCAGGTCGGCGTAGTCGTCCAGGTAGCGCGCGGTGAGCCGGCGGGCGCGGGCGAGCAGCTCGGCGTCGGTGTGGCGGAGCCGCTCCTCGCGGGCGGCCAGCCGGGCCAGCATCCGCTCGACCCACTCGGTCTCCTCGGCGCGCGAGAACCGGTCCGGGATGAGCACGACCACGCGCTCGCCGTCGCGATAGGCGGACACCGTCCTGCGCCGACGCTGACTGCGCCGCACTTCCACGACAGGTTTGCGCGCGCGGGCCATTACCGGCTCGCGCGGCCCAGATTCGGGTTCACGTTGAGACGCTAATCCGCGAGACCCTGGTCACCGCAAGAGTACGCCCAATGACTGTCGGCGAATACGAGTGTTACGTCCGCATATACCCGAAAAAATTTTCCTCAGCGGCAACATCTGAGACAGCCGTCAACCTAGACCATCGTCGACTCAGTGGGCTACTCGGGGCGCAACTCCCTTTCGTGCCGTTATGAAGGGAATCACCGGCGTGTCCCGGCAAACCTGTACGAAAAGGGCACTTCCTCCCGGCACACTCACGTCGTCGGCGACACCGCCGACGCCGCGATGACATGGAACCGGCCTGACCTGGGTAAGTCCACGCCCCGGACGGATGGCCACATCCACGTGGCCGCCTGGCGCGGTCAGCGCCGCAGACAGGTTCGCGCCCGTCGCCGCGACAGAGGCACGGGGCCCAGCGGCCGACGACACGAACGAGGAGGAACCGTGGCCGAGACCACGTACAACGGCTACTGCGTCAAGTGCAAGGAGAAGCGTGACTTCCAGGGCAACGTGGAGGTCTCCAAGACCGGCATGAACATGGCCAAGGGCAAGTGCCCGGTCTGCGGGACGACGATGAACCGGATTCTGGGCAAGGCCAAGTAGTGACCTGCGGTTCCGGGGAGGCGGCCACGCCGGCCGCTCTCCCCGGCGGCCCGTAACCGTGTCCGAACCGGCACGTTGAGTTATCCGGAGCCCGGTGTATCCACCTGTGGATAACCGACCTCGGCTTGTGGATAACGCTGGGGAGCGCACCGCAGGGCTGTGGATAACCAACTCTCTCCGCAGCCCTCCAGTGACACGCTGTCACTCATGACGCTTCCATCCCGGCTCCCCGTACGCTCCCCGCTGCCCCGGCCCACCCTGATACCCGGGCTCACCCGGGTCTGGCGCGGGCCGGCGGAGCTGCAGCTCGGGCTGGATCCGGCTCGCGCCGTCCGCCTGGAGCTGCCCGACCCGCGCCTGGCACGGGTCCTCGACCTGCTCGACGGCCACCGCCCGGAGCGGCAGGTGCTGCTGCACGCCGCCCAGCTCGGGGTGCCGCCGGACGAGGCCCGGCAGCTGCTCGACCTGCTGCACCGGGCCGGCCTGGTGCTGCCCGCGGCGGCGCTGCTGCCGGCCGGCCTGCCCAGCGACCAGCGGCGCCGGCTGACCGGCGAGGCCGCCGCCCTGGCCCTCGGCGCCCCACTCGCCTCACCGGCTCGCGTCCTGCGCCGCCGACGGGCCGCCCGGGTGGTGGTGACCGGCCGCGGCCGGCTCGGCGCCACCGTCGCGGTCGCCCTGGCCGAGGCCGGGGTGGGACACGTCCATCCGGATCTCTCCGGGATGGTCGGGCCGGGTGACCTGGCCGGCAGCCCGCTCACCGCGGCCGACCTCGGCGATCCGCTGCACACCGCGGTGGCCGCCGCGATCCAGCGGGCCGCGCCCGGCACCGAGGTGCGCGAGGTCCGCCGCGCGCCGGTCGCCCTGGTCGTCCAGCTCGCCCACGACCAGCCGGTCGCTCTGGTCGCGGCCGGGCACGCCGCCCGGCGCCAGCCGCACCTGGCGGTCCGGATCCGGGACGGCGCGGCGGTCGTCGGCCCGTTCGTGCCGGCCGCCGGCCGGCCCTGTCTGCACTGCTTGGAGCTGCACCGCCGGGACCGGGACCCGGGGTGGCCCGGCGCGCCCGCGCCGCCCGGTCCGGCGGCCGGCGAGCCGTGCGCGGTGGCCACCGTGCTGGCCGCCACCGGGTTCGCCACCGCCGAGGTGCTGACCTTCCTGGACGGCGGCACCCCGGAGACGCTCGGCGCGGCGGTCGAGATCAGCGCGCCCGGCCGCTTCCGCCGCCGCAGTTGGAAGCCGCATCCGGGCTGCGCGTGCCGCCGGTCGGCGCGCCGAAACCCCGATCCTTAATCGAACCTTTGTCGCATAACCTGGCAAACCAGGGTTCGACGGGCAGAGGAAGCGCCGAGCGTCGGTCACAATGATCTGGTGACGGACATACCGCGCCGCGCGGCTTCCCGGACGGCCAAGCTCGCCGCACTGCCCCTCGGCTTCGCCGGCCGGACCGCGCTGGGCTTGGGCAAGCGGGCCGTCGGGATCGCCGCCGACGTCATCTCCGCGGACATTCAGCAGCGCACCGCCGAGCAGTTGTTCAGCGTGCTCGGGCAGCTCAAGGGCGGGGCCATGAAGTTCGGCCAGGCTCTGTCGGTCTTCGAGGCCGCGCTGCCCGAGGAGATGGCCGGGCCCTACCGGCAGGCGCTGACCAAGCTCCAGGAGGCCGCGCCGCCGATGCCGGTGGCCAGCGTGCACAAGGCGCTCGCCGAGCAGCTCGGACCGGACTGGCGGGACAGTTTCGCCGAGTTCGACGACAGCCCGGCCGCGGCGGCCAGCATCGGCCAGGTGCACCGCGCGGTCTGGAAACTGCCGCCGGCCCGGCGCAACGGGAAGCCGCAGCTGCTGCCGGTCGCGGTCAAGGTGCAATATCCGGGTGCCGGCGAGGCCCTGGTCGCCGACCTCAAGCAGCTCTCCCGGCTGGCCGGGATGTTCAAGATCATCCAGCCCGGGATCGACGTCAAGCCGCTCCTCGCCGAGCTGCACGAGCGGGTGGTCGAGGAGCTGGACTACGAGATGGAGGCGGCCACCCAGCGGGCCTTCGCCGAGGCGTACGCCGACGACGAGGACATCTTCGTGCCGCGGGTGGTGGCGTCCGCGCCGCGGGTGCTGGTCACCGAGTGGGTGGAGGGCACCCCGCTGGCCGCCGTGATCGCCGACGGCACCGAGGCCGAGCGGAACGAGGCCGGCCGGCTGATGGCAATCCTGCACTTCTCCGCGCCCGCCATGGCCGGGTTGCTGCACGCCGACCCGCACCCGGGCAACTTCCGGATCCTCCCGGACGGCCGGCTCGGCGTGATCGACTTCGGTGCGGTGGCCCGGCTGCCGGAGGGCCATCCCGAGCCGATCGGGCGGCTGGTCCGGCTGGCCCTGGACGGCGACGCCGAGGCGGTCGCCGACGGGCTGCGCGACGAGGGCTTCATCCGGCCGGACGAGCCGATCGACGCGGAGGCGGTGCTCGGCTTCCTGCGCCCGATGATCGAGCCGGTCGCGGTCGAGCGGTTCCGCTTCACCCGCGCCTGGCTGCGCGGCGAGGCGGCCCGGCTCGCCAACCCCCGGTCGCCGGCCTACCAGCTCGGGCGCAAGCTCAACCTGCCACCGTCCTACCTGCTCATCCACCGGGTGACGCTGGGCTCGATCGGGGTCCTCTGCCAGCTGGAGGCCGAGGCGGCCTACCGGGAGATCCTGGAGGACTGGTTGCCCGGCTTCGCCCCGGCAGCCTGACAGACAATCACGACAGACCGAAGCCCGGCCGCTGCTGCGGCCGGGCTTCGTCATTCCCTGGGTAGCGGGTCTTCATCGGGGGATCTAGTAACCGCCGACGCCGAGTTCACGGGCGGCCTGCTTGCGGCCTTCCATGGCAATGCGGCGGGCGGAACGGTAAGCCTCAGGTGCACGGTCACTCTGAGGCTGACGCATTCGAGCCCTCGACAACGCTTCTTGGATGAGTCTCACTTTCATGGCTCCATTCGGACGCACGGTTTCGGTGCTCGGCTTTCGGATCTCGGTGGGGAGGGTCAGGTCGGTCATCTCAGGCCGCCAGCCGCACGCTGTTGCGGGTCTCGAGACCGTTCGCGGCGAGCCGCTCCTCGACCTCGACGGCCAGCTCGGCGTCGCGAGCGACGTCGGCCTTACGCGGACGGCCACGCGGCCGCTTGCGCGGAACCACGGCGCCGCGCTCGAAGATCTCGCCGCCCCAGACACCCCAGGGCTCGCTCCGCTCCACCGCGCCGGCGAGGCACTCGACGCGCAGCGGGCAGTCCCCGCAGAGCGACTTGGCCAGCTCCAGCTGGGCCGGGGAGTCGGAGAACCACAGGTCCGGGTCGAACTTCCGACAGGGCAGGTTCGCCTCGATCTCGACGGTGATGTCGATCGGGGCCAGCGCCAGACTCATAAAGCCCGGTCACCTCTCTCTTCTCTTCGATCTTCTGGATCGTTTCCGGGTGGTGCACCGGCCTGTGAGCCGGCAAAAAATTAAGGCCGCGGATCCCGGTTAGGGGTTCCGCGGCCTCGAGGTGAGCCGGAGGTCTGGTCTGTCAGACCGGCCTTCCTCGAGGCGGGACACCGTCACCATCCGTGTAACGCTTGCTGGAGATGGCGTTGCCCTTGAACCCAGTGGTGCCGTTGGTGCCAGTGCTGCCCACGACGGCTCCGACGAGCACCCGCTCGACAGCCCATTCGCCCAGCTCGGCCTGGGACTGGCTGTGGATCTGGTGCGCCTGCGGAGCCAGGACACGCTCAGCGGCCAGCAGCGCCGACGGAGCGGCGGTGGCGGGCAGCGGAGCAGACGGAGCGCAGACAGACGGCAGCAGCGACGGACGCATCAGCAGGCTGTTGATCCTCATCGGTGCCACCTCCTCCGTAAAAAAACTGCACTCGTCGTTTGATCTCGCCCGGGATGGTTCCCCGGCAAGGTGTGTCCTGAGGCTATGCCTGCCCTACAGGAGAGGGCAAACGAATTAACCGACTAGTTTTCAAAGTTTTTTCGGCCAAGATCATCGGGGCTCGCGCCGCCCACCAACGCGAAGACGGCGTCGCCGTACTGGCCCAGCTTCCGCGGGCCGATTCCGGCGATCGAAAGCAACTGGGCAGGATCGGACGGACGGCGTTCCGCGACGGCCACCAGGGTGGCGTCGGTGAACACGACGTACGCAGGGACTTTCAGCTCCGCGGCGGTGCTCGCCCGCCATTGCTGCAGCCGCTGGAAAAGGTCCTCGTCCATGTCCGACGGACAGGTCGGGCAGCGCCCCAGTTTGCGGTCGGCGCCGGCCAGCAGAGTGGCCCCGCAGACCCGGCAGGAGGACACCTTGGGCGGCCGCCGGTCAATTTTCTGACTCCGGGCCGCGGTGGTGGATTTCGCGAAGGTGCCACCGGAGCGTTCCAGCTGCGGCAGGAAACGGCACGGCCGGCGGGCCCGGCCGCCCGGCGCCCGGGACTGGCCGTAGGAGAGCCAGAGCAGCTGACGGGCCCGGGTCACGCCGACGTACAGCAGGCGGCGCTCCTCCTCCAGCTGCTCGGGAGTCTTCGCGTACGTCGTCGGCAGGGTCCCGTCGGCCAGCCCGACCAGGAAGACCGCGTCCCACTCCAGGCCCTTGGCGGAGTGCAGCGAGGCCAGGGTGACCCCGGCCACGGTCGGCGCGTGCTGCTGCTCGGCGCGGCGGGCCAGCTCCTCGTTGAAGGCGGCCAGGGTGACCTCGCGCTGCACCCGGCCGGCCTCGCCGATCGGCAGGATGACCGGCTCGGCGGCGTACTCCTCGGCGAGGGTGACCAGGGCGGCGAGCGCCTCCCACTGCTCCCGGGCGGCGCCGCCCGGCGGTGGCTGCGAACGGTTCCAGCCGGTCGCCGACAGCCCCTCGACCACCGCCTCGACCAGCGGGGTCTCGCCGGGGGTGGACCGCACCGCGGCGCGCAGGGCGACCATCGCCTGACGGACCTCGGCGCGCTCGAAGAACCGCTCGGCGCCGCGCACCACGTACGGCACCTCGGCCTCGGCGAGCGCCTCCTCGTACGACTCGGACTGCGCGTTGGTCCGGAAGAGCACCGCGATCTCGCTGGCCGGCGTGCCGGACGCGATCAGCTCCTGGCACCGGCGGGCCACCGCGTTCGCCTCGCCCGGCTCGTCCGGGAAGACCTTGAGCGTCGGCTCCGGCCCGGACGGGCGCTGCCCCTCCAGTTCCAGGCGCAGTTTCGCCTCGGTGCCCCGGGCCTGCCGGATCACCGCGTTGGCCAGGCCGACCACCTGCGGGGTGGAGCGGTAGTCCCGGACCAGGCGGACCACCACGGCGCCGCGCCAGCGACGCGGGAAGTCGATCAGGTACGACGAGGTGGCGCCGGTGAACGAGTAGATCGTCTGGCTGGCGTCGCCGACCACGGTCAGGTCGTCCCGGCCGCCCAGCCAGGCCTCCAGCAGGCGCTGCTGCAGCGGGTTGACGTCCTGGTACTCGTCGACCACGAAATGCCGGTACTGCGCCCGGATCTGGTCGGCCACGTCACCGTGCTCCTCGATCCCCCAGACCGCGGCGCGCAGCAGGTCCTCGAAGTCGATCACGCCCTGGCGGCGTTTGAGCGACTCGTAGGCGGCGAACACCTCGGCCACCCGGGCCGGCTCGAACGGGGGCTCACGCAGCGCCTTGGCGGCCGCGACGGCGTATTCGGACGGCTCGACGAGGGACGACTTGGCCCACTCGATCTCGCTGGCCAGGTCGCGGGCGACCGCCCGGTCGGCGCGCACCCCGGCACGGGCGGCGGCCAGGCCGACCACCCGGACCTTGCTCTCCATCAGCTCCGGCATGCCGCGGCCCTCGAGCAGCCGGGCGGAGAAGTAGCGCACCTGGCGCAGCGCGGCGGCGTGGAAGGTGCGGGCCTGCACCGCGCCGGCGCCCAGGCCGGTGAGCCGGGCGCGCATCTCGGCGGCGGCCCGGGCGGTGAAGGTCACCGCGAGCACGTGCCGCGGGTTGATCTCGCCGGACAGTGTCCGGTGCGCGATCCGATGGGTGATCGCCCGGGTCTTGCCGGTGCCGGCGCCGGCCAGGATGCAGACCGGACCGGCCGGGGCCGTCACCGCCGTCCGCTGATCCGGGTCGAGGCCGGCCAGCACCGATTCAGTCCGCACGGTAGGGAATCATGACACCCTCGCCGGGCGTTGTGCTTTTCAGCCGCACCGCCGTGTGACCTGTACCGAAGGAGCCCTGACCGATGCTGACCATGTACTCGACGTCCTGGTGTGGGTATTGCCACCGGCTGAAGAGCCAGCTCGACCGGGAGGGCATCGCCTACGACGTCGTGGACATCGAGCAGGACGAGGCCTCGGCCGCGTTCGTGCGCAGCGTGAACGGCGGCAACCAGACCGTTCCCACGCTGAAGTTCGACGACGGCTCGGCGCTGACCAACCCGTCGATCGTGCAGGTGAAGCAGCACCTCGCGGCGCTGTCCGCCTGAGTCTGCCGCAACGAGGAAGGGCCGTCCCCGAAGGGACGGCCCTTCCTCGTGTCAGCGGATCAGGGGATCAGCGCGGGGATGCTGGAGTCGAGCAGACCCCGCTCCTTGAGCGCGCCGTAGAGCGGCGTGGTCTCCGGGTAGTGACCCCACTGGTGGTCACCGTCACCCTTGCCGAAGCCGCCGAGCAGCTGCTTCTGCACCTCGGTCATCGACTCCCACTCCGGCTTGCCGGGCAGGTCGGCGACCTCGTCCCGGATCGCGATCCAGCGCGGGGTGTAGCCGAAGAAGGCACCGACCCGGGTGATGTCGGAGTAGTTGTCCGACCGGGCGTGCCAGATGCGCCGGTCGAAGACGACCAGGTCACCCGGGTTCGCGGTGATCTGGACGGCGCCCTCGGGCTGCGGCCACGGCACGCCACGGCTCGGCGGGCCGGGCAGCCAGTTGGTCTTGTGGCTGCCGGGCAGCACGGTGAAGTTGCCCCGGCCGGTCTCGCTGACGTCGGAGAACCAGTACGCCAGCTTCACCGACAGCATCGGGCGCGGGTCGGTCTCGATCTCCCGGTTCTGCCGGCCGCCGTCCTGGTGCCAGTGCCACCACTGCTTCTGCTGCTCGTGCAGCTGCGGGTGGACATCGATGTGCGAGTGGTACACGTGAACGTTCCACCCGAGCAGCGACCAGATGTACTTGAAAGCCTTGGGGTGGTCGAGCAGGAAGGCCAGCTCCGGCACGTAGTTGACCGGCGAGAGCCGGTGCAGGGCACCGGTCGCGCTGAGCTCGCCCTGAGCCTTCGCCTTCTCGTAGTACCCCAGGATCGCAGCCCGGCCGGCCTCGATCTCGCTCTCACTCAGCACCGACGGCACGATGATGTAACCATCGCGGTCGAACGCCTCCCGCTCCTCCGCGGACATCGGCGTCCACGCCGGCGCTTCCACCTGGGTCATCGGATCCCCTCTCGTCTTTGTAAGTCTGACGCACCGGGACCACCTCCAGGTTGCCTGTTAAACGAGAAATTCTCTGATCAGCCGGTTAAACGTGACCTTGACCACTACCACCGAGCCATTTCTCGATCAGGTAGAAGGCGATCGAGGAGCGCATCGGCAGGCTCATCGGGACGCCGGTCTCCGGGTGCACGAAGCCACCGGCGATCATCTTGGCGATGTCGTCCCGGGAGAACCAGTGCGCCTCGTCGATCTCCTCCGGGTCGAGCCGCAGCGGCTGGGACGCGTCCGCGGTGGCCAGGAAGCCCAGCATCAGCGAGCCCGGATAGGGCCAGGACTGGCTGCCCTGGTAGCTCAGCGAGCTGAGCCGGATGCCGACCTCCTCGCGCACCTCGCGGGCCACCGCCGCCTCGGCCGACTCGCCGGGCTCGACGTAACCGGCCAGGCAGGAGAACCGGGTGAGCCCGTCCGCGCCGCGGCCCCAGGCCGCGTTGTGACCGAGCAGGCAGCGACCGGCCGGGCCGGGCACGCCGTCGTGCACCACCACGATCATCGCCGGGTCGGTGCGCGGCCACATCAGCCGGCCCTCCGGGTCGGCGCGGGCCCAGCCGGCCTCCACCACCACCGTCGGCTCGCCGGTACGCGGGGAGAACTTGTGGCTGGCGTGCCAGTTGGCCAGCGCGGCGGCCGCGGTGAACAGGCCGGCGTCCCGGTCGTCGAGCAGGTGGCCGATGTCCCGCAGGGTGACCGCCCGGGTGCCGTCGGCCGCCGGCAGTGCGGCGTCCATGGTCCAGAGCGGGGTGCCGTCGACGTCCACGCCGAGGAACCAGCGCTCCGCCCCGGGCGCCTCGGCCGCCGGCACCAGGACCAGCGCGGCGCCGCCGTCGGCCCGGTCGGTGACCAGTGCCCGGCCGCCCTTGGCCAGGTCCACCACGAGCACCAGCCCGCGGGTCCAGGCCTCGGCCAGCCAGGCCTCGTCCTTGCGCCGGTGCGCGGCGCGGTCCAGGGTGGTCCGCGCCAACGGCGGGGTGCCGGGTTGCTCGCCGCCCAGGTCGGGCTGCTCCGGCTGCTCGGGGCTGGTCACTGCGCGCTGCGCTCGACCACGGTCAGGGCGGACAACTGGGCCTCGATCTTCTCCGCGTCGCCGAGCACCACGGTCACCGCGCGGGACGGGGCCAGGTGCCTGGCCGCGACCTCGGCGACCTGCTCACGGGTGGCGGCGGCCAGCGCGGCCGAGTGCTCGCGCAGATGGTCGAGGCGCAGGCCGAAGCCGGCGTAGACGCTGGCCAGCCCGGCCAGCCCGGCCTGGGTGGACATGCCCAGCCGGAGAGTGCCGAGGGCATAGCGCCGGGCCTGCTCCAGCTCCTCCTCGCCGGGCGGCAGGCTGGCGATCCGGCCCAGCTCGTAGGTCGTCTCCAGCAGCGACGGGCCGGTCACCTCGGTGGCCACGTCGGCCGCGGCGAGCAGGGCCGAGCCGGCCACGAAGTGCTCGACGACCGAGTGCGAGCCGTAGGTGTACCCCTTGTCCTCCCGGATGTTCTCCACCCAGCGGGACGAGAAGTAGCCGCCGAAGACCAGGTTGGCCAGGGTGAGCGCGGCGTAGTCCGGATCGGTGCGGGTCAGCGCGGGCAGCGCCATCCGCAGCGAGGACTGCACCGAGCCGGGCCGGTCGACCAGCAGCAGCGGGCCGGGCTGCAGCGCCGGGGTGGGCGGGACGCCGCCGTCCCGGGCCTCGCCGGTCCAGCCGCCGAGGGTTTTCTCCGCCACGTCGATGGCCTGCTCCGGGTCGATGTCGCCGACCAGCACCAGGATGGCGCCGCCCGGGCGGACCCGGTCGGCGTGCAGCTCGCGCAGGGCCTCCGGCTCGACGGCGTGGACCTCCTCCGGGGCGGGGGTCTGCACCGCGTACGGATGGGTCGAGTACATCCGCTTGAGCAGCGCGACCCGGGCCAGGTGCGCCGGCTGGCTGAGGGCGACCTGGATGTTGTCGACCAGCCGCTCCCGCTCGGTGACCACCTCCTCGCCCGGATAGGTGGCGCCGGTCAGCACGCCGGCCAGGATCTCCAGGGTGCGGGCCAGGCCGTCGGCGAGCGCGTTGCCGCTGATCTGCAGCCGGTCCGGGTCCAGCCCGGCGGCCAGGCTGCCGCCGACCGCCTGCAGCTCGGCGGCGATGTCCAGCATCGACATCGTCCCGGTGCCGGTGAACAGCGCCTGGGAGAGCAGGGTGGCCGGGGCCAGCGGGGCCCGGCCGAACGGGATGCGCAGGCGCACCTCGACCAGCGGCACCGACTCCCGGCGGATGGCGATCACGGTCAGCCCGTTCGGCAGCTTGCGCTCGGCCTGGCGGGGCAGGGTCAACGCGGCGTCCGGAACCAGGTCCGGCAGGGTCTTGCTGGTCATGCTCCGGCTCCCGGCTTGACTTCGACGGTGGCGCGGCGCTCCGGCCGCAGGGTGGCGGCGGCGGCGACGATCTGCTCCGCGGTGACCTCGCTGATCAGCTTGGGCAGCTCGTTGAGCAGCTCCGGCCGGCCGCGCTGCAGCTCCAGCACGGCCATCGGCAGCGCCCGCCCGAGCACCTCGTCGGTGCCGTGCAGCAGGCGGGTGGCCATCCGCGCCTGGGTGCGCTCCAGCTCGCCCGGCTTGAGGCCGTCGGCGGCCAGCCGGTCCAGCTCCTCGTCGATGGTGTCGAGCACCTTGCCGGCGTCGCCGCCGGGCGGCATGTGCGCCTGCAGCAGCAGGGCGGTCGGGTTGCGCACTTGATATTCGTCGCCCATGAAGCCGAGGTAACCGCCGACGTTGGTGACCGAGCGGTCGCGCTGGACCAGGCGCTCGACCAGCCGGGACGCGTCGCCGTCGGTGAGCACCTCGGCGAGCACCGAGAACGGCAGGTAGGCGTCGAACGCGCCGATCGGGTCGGGCACCCGGTAACCGGCGGCGACGGCGGGGAGCGGGGCGATCCGGTCGACGTACGACTCGCGGCGCTCGCCGTCCAGGTCCGGCTCGGCGAAGTCGGGCAGCGCCGGGGCCGGGCGGGCCGGCACGTCGCCGAAGTGCCGCTCGATCATCGCGGTCGCCTCGGCCACGTCGAAGTCGCCGGCCACCGAGAGCACCGCGTTGCCGCAGGCGTAGTAGCGGTCGAAGAAGCCCTGGGCGTCCTCGACGGTGGCGCTCTCCAGGTCCTCGAACGAGCCGTAGCCGTCGTGCGCGTTGGGGAAGGTGCGGAACATCACCGGAGGCAGTTTCAGCCAGGGGAAGCCACCGTACGGCCGGTTCAGCACGTTGACCCGGATCTCCTCCTTGACCACGTCGACCTGGTTGCGCAGGTTCTCCTCGGTGAGCCGGGGGCCGCGCATCCGGTCGGCCTCGAGGAAGAGCGCCCGCTCCAGCGCGCCGGCCGGGAGCACCTCGAAGTAGTCGGTGTAGTCCAGGTGGGTGGAGCCGTTGAAGCTGCCGCCGGCGCCCTGCACGTGCCGGAAGTGGGCGAGTTTCTCCAGATTTTCCGACCCCTGGAACATCAGGTGCTCGAAGAGGTGGGCGAAGCCCGTGCGGCCCTCCGGTTCGCTGCGGATGCCCACGTCGTAGACGACGGCCACACCGACGACCGGGGCGCTGCGGTCCGGCGAGAGGACCACCCGCAGACCGTTGGCGAGGGTGAACCGTTCAACCGGATATTTCGTCGCGGGGATCTGGATTCTGGACGCCACCAGGTGACATTAGCGCGCTGCGTGACCACCCGCGCGACTACGTGTGGCGGCCCGGCGGAGTCCCGTCATCCGGTCGGCCCCTTGACGCACCAAACCCATCTGATCCAGTATTCCCATCCAACAGATAGATTAAGCGAAGTTTGATCCGCAGGGAGGGGGCCCCGAGGTGTACGTATCGGCACGCACGGACTACGCCGTCCGGGCCATGCTCGCGGTCACCGCGGCGCACCCCCGTCTGGTCAAGGCCGCCGGGCTGGCGGCCGCGCAGGACATCCCGCTGAGCTTCCTGCAGGGCATCCTGCTCGACCTGCGCCGCGCCGGGCTGCTGCACAGCCACCGCGGCGTCGACGGCGGGTACGCCCTGGCCCGCCCGGCCGAGGAGATCACCGTGGGTGACGTGGTCCGCGCCGTCGGCGGCGCGCTCACCACGGTCCGCGGCCTCCCCACCGCCACCGCGACCTACCACGGCGCGGCGACCGCACTGCACGACGTGTGGATCGCCGTCGAAGCGGCCATCGAGGGCGTGGTCGACCATCGGACCCTGGCCGAACTCTCCAGCACCTCCATAAAGCAGAACTAGGAGTCCTGAGCATGCGCTCCCGCACCCTTCGTGCGCTCGCCCTTGCCACCGCCGCGGTCGCGGCCACCACCGCGCTGGCCGCCTGCGGATCGTCCGACGACGACAACCAGAAGGCCGACACCCCCGCCGGGGCGGCGGCCGAGTCGAAGACCCTCAAGCTGGGCTACTTCCCCAACATCACCCACGCCCCGGCCCTGGTCGGCGTCAACAAGGGCCTGTTCAAGGACGCCCTGACCGGCACCGAGCTGACCACCCAGACGTTCAACGCCGGCCCGGCCGCGATCGAGGCGCTGCTCTCCGGCGCGATCGACGCCACCTACATCGGCCCGAACCCGGCGATCAACGGCTGGGCCAAGTCCAACGGCCAGGCCCTGAAGATCATCGCGGGCAGCACCTCCGGCGGCGCCGGCCTGGTGGTCAAGGAGGGCATCAACAGCCCGGCCGACCTCAAGGGCAAGAAGATCGCCACCCCGCAGCTGGGCAACACCCAGGACGTCGCGCTGCGCGCCTGGCTCAAGGAGAACGGGCTGAACGCCGACACCAACGGCGGCGGCGACGTCTCGATCCTGCCGCAGGACAACGCCACCGCGGTGCAGGCCTTCGCGCAGGGCTCGATCGACGGCGCCTGGGTGCCGGAGCCGAACCTGAGCAAGATGCTGCTCGAGTCCAAGGGCAAGCTGCTGGTCGACGAGAAGACCCTGTGGCCGAACCAGCAGTTCGTCACCACGCACCTGATCGTCAGCCAGAAGTTCCTCAAGGAGTACCCGGGCACGGTCAAGAAGCTGCTGCAGGGCCACATCGCGTCGGTCAAGTACATCACCGACAACAACGCCGACGCGCAGAAGGCGGCGAACGAGCAGATCAAGTCGCTGACCAGCAAGCCGCTGAAGGACGAGATCCTCACCGCCGCGTTCAAGAACCTGACGTTCACCAACGACCCGATCGCGGGCTCGCTGTTCACCAGCGCCAAGCACGCGGAGGAGGTCGGCCTGCTCAAGCCGGTCGACCTGAAGGGCATCTACGACCTCGGCCCGCTGAACGAGCTGCTCAAGGCGAACGGGCAGCCCGCGGTCAGCGACGCCGCGGCATCCTGACGGACTGACGGGAGGGCGAGTAGAGCATGAGCATCCTCGAGACCACCAGCGTCGCCACCGACTCGGTGGTGCGCATCGAGAACGTCTCCAAGACGTACGGGTCGGGGAGCAATGCTCTGCTCGCCCTCGACCGCGTGTCCCTGGACGTCCGCAAGGGCGAGTTCGTCTGCCTGCTGGGCGCCTCCGGCTGCGGCAAGAGCACCCTGCTCTCGCTGGTGGCCGGCCTCGACCAGATCAGCGGCGGCACCCTGGAGACCGGCGGGCACAAGGTCGCCCTGATGTTCCAGGAGGCCGCGCTCTTCCCGTGGCTGTCCGTCTCCGGCAACGTCGAGCTGCCGCTCCGGCTGGAGGGCGTCGGCAAGGCGGAGCGCAAGAAGCGGGCCGGCGAGCTGCTGGAGATCGTCCGGCTGGGCGGCTTCGGCGACAAGCGCCCGCACGAGCTCTCCGGCGGCATGCGGCAGCGCGTCGCGCTGGCCCGGGCGCTCGCCCAGGACGCCGACGTGCTGCTGATGGACGAGCCGTTCGGGGCGCTCGACGCGATGACCCGGGACATCCTGCACGACGAGCTGGAGCGGATCTGGCGCGAGCAGGAGCTGACCGTGCTCTTCGTGACCCACAACGTCCGCGAGGCGGTCCGCCTCGGCGACCGGGTGATCCTGCTGAGCAGCCGGCCCGGCCGGGTGATCGAGGACTTCCCGGTCCAGCACCCGCGCCCCCGGCGCATCGACTCCCCCGAGGTCTCCGCCCAGGCCGGCGAGATCACCGACCGGCTCCGCGCGGAGGTCGCCCGTCATGCCAACTGAACCCCCCGCCCCGCTGAAGTACGCGGGCGCCCGCGCCGGACTGGACGGCCTGGCCGGGGACGAGGGCATCGGCCCGGTGCCGCAGAAGATCAAGACGCTGAGCGAGGACGAGGTCCGCGGCCTGGACGCGCTCGAACGCGCCCCCCGCTCGGAGAAGGGCCGGCTCGGCCTGCGGATCTGGCAGAGCGCCTGGCCGAAGCTGCTGGCCATCGCGATCGTGCTGCTGGCCTGGGAGCTGGCCTACCTCAGCGGATGGAAGCCGAGCTACGTCTTCCCCTCCCCGCTCCAGGTCCTCCCGCAGCTCGGGGACCTGGTCACCACGGCCGACTTCTGGGACGGCGTGCGGCTGACCATGACCCGGGCGATCACCGGGTTCGCGCTGGCGGTGGCGATCGGCACGGTGATCGGCGCGGCGGTGTCCCGGTTCGCGCCGCTGCGGGCCGCGATCGGCTCGCTGATCACCGGTCTGCAGACGATGCCGTCGATCATGTGGTTCCCGCTCGCCATCCTGCTGTTCCAGCTCGGCGAGCAGGCGATCATGTTCGTGGTCGTGATCGGCGCCGCGCCGTCGGTGGCCAACGGCCTGATCAGCGGCATCGACTACGTGCCCCGGACCTGGCTGCGGGTGGGCCAGGTGATGGGCATGAAGGGCCTGTCCCGCTACCGGCACCTGATCCTGCCGGCGTCGCTGCCCAGCTTCGTCTCCGGGCTCAAGCAGGGCTGGGCGTTCTCCTGGCGCAGCCTGATGGCCGGTGAGCTGCTGGTCATCGTGCCCGGCACGGTGTCCATCGGCGTCCGGATGCAGAACGCCCGCGACCTGACCGACACCCCGCTGGTGATCTGCTACATCCTGGTGGTGCTGGTGATCGGCATCGTGATCGACCAGCTCTTCAACCTGGCCGACGGCGCGCTGCGCCGCCGCTGGGGACTGACCGGCAGCTGACCGGTCCGCTCCGGCTTGCGATTCGCCGTTTCCGGTACGCGCTGGGCGTACCGGAAACGGCGTTTCTGCTTGTCGGCCGTGCCTGGCTCAGATCGGGCGGACCGACGCGAGCACGTCGTCGACCACGTGGTCGAACTGCTTGTGGGTGCCGGGGATCGAGACGTAGAGCACCGCGGCGGTGGGCTTGCCGACGTCGATCACCGCGACCGCGGAGAACTCCTCGGTGGCGGTCAGCCCGGCGGCCCGGAAGTGCAGCCGGAACACGCTCACGTAGGCCGGCCGGCCGCCCAGCGTGGTCAGCTCGTCGCGGATCTGGTCCAGCGTGTTGGGCTGCGGGTAGTACTCGGCGCGGACGTCGGCGGCCACCTGCCGGCCGACGCACTGCAGATCCAGCGTGACCGCGTCGTTGTCGGCGGCCGGGACCGCCGCGGACAGGATCGACGCGTGGTACTGCCCGCCGCTGTAGGTCTCGGTGACGAAGTGCTGGCCCACCTTGTACGGCACCTCGAGGGTGCCGGCCCGCCACACCTCGTCCCAGGTGATCCAGGGCGCGCCGTACTTCCGGTAGGAGATGCCGGCCTCCTCGTCCACCGTCCGGGCGCCGGTGACCGGCGGCAGCGCGGCGGGCGGCCGGGTGGCCGGGTCGCTCGGCGACGAGGTCGGCGCCGGGCAGGCCTGGGCCAGCGGCGGGCGGACGTCGGTGGGCGCGGACGCCCTGTCCCGAAACGGGTTGCCGGACCCGCTGAAGGTCAGCACCAGCAGCACGATCAGGCCGCCGGCCAGGACCAGGCCGGCGATCCCGCCGAAGATCAGCAGCTGCCGGCGGCGCTGCTCCGGACCGGTCCGTGGCGGCGTCACCGGCGGGTCCGGCGGAGGTGGCGGCGGCGCGAGCGAGGGCACCCCGGACGCGGTCACCGTGCCCGACGACCACGTCCCGCCCGGCCGGGACCAGACGGGCGGCTGCGGCTGCGGCTCGGACATGCCCACCAGTGAACACCACGGCACCGACAGCCGCCGAAACGCCTGGGGGGAAAGTGGCCCCGGCCCAGTCGTTTCCCAGAAATGTCCGCTACCGTGCTGCCATGGAACTGGTGTATCCCCCGGTCGTCGCCTTGGCCAAGACGATGTTCCGCGTGCTCGACCTCAAGATCGAGGTCGAGGGCGGCGAGCACATCCCGACCACCGGCGGGGCGGTCCTGGCCAGCAACCATTCGAGCTACCTCGACTTCATCTTCTGCGGACTGGGCGCCCAGCCGGCCAAGCGGCTGGTTCGCTTCATGGCGAAGAAATCGGTCTTCGACCACAAGATCAGTGGCCCGCTGATGCGCGGCATGCGGCACATCCCGGTCGACCGCAAGGCCGGCACCGGGGCGTTCCGCGAGGCCACCACGGCGCTGGAGCGCGGTGAGGTGGTCGGCGTCTTCCCGGAGGCGACGATCAGCGAGTCGTTCACCGTCAAGGAGCTGAAGACCGGCGCCGCGCGGATGGCGCAGGAGGCCGGCGTGCCGCTGATCCCGATGGCGGTGTGGGGCCCGCACCGGCTCTGGACCAAGGGGCGGAAGAAGGAGCTCACCAAGCGGCACGTGCCGGTGCTGATCAAGATCGGCGAGGCGATCCCGCTGCCGGAGGGCGCCACGCCGGAGGCGATCACCGCGACCCTCAAGCTGCGGCTGTCCTCGCTGCTCGACGCGGTCCAGCGGGCCTACCCGGAGAAGCCGGCGAACGACGACGACCGCTGGTGGCTGCCGGCGCACCTCGGCGGCACCGCGCCGCTGCCCCGGCCCGCCGCGGCCGTCTGACCGAAAGCGATCTTTGAAGGCCCCGGGCGCGCCCGGGGCCTTTCGCTTGCCTGTGCCTCGGCGCCCTTCGCCTGCCTGTGCCTCGGCGCCTTTTCGCTTGCCTGTGCCTCGGCCGGCCGCGCGCCGCGGTTGCCCGGCTGGGCCTGCGGGGTGTCTCGGGGCGGCTGAGGCACCCCGGAGAGCCAGCCGGACCGCCGGGAGCCGCGGTGCGGTCCGGACGCGAGGCGGGGTGGGGCTGCGGGTCGCCGGAAACGACAACGGTGCCGTACCCGAGGGGTACGGCACCGAGCCAAGCGCTATCGGCAGCCACCGGGCGGTGGCCGCCGAGCAGGAGCGCTAATCAGACAGCGCGGATGTTCGCGGCCTGCGGGCCCTTCTGGCCCTGGGTGACCTCGAACTCCACCCGCTGGTTCTCCTCCAGGCTGCGGTAGCCCGACATCTGGATCGCGGAGAAGTGGGCGAAGACGTCGGCGCCGCCGTCGTCAGGGGTGATGAATCCGAAGCCCTTGTCCGCGTTGAACCACTTCACTACGCCGGTAACCATGATCGTCTCCTCGACGGTCGATCGTTCTCCGCCCATTCTGGACGAGAACGAGGTAATAAGACCCGCATTCTGCGGGGCTCGTGTCGCCGTACTGATCGCCCGTACCGGAGAAACCCGGGTTACGACAAAGAGCGCCTGGGGCAGACTTCCCCACAGGCGCTCCTGAGTACTTGGGAACCAAACTGACAACGCTGGTTAGCCTAGCACGGGTACGGAGGTCAAAAAGTGCTCGGCATGCACAAGGCGCGGCAGCTCAAAGCTGCCGGACTGATCTGGAAGCCCCGGCTCGGCGACCGGTTCGCCATCCCCGACCGGGACCTCGACGACGAGATGTTCGTGCTCAGCAACATGACGATCCAGGTCCACGACAGGCCGGAGGGCCGGATCATCGGCTTCAACGGGACGACCGAGTGGGCCCTCGACGACGTGGAGATCGAGGAGACCATCTGGCTGCCGCGCGAGGATCAGCTGCGGGAGCTGCTCGGCGGGACGTTCCGGTCGCTGCGGCGGGACGGCGAGGGGTACCGGGTGGAGCTCGATCTGCTCGGTGAGCCGCTCAGTTTCCCGGGCGAGTCGGCGGACGAGGCGTATGCGGCGGCGTTGCTGCACCTGCTCGCCGCGGCCGGGGTCCGGGAGGCGGCCTGAGCCGGCGCGCCCCGGGTCAGGCCCGGGCCGGGGTCCGGGAGACGGCCTGAGCCGGCGCGCCCCCGGATCAGGCCCCGGCCGGGGTCCGGGAGACGGCCTGAGCCGGCGCGGCCCCGGTCAGAGGGCCTCCTCGGGGATCTCGGTGATCAAGGCGGTCAGGGAGGCCACGTCCATCAGGTCGGTGGGCCGGACGGTGACCTGCTCGCGGACATAGTGGAAGCCGGCCCGGACCCGGGTGACCGGGACGCCGGCCAGCGTGGCCCAGGCGATCCGGTACGCCGAGAGCTGCACCGCGGCGGCCTCGGCGGCGGCGCCGGTGGGACGGCGGCCGGTCTTCCAGTCGATCACGTCGAAGCGGTCGCCCGGATCGGCGAAGACGGCGTCCATCCGGCCGCGGACCACCACGCCGGCGACCGTGGTGGCGAACGGGACCTCGACGTCGATCGGCGTGCGGTCGGCCCACTCACCGGTGAGGAACGCCTCCTGCAGCTCGGCCAGCTCCTCGTCGCCGGCCGCCTGGTCGTCGGCGGCGCCGGGCAGCTCGTCGATGTCGATCAGGCGGGCCGCGCCGAACCGCTGCTCCAGCCAGACGTGGAAGGCGGTGCCGCGCCGGGCGTGCGGGGCCGGGCGCTGCGGGAGCGGGCGGCGCAGCGAACGGGCCAGGGCCTGCGGGTCGCGGCGGAGGACGACCAGCTGGGAGACCGAGAGGTGCGGGGGCAGGGCGACCTCGATCGGGCCGTCCTGGCGGGTGCGCTCGGCGCGCTCGGCGAGCAGCAGCTGGGCCTCGCGGCGCCAGCGGGCGATGTCCGGGTCGACGGCGGCGGTGACCCGGTCGGCGGCGGTCGCGGCGGCCAGCAGCGCGTCCCGGTCGAGCGCCGGCGCGGCGGGGACCGGGGCGGACTCGGCGGGGCCTGGCGCGGGCTCGGCGGGGACCGGGGCGGACTCGGCGGGGACCGGCGCGGGCTCGGCGGGATCCGCAGGCGGGGCGGGCGAGGCTTCGGCGGAGGGGTGCTCGGCGGGCTCCGGGCGTACCGCAAAGGGGTGGCCTGGGGAAGAAGCGGCCGGAAGCGACGAGGCGGAAGGCGCCGAAGCGGCCGGGAGGGAGCCGTGGCCGGCCAGGCCGGCGAGGTCGGCCGCGAGGCCGGCGCGGGCCGCGACCTCCGGATGGGCCGTGGCGAGGTCGGCGAAGGCCTCGGCCGCGGAGGCGTCCGGGTCGGCGATCATGCGGCGGATCAGGTCGGCGGCCGCGGCCATCGCCGGGCGGCGCAGGCCGAGCGGGTCGGCCGGCCACTCGGCGGTGGCGACCAGCTCCTCGCTCGGGTTGGTCGCGCCCGGGGCCGGCTCGGGGGTCCAGGTCGTCACCACCCCGGCACCGGCCTCGCAGGTCGCGCGGACCTCGTCGAGGAAGACCGACGGGCCGCGCGGACGTTTCACGCCGTCGCCCCACCAGTAGCCGGAGCAGAGCAGCAGGCGGCGCGGGCGGGTCATCGCGACGTAGGCCAGGCGGCGCTCCTCGCGCTCGTCGTGCTCGCGCCAGACCCGGGCGAACTCGGTGAGCGCGTTGTTCACGTCCTTCTGCTCGACCGCGTCGTCGAGGTCCAGCTCGGGCAGCCCGGCCGCGTCGCCCCGCAGCGGGAACGGCAGCACGCCGATGCCGCCCAGATAGTGGTCGGAGCCGCGGACCAGACCCGGCCAGACGCCGCGGCACAGGCCGGCCACCGAGACGACGTCCCACTCCAGACCCTTCGCGGCGTGCGCCGTGAGGATCTGCACGGCGCCCTCGGCCACGTCGACCTGGCCCGGCTCGAGCCCGCGCTCCTCCTCCTCGGCGGCGGCCAGGAAGGCCAGGAACCCGGCGAGCGTGCTGGTCTCGTTCTCGCTGACGTAGCGGGTGGCGGCCTCGCCGAGCGCGTCCAGGTGACCGCGGGCCAGTCCGGCGTCGCCGGCCGCCCAGCCGCGGACCGCGACCTCGACGTCCAGCCCGATGGTCCGCTCGATGTCCGCCAGCAGGTCGGGCAGCGGCTGATCCAGGCGCTGCCGCAGGGCGCCCAGCTCCCGGCTGTAGGCGGCCAGCCGGGTGAACCCCTCGATCGAGTACTGGTGCGGGCTGCCCAGGTCGGCCATCGCCTCGACCAGCGTGGCGTCGTCGAGCCGGTCGGCCATCACCGCGTCCGGCTCCCCGGCCGTCTCGGCGTGCTGCGCGGCGCGGTCGGCGGCCAGCGCCCGGGCCCTCCGGTGCAGGGCGACCAGGTCGCGCGGGCCGATCCGCCAGCGGGCGCCGGTGAGCAGGCGCAGCAGCGACGCGCCGTCGGTCGGGTCGGCCAGCACCCGCAGCGTGCAGACCACGTCCCGGACCTCGGGGGTGTCCAGCAGGCCGCCCAGCCCGACCACCTCGACCGGCAGGCCGCGGGAGCGCAGCGCCTCCTCGATCACCGGGATCTGGCTGCGCACCCGGACCAGGACCGCGCTGGTCGGGCGCCGCTCCAGGGGGATCTCCTCCGGCAATGCCTTCGGCATGCCGGCCACCAGACGCCAGGCGGTCAGCATCGAGTCCGCGATCCAGGAGGCCTCCTCCGCGTACGTCGTGAGCAGCGCACAGCTGACCGTCCGCCCGCCCACCGCCTCGGCCACCCGATCCGCCGGTTGCAGCGTCCCGACCTGGGCCCGCAGCGGGGCGGAGATCACGTTCGCCACCTGGAGGATCTCCGGGCGGTTGCGCCAGCTCCGGGTCAGGCTCTGCACCCAGGCCGGGCGGCCGGCGGCGTCCGGGAACTCGTCGGGGAACCGCTCCAGGGTGCCGGCCGACGCGCCCCGCCAGCCGTAGATCGACTGGCACGGGTCCCCCACCGCGGTCACCGGGTGACCGCCGCCGAACAGGTTGTTCAGCATCGTCACCTGGGCGTGGCTGGTGTCCTGGTACTCGTCGAGCAGGACCACCCGGAACCGGCCGCGCTCGATCCGGCCGACCTCCGGATGGTCCCGGGCGACCAGCGCGGCGCGCGCCATCTGATCGCCGAAATCCATCGCCTCCAGATCGAGTTTGCGCTGCTCGTAGAGGCGGACCAGGGGCAGCAGGGTGAGCCGGTGCTGCTGCCGGCGGAGCATCTCGGTGACGTCTTTGTACATCCGGCCGGGGAACGACTGCACCTCGGCGAAGAACCGGCCGGTCCAGGCGGCCAGGTCGTCCGGCGACTTCAGGTGCTCGGCCAGCTCGGCGGAGAGCGCGAGGACGTCGTCGGTGACCGTGCCGGGCGCGCGGTTCAGCCCGGTCATCTCCCCGGTGTAGGCCCGGACCAGGGAATCCACGATCTGCCAGCGGGCCGCCTCGGTGAGCAGCCGGGCGGACGGCTCGAACCCGGCGCGCAGGCCGTGCTCGGTGACCACCCGGGCGGCGTACGAGTGGTAGGTCGAGATGGTCGCCTCGCCGGCCAGCGCGTCGTCCCGGCCGAGCCGGCGGGTCAGCTGGCCGAGCCGGGTGCGGACCCGGTGGGCCAGCTCGCCGGCCGCCTTGCGGGTGAAGGTGAGGCCGAGGATCTCACCGGGGTGCGCATAGCCGTTGGCGACCAGCCAGACCACCCGGGAGGCCATCGTCTCGGTCTTGCCGGAACCGGCGCCGGCCACCACCAGCAGCGGTTTCACCGGGTGCGCGATGATCGCGGCCTGCTCGTCGGTGGGCGTCGGAAGGCGCAGCAGGCGGGCCAGCTCGACCGGGGTGAAGCGGGGGCCGGCGTCTGCTCTCATCGCTGATCCTTCGGTGGTTCCACGACCTGGCGCCCCTTGCCGGAGACCGGGCAGCTGGTGCGCACCGGGCAGACCCGGCAGCGGCTGTTCGCCACCGCGGAGAAGGTGGCGGCGGCCATCGTGTCGGCGGTGCGGCGGACCATCTGATAGGCCCACTGCGGGTCGGTGGCCTCGGTGATCGGCACCTGCATCTGCTCCCGGGCCTCCTTGCCCGGGCCGAGCTGGACCAGGGCGGCGCCGCCGCTGTCCACGCCGAAATCGCCGAACGCGCCCGCGTCGACCGCCGCCTGATAGCCGGCGAGCTGCGGGTTCTCCGCGACCTCGGCGGAGAGCGCGGTGGACTTGCCGGTCTTCAGGTCGATCACCACGAGCCGGCCGGCCTCGTCGATCTCCAGCCGGTCGACCCGGCCGGTGAGCTGGATCGGGCGGTGCTCGTCCTCCAGCCGGACGGTGAACTCGTGCTCGATCGCCAGCAGCCGCCGCGGGTTCGCCGCCAGCCAGCGCAGCAGCTTGTCCACCATGGCTTGGGCACGCTCCTGCTCCGGGCCGGCCATCCAGCGGGCGGCCAGCTCGATCGAGTCGAACCGGGCGGAGACGTACTCCACCAGCTTCTCCCGGTCGGCGTGGGCGTCCTCGGCGAGCATCGCGGCGGCGTGCACCAGGTTGCCGATGCCCTGCGCCGGACCGGACGGGGCCGCGCCGCCGTGTCGCTCCAGCAGCCAGCGCAGGCTGCAGCGGAGGGCGCTCTCCATCGCCGACGGGGTGACCTTGACCGGCTCGCCGTCGTCGACCAGCGGCCGGTCGTCGGAGAGCGGCCGCAGCCCCCACCACTCGTCCGGATGCGCGCCGGGCACGCCGGCGGACGCCAGGCGGGCGAGCTCAGCGGCCGCGGCGCGGCGGCGGGCGGGCGTCTCCGCGGCGGACACGACGACGGTACGCAGCTCGGCGACCAGGGCGGCCAGGGTCAATGCCCGGGGCGCTCGGCCGACGGTCAGCTCCGGGTCGTCCAGGTCGTCCGGTTCATTAGCTTCTCCCGGTTCGTCCCGGCGCTCGTGCTCCGGGCCGGTCAGCGCCGGCTCCCCGGACCGGCTCGCGGCATCGGCCGGCTCCGGGCGCGGTGGGAGGTCCGCGGCGCCGGGGTCGTCCGGCGGCGGCGTGTCGCCGGTGGGCTCCGGCGGCGGCGTGTCGCCGGTCGGGCCCGGATCGTCCGGATCGGTCGGCTCCGGCAGTGGCGTGTCGCCGGTCGGGCCCGGATCGTCCGGATCGGTCGGCTCCGGCGGCGGCGTGTCGCCGGTCGGGCCCGGATCGTCCGGGTCGGTGGGCTCCGGTGGCAGCGGGGCCTCGGCGCCGGGGTCGTCGTCCGGCGGCGGGGGCTGCGGGCCCGGGGCGGCCAGCTCGGTCAGGAAGCGGCTGGGCTGCTCCTCGATCGCCGCGCCGCCGGTGCCGGCCGAGGCCACCGCGGTGACCACCAGCCGGCGGCGGGCCCGGGTGGTGGCCACGTAGAAGAGGCGGCGCTCCTCGTCGAGCAGCGCGGACGTCTCGGCGACGATCGCCTCCGAACCGGACGCCGGACGGCCGGCCACCGCGTCGACCAGGCGCTCCGAGCCGAGCAGACTGCCGCGCAGGCGCAGGTCGGGCCAGATGCCCTCCTGCACGCCGGCCAGCACCACGACATCCCACTCCAGGCCTTTCGCCGCGTGCGCGGTGAGCAGGCGGACCGCCTCGCCGCGGTCGGCGCTCGGGGCGATCGTGTCGGCCGGCAGGTCCTGGCCGAGCACGTGGTCGAGGAAGACCCGGACGCCGGCCCCGGGCAGCCGGTCGACGAACCGGGCGGCCGCGTCGAAGAGCACCACCATGGCGTCCAGGTCACGGTCGGCGGCCTCGGCGCGCCACTGCCGGGCCCGGGCCGCCTGGGCGGGGTCGGTGATCCGGATGTTTCCGGTGCTCATCGCATACCACCGGTCGGCCAGGCCGCTGGCCCGCCAGACGGTCCAGAGCACCTCCTCGGCGGAGGCGCCGGGCTCGGCGGCGGCGGTGCGGGCCACGGTGAGCAGGCGGGCGATGGTCTGCGCCGGGCGGGCCCAGCGGCGCTCCACCAGGTCCAGGCCGGCCGGGTCGCGGACCGCGTCGACCAGCAGCTCGCCGGACGGCCGCCGGTCGCCGGCGGCCACCGCGAGGGCGCGCAGGCCCTGGCGCAGCCGGCGCTCGGCCAGCGGGTCGGCCCCGCCGAGCGGCGAGTGCAGCAGCGCGACGGCGGCCTCCTCGTCGAGCAGCTCCGGGTCCAGCGCGCAGCGCAGCAGCAGGAGGAAGGGCGCCACCGCGGGCTGCAGGTGCAGCGGCAGGTCCTCGGCGTGGATCACGGTCGGCACGCCGGAGGCGGCCAGCGCCCGCTGGACCGAGGGCTGCTGGAGGGTGGCGGACCGCATCAGCACCGCCATCCGGGACCAGGGCACGCCGTAGAGCAGGTGCGCCTCGCGCAGGGCATGCGCGATGAAGGCGGTCTCGGCGGCCGGCGACCGGAAGGTGCGCACCACGGCCTCGGCGACCGGGCCGGTCGGCGAGATCTCGTCCCCGGTGATCTCCGGCGCCGAGGGGTCGGCCGGGGCCGGAGGCGGGGCCGGTGGGGGCGGCGGGACCATCGGGCGGTGGGCGAACCGGCCGCGCATCCGGCGGGCCACCCCGGACGTGGCGGTGAGCAGGGCCGGAGCCGACCGGTGGTTGGTGTGCAGGGTGATCGTCTCGGCGGGGGCGCCGGTCGGGGTGCGGAAACGGGCCGGGAAGGCGGCCACCACCTCCGGGTCGGCGCCCCGGAAGCCGAAGATCGACGAGTCCGGGTCGGCGAAGGCGACCAGTGGCTTGCCACCGCCGGCGACCTGGGCGAGCAGGTCGATCTGGGCCGGGTCGGTCTCGGCGAGCTCGTCGACGAACACATAGGCCAACCGGCGGCGCTCGGCGGCCAGCAGGTCCGGCTCGTCGGCGAGCAGGCCGGAGGCGGCCCGGACCAGCTCGGCCGGGTCATAGGCCACCGAGCCACGGGTGGTGGCGTCGCGGAGGGAGAGAACCGCGACATACTCCTCCAGGAAGCGGGCGGCGGCGGCCCAGTCGTCACGGCCCAGCCGGGCCGCGTAACGCGCCAGCTCGATGGCGCCCACCCCGCGCTCGGCGGCCCGCTGCATCAGGTCACGCAGCTGCTGGGCGAAGGCGCGGGTGGGCAGCGCCGGGCGCAGCGACTCGGGCCAGCCGATGGTGTCGGCGGCCTCCGGGTCCTCCACCACGGCGAGCAGCTCACGGATGATCAGGTCCTGCTCAGGGCCGGTGAGCAGCCGCGGGGCCGGCTCGCCGTGCTCCGCGGCGGCCCGGCGGAGCAGCCCGAACGCGAACGCGTGGAAGGTCCGCACCAGCGGCTCGTGGACGATCCGCCCGGGCACGTCGGCGACCCGGGCCTCGATCCGGTCGCGGAGCGCGGCGGCACCCCGGCGGCCGAAGGTGAGGACCAGGATCCGCTCCGGGTCGACGCCCTCGGCGATCCGGGCGGCGACCGCCTCGACCAGCGCCGTGGTCTTGCCGGTGCCGGGGCCGCCGACCACCAGCAGCGGGCCGGTGGTGTGCGCCACCACCCGGGCCTGCACCGGGTCGGGGCGGACCTCGGGCGTGGCCGGGCGCGGGCGCCGGACCAGGCGATAGGCCGGCCGGCGCACCGGGGACTGGGGGGCCGGCGTGCTCACGGCATCTATGAGAGCACGCCGGTATGACGATTCCGGGAGGTCACCCCTCCGGGGCCGGCAGTGCGGCTTCGATCACGTCCAGCGCCTCGGCGACGGTCCGGGCCACCAGCACCGTCTCCATCGCCCCGGCCCGGACGAACTTGGTGCCGACCAGGCCGGTCAGCCAGGTCATCAGGCCGTCGTAGAAGCCGTCTGGGTCGAGCAGCACGATCGGCTTGCGGTGCACGCCGAGCGTCGCCGTGGTCCACACCTCGAACAGCTCGTCCAGGGTGCCGAGGCCGCCGGGCAGGGTGAGGAACGCGTCCGACCGCTCGATCATCACGTTCTTCCGGGCGGCCATGTCGGTGGTGACGATCAGCTCGTCCGAGGCGGTGTCGGCCACCTCCCAGTCGACCAGGCACTGCGGGATGATCCCGAGGGTGTGCGCGCGGCCGGCCCGGGCGCCCTCGGCGACCGTGCCCATCATGCCGACCCGGCCGCCGCCGGAGACCAGGGTGTGACCCCGCTCGCCGAGCGCCCGCCCGGTCGCCGCGGCCAGGTCCAGCCAGCGCTGCTCCAGGGTGTCCGACGAGCCGCAGAAGACGCAGATCGCCGCCATCAGGAGGACACCTGCGCCGCCTCGGCCTCCACGATGATCCGGACCGCCTCGGCGACGTCGTCGGTGACCTGGATCAGGTCCAGGTCCGCCTCGCTGATCTTGCCCTCGTCGAGCATCCGCCGCTTGATCCAGTCGAGCAGGCCGCTCCAGTAGTCGACGCCCATCAGGATCACCGGGAACCGGGTCACCTTCCGGGTCTGGACCAGGGTGATCGCCTCGAACAGCTCGTCCAGCGTGCCGAAGCCGCCGGGCAGCACCACGAACGCCTGCGCGTACTTGACGAACATGGTCTTGCGGACGAAGAAGTAACGGAAGTCGATGCCGATGTCGACCCAGTCGTTGAGACCCTGCTCGAACGGGAGCTCGATGCCCAGCCCGACGGACATCCCGCCGGCCTCGGTGGCCCCCCGGTTCGCCGCCTCCATCACGCCCGGGCCGCCCCCGGTGATCACCGCGTAGCCCGCCTCGGCGAGCGCGGCGCCCAGGCCGGTGGCCAGCTCGCACTCCGGGCTGTCCGGTGCGCTGCGGGCCGAGCCGAAGACGCTGACCGCCGGTGGCAGGTCGGCCAGGGTGTCGAAGCCCTCGACGAACTCGGAGAGTATCCGCAGCGCGCGCCAGGCGTCCTTGGTCTTCCACTCACCGCGATGGTGGGAATCGAGAAGTTTCTCGTCAGCGGTACTGGGCGGCACGGCCTCCCGACGCAGCGTGACCGCACCTCGATGACGCTGTGGCGTGGCCGGTGGTCGCCCGTTGGTGCTCTCCGTCATGCGTCCAAGGTAGTGCGGACGGTCAGTACGAGGTGAATAACCGGCTGCGTTTCGGCAAGAGGATTGCGACTCGGAGACCTTTTTGCCAGATTGAAGCAACGGACGGTAGCTCTGGCGCGTCTATACAGTTACCGAACCGCGTCCACACGGCAGGCACGGCACCCGAGTCGGGGTGTCCCGGTGAAAGGGCGGCCACCGTGACGAATCGCTACGAGCGTCTCAAGATGCACCGTCGTATGCAGCGGCGGATCCAGCTGGTGGTGGAGGAACGCCGCATGGCCTTCGCCGCCCGCCACGACGAACCCGCGGTCGACCTGGAGACGACGATGGAGATCCCGCCCCCGGAGCTGCCGCTGGTGGTGCCGCAGCGGGCGATCGGCCGAGTCGCCGTCCCGCAGGCCTGACCGGGAGCTAACCGGCCAGCCAGCGGTGCAGCGTCGCGGCGCCGTCCCGGATCTGGCCGATCTCCACGTGCTCGTCCGGCGCGTGCGCGAGTGCCGGGTCGCCCGGCCCGTAATTGAGCGCCGGGATGCCCAGCTGCGCGAACCGGGCCACGTCGGTCCAGCCCAGCTTGGCGGCCGGGGCCACGCCGACCGCGGTGAGGAACTCGCGGGCCGCCGGGGCGGCCAGTCCCGGCAGCGCGCCCGGCGCCGAGTCGGTGATCTCCAGCTCGAAGCCGTCGAACACCTCGTGCAGGTGGGCCAGCGCCTGGCTCTCCGAACGGTCCGGGGCGAACCGCAGGTTGACCTCGACCGCGCACTCGTCCGGGACCACGTTGCCGGCCACGCCGCCGGAGATCCGGACCGCGTTCAACCCCTCCCGGTACGTACACCCGTCGATCGTCACCGTCCGCGGGTGGTAGTCCTCGAGCCGGCGCAGCACCTCGCCGGCGGCGTGGATCGCGTTCACCCCGCGCCAGGCCCGGGCCGTGTGCGCCCGGCGGCCGTGCGTGCGCACCAGCGCCCGCATGGTCCCCTGGCAACCGGCCTCGACCACCCCGTACGTCGGTTCCAGCAGCACCGCGAAGTCGGCCCGCAGCCACTCCGGGTGCGCGGCGGCGACCAGGTTCAGCCCGTTGTACTCGGACTCGATCTCCTCGGCCTCGTAGAACAGGTAGGTCACGTCGTACGCCGGGTCGGGCAGGGTGGCGGCCAGGTGCAGGGCGACCGCGACGCCGGACTTCATGTCCGAGGTCCCGCAGCCGTAGATCAGGTCGTCGACGACAGTGGACGGCCAGTTGTCGTTGATCGGCACGGTGTCCAGGTGGCCGGCCAGCACGACCCGCTGGCCGCGGCCCAGCTCGGTGCGGGCCATCACGGTGTGACCCACGCGCTCGACGGTCAGGTGGCCGGCCCGGCGGAGGACGTCCTCCACGCAGTCGGCGATCACCTTCTCGTCGCGGGACACGGACTCGATGTCGACCAGGGCGCGAGTCAGCTCGACCGGGTCGACCAACACGTCCGGGGTAAGCGGGTTGGCCATGACCGCACCATACAAGGCCGTCCCGAGCACCGGACGCGCCCGATCGAGACCCCTCGGCTTTAGTAGGGTTCACCTCGTGGATACCGCGATCTCGACCTCGCCCGCCTGGGGCATCGGCCTCGCCACCGTCACCGCCGAGGGACAGGTGCTGGACACCTGGTTCCCGGCCGGATTCCTGGGCCTGGGCGACGAGCCGGCCGAGCCGCCGGTGCTGCCGGCCGGCCTGACCGGCCCGAAACTGCTGCCCGGACTCTCGACCGTCGAGGTCCGCACCTCGATCAAGTCGCTGGCCGAGCCGATCGCCGACACCGCCGAGGCGTACCTGCGGCTGCACCTGCTCTCGCACCGCCTGGTCCGGCCGAACGAGCTGAACCTGGACGGCATCTTCGGCCTGCTGGCGAACGTGGCCTGGACCTCGGCCGGCCCGTGCCCGCCGGACCGGGTCGACGAGCTGCGCTTCCTGGAGCGCACCGCCGGCCGGCACCTGGCCGTCTACGGCATCGACAAGTTCCCGCGGATGACCGATTACGTCGCACCGAGCGGGGTCCGGATCGCCGACGCGGACCGGGTCCGGCTGGGCGCCCACCTGGCCCCGGGGACCACGATCATGCAGGAGGGATTCGTCAACTTCAACGCCGGCACGCTGGGCACCTCGATGGTCGAGGGGCGGATCGTGCAGGGCGTGGTGGTCGGCGACGGCTCGGACATCGGCGGCGGCTCGTCGATCATGGGCACCCTCTCCGGCGGCGGCAAGGAGAAGGTGCGGATCGGCGAGCGCAGCCTGCTCGGCGCGAACGCGGGTGTCGGCATCTCGCTGGGCGACGACTGCGTGGTCGAGGCGGGCACCTACATCACCGCGTCGTCGAAGGTGGCGCTGCCCGACGGCCGTGTGGTGAAGGCCATCGAGCTGTCCGGTGTGAACAATCTCCTGTTCTGGCGGAACTCGGTCACCGGCGCCCTGGAGGCCCGTCCGCGCAAGGGCACCGGCATCGAGCTGAACTCGGCGCTGCACGCGAACTGAGTCATGGCCTCGCTGCGCTCGGCGGGCATTGCGTCCGGTGGTCAGCGCAGGGCCTGGGCGGCCGCCGTGCGCACGGCGGCCGTCAGCTCGTTGAGCAGGGTGGACTCGATCCGCCAGTACTGCCAGTAGAGCGGGATGTCCAGGTATTCACCCGGGAACATCTCGACGTACTCCCCGGACTCCAGCAGCGGCCCGGCATTCTGCTCCGGGACCGTTCCCCAGCCCAGGCCCAGCCGGATCGCCTCGTTGAAGGCGGCGGCGGCCGGCACGTAATGGATCGGCCGACCGGCCGCGGAGGCCCCGACCACCTCCAGGAACCGGTGCTGCAACCGGTCCTTGCGGTTGTAGACGACCATCGGCGCCGACGCGAAGTCCACCCCGGGCGCGATGATCCCGAGGTAACGCATCGCCCCCAGCCGCTCCACCCGGCAGCCCTGGACCGCGACGTTCTCCGCGGTCACCGCCGCCATCGCGGTCCCCGACCGCAACAGGTCGGCGGTGTAGTCCTGATCGTCGGTGTGGATCTCGAAGGTGGCGCCCGGCACCCGGGTCAGCACCGGCAGGAACCAGGTGTTCAGCGAGTCCGCGTTGACCACGATCGAGACCCGGGTGCCGCCCCGGGCCTGGGCGAGCGCCTCCCGCTCGAGCAGCGCCACCTGCCCGGCGAACCGGATCAGCGCCTCGCCCGCCACGGTCGCCGTGCACGGTTTCGCCCGGCGCACCAGCACCTGGCCGACCGCTCGTTCGAGTGCCTTGATCCGCTGGCTGACCGCCGATGGGGTGACGTGCAGCGCCCGCGCGGCCGCCTCGAAACTGCCCTGCTCCACGACTGCCTGGAAGGTCTCGAGCTGCACCTGGTCCACGCGATTAAGTATCGCTAATTCATCCTGAAAATCTTTAGCTGGATTGCACAGCCGGGTGAACCCTACCGTCGGACCCGTGCTCACCTCCGCCGTCGCCGGCTTCATCGCCTCCGCCGTGTTGATCATCGCCATCGGGGCGCAGAACGCGTTCGTCCTCCGCCAGGGGCTGCGCCGCGAACACGTCATCCCGGTCGTGCTCACCTGCGCGCTCTCCGACCTGGCGCTGATCTCGGCGGGCATCGCCGGCCTCGGCGCGATCATCGCGGCGCAGCCCGGCCTGGTCACCGCGATCCGCTGGGTCGGGGCCGCCTTCCTGACCGGGTACGCGGTGCTCGCCGCCCGCCGCGCGATCCGCCCCACCGGCAGCCTGGACCCGGCCGGCAAGGCTCCCGCCACGCTGCGCGCCACCCTGCTCACCACGCTCGCGCTGACCTACCTCAACCCGCACGTCTACCTGGACACCGTGCTGCTGCTCGGCTCGGTCGCCCAGCAGCACCCGCACCGCTGGCTGTTCGGCCTGGGCGCGGCGGCGGCCAGCCTGTCCTGGTTCGCCGTGCTCGGCCTGGGTGCGCACCGGCTCGGCCCGCTGCTGGCCCGGCCCGGGGCGTGGCGGATCCTGGACGGTCTGATCGCCGTGGTGATGGCTGTGGTGGCCGCAACACTCCTGCTGGGTGGCTGAGGCTTGACCCTCCACCAACTCGAGGGACCAGGGTCAGTAGGTGTGAGGAGCGAGATGCGGACCATCGGCGAGGCGGCCCGGGCCAGCGGCCTGACGGTCAGCGCGCTGCGCTTTTACGACGGCGCCGGCGTGCTGGTCCCGGCCGTGGTCGACCCGGTCACCGGCTACCGGCGCTATTCCGCCGAGCAGGTCCAGGCCGCCCGGTTGATCGCCGGGCTGCGGCGGGTCGGCATGCCGGTCGCCGAGATCGCGCAGGTCGTGCGCGACCTCGAGCGGCCCGAGGCCGTCCGCAAGCGGCTCGACGATCATCTGGCCCGGTTGGAGGCCGGGCTCGCCGATGCCCGCCGTGAGCTCCTCCGCCTGCACACCCTGCTCGATCTGGAGGAGAGCCCGATGACCCGAGTCACCCTGTCCGCCGCCGACCTGAGGGCCGCGCTCGACGCGGTCCGGTTCGCCACCACCGATCCGGTCCCCGGCCTGCCGTTCCCCGGCGGCGTGCTGTTCGAGACCGGCGACGGCACGCTGACCCTGGTCACCACCGACCGCTACCGGCTCGCCGTGGCCACCGCCCCGGCCACGGTCGAGGGCCCCGCCGCCCGGCATTACCTGCCCGTCGCCTTCGCCGACGAGCTGCGTCAGTTCACTTCCGGTTCGCTGACCCTCGAGATCGATCCTTCTTGCGTACGGGCGGAGGGCACCGGCCCCGAGCTGCGCACCGAACCGCTGGAGGTGGAGTTCCCGGACTACCGCCGGCTGATCGCCCCGGACGGCACGGCGGCCCGCCGGCTCACCGTCGACCCGGACCGGCTGCGGGCGCTGGTCACCGGCGCCCCCGAGGTGCGGCGTGAGCACGAGGGCGCGGACTATCCGGTCACCATCCTCGCCGTGGCCCCGGGCGGCGAGCTGCGGCTGGCCGACGAGGGCGAGTGGACCGCCGGCGGCGACGCCCACGTCGCGGTGAACCGGGAGTTCCTGCTCCAGGCGGTGGACGCCGGGGGCCCCGGCCAGCTGCTGCTCGACCTGGACGGTCCGGTCCAGCCGCTGACCATCCGGAGCGCCGCGGACGATTCCCGTTTCTCCCTGCTCATGCCGGTCCGCGCCTGACCGCGCTGCGCGTTTAGTCGCGGATTGAACACGGTTCAGCCACGACTTCCGTGAACGGTGAGACCACCGGGACTTTGAGCGACCGCTCTGGTTACCGTCGGCGTGTGCGCAACAGCCCGCCGGATGACCACCTCAACACCACGGCTGCCGGCGCGTCCATGACCGGGTGGGAGTTCGCCTGGCTGGACGGGCTGGCCGTCGCGTCCGAGCCGTCCTGGTCGTTCCCGGAGATCGCCCGGCCGTTGGTGCGCACCGCGGGCAGCCTGCTCGATCTGGACACCGGCGGCGGCGAGTTGCTGGCCGAGTTCGTCCCGCTGCCCGCGCACACCGTCGCGGTGGAGAGCTGGGCCCGCAACACGCCGGCGGCGCGGGAGCGGCTGGCCCCGTTCGGCGTGGAGGTGCTCACCGAGCTGCCCGCCGGCGAGGACGAGTTCGACCTGGTGCTGAGCCGGCACGGGCGACTCCCCGCGGCGGACATCGCCCGCCTGCTCAAACCCGGCGGCGTGCTGCTCACCCAGCAGGTCGGCAGCGACGACCTGGCCGAGCTGAACGACGCACTCGGCGCCCCGCCGCCGCACCCGCGCCGCTGGGACGCCGAGGTCGCGGCGGCCGCTCTGACCGCGGCCGGGCTGCAGGTGACCGACGTCCGGGAGGAGCACCCGGGTCTCGCCTTCCGCGACATCCGGGCCGTGGTGCACCACCTGCGCACGGTGCCTTGGCAGGTCCGCGACTTCAGCCCGCAGAAGTACGAGCGCGAGCTGGCCCGCCTCACCGCGGTCATCCGAGCCCGCGGCGAGTTCACCGCCCGCGCACACCGCTTCCTGCTCCAGGCCCGGCGCCCGGCAGACGCATAGCCCGCGCCCGCGGCGATTTCCCCGTCACCGCCTTCGGCTAAGCCCGACGCCCCCGCACCAACGGCGAGTCCACCGACACCGCCGCCTTCTCAGCCCGACGCCCCGCACCAGCGGCGAGTCCAACGACACCGCCGCCCCCGACTCGACGCCCCGCGCCAGCGGCGAGTCCAACGACACCGCTGCCTCCTCAGCCCGACGCCCCCGCGCCTGCGGCGATTCCCAGGACACCGCCGCCTGCTCGGGCCCGACGACCTGGCACCCGCGGCGTGTCCAACGACACCGCTGCCTGCGAACCCGGCGCTCGACGGACGCTTCAGCCCGCGCGGGCGGCGAGTTCACGGGCACGCCGCCTCCGGCTTCGGGTTCGGCGGCTGACAGAGGCATAAATCGGAAGCCTCTTTCAGGGGACGCGGGCGGCGATCGGCTTAACCCGTTCGGGTCGGCGGCCGGCATCTCGACCCGGAAAACTTCACCTCTCAACCATCGCGGCGCTGCTTCGCTGAGCTGTCCCCGTCGCATGAGAGCTGTTCGGGCTTGCGCGCGGGCGCTGCCGGCTGCATCTACGGATCACCGCAGCTCAGCGGGCGGCACGACGGGCCCGGATGGGGCGGCTTCTCGGCCTCCGCCACGCGTATGGGGTAACCGGAACAGTTCGGCGAAACGTACGGATCATCCAGATCAGGTGGCCCGGACACCCTATCGCCGGGTCTGCGGCGGTCAGCCATCTTTGTCGCAGCGCCGGGACGCCAGACGGCTCCGGCGACACCCGATCCAACGACGCGCTCGCTGTTTCCGTCGCTCCGCAACCGGGGGAAACGCGCGCCGCGAACCCGTTCCAGGAGGAACCTCCCCATGCGCAAGATGACCAAGCGTTCCGCCACCGTCCTCACCGTCGCCACCGTCGGCGTCATCGGAGCGGGCGCCGCCTGGGCCGCCTGGACCGTGACCAGCACCGGGCAGGCACAGGCCAGCGCGGTCAACTCGGTCGCCCAGCTGCAGGTCACGTCGGTCAGCTCGCCCGGCCTGGCCCCGGGCGCGACTGTCGACGTCAAGTTTCACGTCGCCAACCCGAACGCCTTCCCGGTGGTGATCCACGACATCGACTTCACCGACATCACCGCCTCCGGCGACTGCAACGCCGGCAGCGTCACCTTCGTCGAGGAAGCGGCGATGCCCACGACCGGCCTCGAACTCGCCGCGAACGGATCGAGCGACATCACCTACGCCCGGTCGCTGCACATGGACAACACGGCGGAGGACAGCTGCATCGGCGCCACGTTCAGCTTCAACGTCGTGCTGGACGCCCAGAGCAACGCTTCCTGACCGGACCTGCGGGGGACGCCTGGCGGGCGTCCCCCGCAGCTCTTCCCGCCCTCCGCACGAGACAGGACACGGACCTTGCTCAGATCATCGCCGCGGGCCAGACCCGTGCTCGTCGTGACGATCGCGGCCGCCCTGGTCACCAGCGGCGGCATCGCCTGGGCCGGCTGGCGCCTCACCGCCACCGGACGCGCCTCGGCCACCGCCGGAACGGTGCTCGCCCTGCAGCTGTCCGGCCGGCCCGAGGCGGCGTTGTATCCCGGCCGGCGAAGCGCCCTCTACGTGACGATCCGCAACGAGAACCGGTTCCCCGTGCTGGTCACCCGGACCGCTGCCGGCCCCGGCCCGGTGGTCGCCGATCCCGCACATCAGGCCGCCGGCTGTCGCACCACCGGCGTCTCCCTGATCAAGCAGACCAACACCGTCTCGTGGCGGATCCTCGCCCGGTCGACCGGGACCTTCCGGGTGACGGACGGCGTCCGGATGAGCAACGCCTCGGACGGAGCCTGCGTGGGCGCGACGTTCACCGTGCCGCTCACCGCGACCGGGCGCAGCGATGCCCGCTGACCGGCACCCGGCCGCGGACCCGCGGACGGTGGCACGATGAGGCGCCGGACCGGGGCAGCCCTGGTAGCGGCGGTCGCGGCCGGCGCGATCGCGGCCGGTAGCGGCGTGACCGCGTGGGCCACCTGGACAGTGAGCGCCGCACCGGCCCGGGCGACGGTGCGGGCCGAGCGGATGCCGGTCGTCGAGAACCTGGCCCTGACGGTGACCGCCGGGACGTTCCGGTTCTCCTGGGACGAGGCGAGGTTCGCCTCCGGGGCCGCAGTCGGCGGATACCGGGTACTGGCCACGGCCGGACCCGCCGAGACCGCCGTCTGCGAGACCAGCACGGCGCAGCTGAGCTGTGCGTACTCCCCGTCCGGCAGAACCGGTGGGACCTTTGTCGTACGGGCGCTCGCCGGGTCCGGGTGGGTCGGGCCGGCGAGCGCGACGGTCTCCTTCGTACCGAAGAAGGACAGCCGCACCACGGAACCGGCGCGGGGCGCGGGAATGACCGTGAGCAGCGACGGCCCTCGCGGATCGGCGCCGGAGGCGACGCCGGGAGGCCAGGCGGGCGCCGGCGAGCGGCCGATTCCGACCAGCGTCCCGACGACCGGGCCGACGGCCGGGCCCACGACCGGGCCGGCGCGCGGGGCGGCCCCCGGGGCGACGAGCGGGCCGACGAGCGAGGCGACCGCGCCGGGGACCGCGACGGCGGACGGGCCGGAGCGGACGGAGGACCCCGGCAGCGCCGAGCCGACGGTGACCGGTGGTTAGACGACCGCGGATTTGAAGCGGTGGGCGGTGCCCGCTAGGAGTGCGTTCGTGCAGGTCGCTGGCGTGTCGAGGAGCATCTTGGACACTTTGGCGGCGACCCTGGAGAGTGGCCGATCCCTCCGGCGGGGTAAACCGCTTGGGTAGATCGTTCCGATTTATGCGCCTACAACGGCGGACGGAAAACCGATCACATCGGACATCTCTATCAGGGAACGTTGTATGAACGCCAGCCCGGCCTTTTCCACCGGCGTCCGAGGAGGAACGAGCCGCATGCCACACCTGAGCGACCCGTCTGCGGCCGCCGCCTCGGGGGCGGACTCGTGATCCGGCGTGACGTCCTGACGAACCATCCGGGCGGCGCGGGCCGCAAGCCGGAGGTCCGGATCGAGCTGGACCCCGCCGACCACGAGGAACCCACCTGGGAGGTGCGGGAGCCGCGACGGCGCCGGTTCGACCGGCGGTCGCGGACCATCCTGGGGCTGGCGGCGGTCGCCGCGATGCTCGCCAACGCCGGTGCGGCCTGGGCCTACTGGCGGCTCACCCAGCCGGACCCGGCCGCCGCGCCGGCCCCGGCGGCGATCGACATGGTGCTGCGCGGGCGCACCGACCTCGGGCAGGTGCTGCGGCCCGGCGACCACGGGAACCTGCTGGTCACCGTCACCAACGACCGGAACGTGCCGATCCGGATCACCTCGATCGGGGTCGGGCCGGGCAACGTGGTGGCCGACCCGGAGCACCGGGACGCCGGTTGCACGACACCGCGGGTCCGGGTCAACCAGACCTCGTACCCGGTCTCCTGGGAGGTCGCCAAGAACACCGTCGGCGCCTTCACGCTGCCCCGGGCACTGGCCGTGGAGCGGGGCACGCCGCAGTCCTGCGTCGGCGCGAACTTCACCGTGCCGCTGCGGGCGCGAGGCACCGAGCGCTGAGGTTTCCGGCCGCGGAATCCGGGTCAATCACCTGGTATGACCAGGATTTCGGTAGTGACCGGCGCGAGCGGTGGAATCGGCCGGGCGGTCGCCCGGCGGCTGGCGGCCCGGGGCGACACCGTCGCCCTGCTGGCCCGCGGCGAGGAAGGCCTGGAGGGCGCGGCCGAGGACGTCCGCCGGGCCGGCGGCACCGCGCTGCCGATCGAGGTGGACGTCGCCGACTACCAGGCGGTGGACGCCGCCGCGGAACGGGTGGAGAAGGAGCTCGGGCCGATCGGCCTCTGGGTCAACAACGCGTTCTCCAGCGTCTTCGCCCCGTTCGTCGAGATCGAGATGCCGGAGTTCGTACGCACCACCGAGGTCAGCTACCTGGGCTACGTCTACGGCACCCGGGCCGCGCTGTCCCGGATGCGCACCCGGGACCAGGGCGTGATCGTGCAGGTCGGATCGGCGCTGGCATATCGCGGGATCCCGCTGCAGAGCGCGTACTGCGGGGCCAAGCACGCGATCCAGGGGTTCACCGAGTCGCTGCGGGTCGAGCTGCTGCACGAGAAGAGCAACGTGCACGTGACCATGGTGCAGATGCCGGCGGTGAACACCCCGCAGTTCGGCTGGGTGCTGTCCCGGCTGCCGCGCAAGGCCCAGCCGGTCGCGCCGATCTACCAGCCGGAGATCGCCGCGCGTGCCGTCGAGTACGCCGCCGACCACCCGAAGCGCCGCGAGTACTGGGTGGGCGGGTCGACCGCGCTGACCCTGGCGGCGAACGCGATCGCGCCCGGGATCCTGGACCGCTACCTGGCCCGGACCGGCTTCAAGGGGCAGCAGACCGACGAGCGCCGCTCCCCGGACCAGCCGGCCAACCTGTGGCAGCCGGCCGACGAGAACACCGACGCGGGCGCGCACGGCGACTTCGACGACCAGGCCACGCCGCGCAGCGTGCAGCTGTGGGCGTCGCAGCACCACGGCGTGCTGGCCGCGGCCGGGGCCGGGCTGGTGGCGGCCGGGGCCGCTTGGGCGTTCGGACGCCGATGACCGACCGGCCGGTTCAGGCGTCCATCCGGGCCCGGTAGAAGCGCGGCTCCAGGTCCGCCGGATCGACCACCACCGCGGTATGCAGAACCGCGCGGGCCCGGTCGGTCGCGGCGCGGGCCAGCTGGGCGTCGTGGCTGGCCGCCTCGATGCCGTCGGCGACCACCTTCGCGGTGGCGTCGCCGTAGGTGCGGGCGTCGTGCACCTCGCGCTCGTGGATCAGCGCCGCCTCGTGCTCGCGGAGCCGGGCGGCGCGCGCCTCGGTGCGCTCGTAGGCGTTGCCCCGGGAGGCGAACTTGAGACCGATCGCGGCGCAGTCCAGCGCCACCATCAGCAGCGCGATCCCCAGGTAGTAGACGCCGACCCCCCAGAAGTCGGCGGTGACCAGGCGCCACATCGCGGCGGTCCGGGCACCGAAGCCGGAGTCGCCGCGCACCACCGCGGCGTTGGCCGCCCGCTCGGCGGCGAGCAGGGACGCCAGCCGGGACTGCTCGGCGGCCCGGGCGGCGCGCTCCGGACGCTGGTCGCGCTGCAGCTGGGCGGCCTGCCGGTCGAGCGCCGCGGCCTGGACGTCCAGCGACCGGGAACGGTGGACCAGGTCGTCGCAGTAGCCGCCGCGCGGGCAGCCGGGGCTGTGGGTGACCCCGGAGCCGCGCGAGTCGGCCAGCGCCTGACGGTAGAGGGCACGGGCGTCATGGCGCTTGCCGGCCGCCCGATCGGTGAGCGAGCGGACCGCGGCGTCGTCGGCCCCGGTCTGCGCCCGCAGCTCGGTCAGCCGGGCCTGGTAACCGGCCACCGCGCCGCCCGCGTCGAGGCGGCTGAGCTGGGCGTTGTGCGTCTCGGCGAGCCGGGCGTCGATCTCGCCGCGGTACCGGGCGAGCATCAGCGGCTCGGTCACCACCACCGCGAACAGCAGCGCCAGCCCGACCCGGCCCAGGTAGAGGCCGACGGTGGGCGGGCGCAGCAGCAGGTGCGGGTCGGTGGAGTCGAGCCGCTCGTAGTTGATCCCGACCCGGCCGACCACGGCCCGGTCGTAGGCGACCACCCCGATCGCGACCAGCGGGCCGACCAGCCATTGGTACCAGGGATGCCGGTAGCCGCTGCTGGCGTCGATGAACGCCGCGCCGCCGATCGTCGCGTAGACGAAGTAGAGCAGGATGAAGACGCCGATCGAGCGGTACAGCACGCGATCCGAGTGCGTCGTCACGCTGCGCGGATTCACGTTCGCCACCTGCAGCAGCAGGTGCCCGAGGCCCGTGCGCATGCGGTCGAGTCTGGCCGACCGGGGCGTGGCGCGTGCCCGGAACGCTCAGATCGGCAGGGTCGGCCGGCTGATCGTGACGGTGACCCGGACGGCCGCCTGCACCGTCTGCAACTCCGGCTCCAGCGCCAGTTCCAGCGAGCCGGAGTCCTCGGCGGACAGGTTCCGGAACGCCGCGCCGCCGGCCGCCATGCCGTAACCGCCCTCGGCGAACGAGTCGGTGATCTCCAGCAGGCTGTCCACCTGGGCACCGACCGCAGCCGCGTACTCACCGGCACGCCGCAGCGCGTCGGCCACCGCCGCCTGCCGGACCTCGGCGGCCGCCCGGGTCTCCGGACGCAACCGCCACCACGGGCCGGACACCGTGGTCAGTTCCTCGCCACCCAGCCGCAGCAGCAGGTCGCCGAGCACGGTGAAGTCGGTGACGATCACCCGGGTGGCGATCACCCCGTGGTAGGCGAGGACCTCCTCGCCGCGCCGCTTCAGCTGCGGGCGCACGTGGAAGCCGGCGCTCTCGCGCCGCTCGATCGCGGCGGCGAACCGGTCGAGAACGGCGCCGATCGCGGCCGACCGCTCGGTCAGCCGCTCCAGCACCGACTCGCGGCTGCGGCCCTTGGCGGTCGACTCGACGTGCACGACCGCCTGCTCGGGCAGCACCTCCCGGACCGCCTCACCCCTGGCGACGACGACCGGGAGACGCTCCATCGCGCTAGATCCCCTCGGCCAGACGGTCGGCGGCCGCGGCCACCCGCTCGTCGGTCGCGGTCATCGCGATCCGGACGTGCTGGGCGGCGGCCGGCCCGTAGAACGCGCCCGGCGCGGCCAGGATGCCCCGCTCGGCCAGCCGGTCCACGGTCTGCCAGCAGTCCTCGCCGCGGGTCGCCCACAGGTAGAGCCCGGCCTCCGAGTGACTGATCTCGAAACCGGCCTTGACCAGGGCGGACCGCAGGATCTCCCGGCGCGCCGCGTAACGCTCGCGCTGGACGGCCACGTGCTCCTCGTCGGTCAGCGCGGCCACCATGGCGGCCTGCACCGGCGCCGGCACGATCATGCCGGCGTGCTTGCGCACCGCCAGCAGCTCGCCGACCAGGGCCGGGTCACCACCGAGGAAACCGGCGCGGTAGCCGGCCAGGTTGGAGCGCTTGGAGAGCGAGTGGACGGCCAGCACGCCGGTGTAGTCGCCGCCGGTCACCTCGTCGGCGAGCACCGAGACCGGCTCGGTCTCCCAGCCGAGGGAGAGGTAGCACTCGTCGCTGACCACGACGGCGCCGCGCTCGCGGGCCCAGGCGACCACCTTGCGCAGGTGCTCGGCCGGGAGCACCCGGCCGGTCGGGTTGGACGGCGAGTTGATCCAGACCAGCTTGACCGGGGCCGGCCCGACCGCGGTGAGCGAGTCGGACCGGATCACCTCGGCGCCGGCCAGGCGCACGCCGACCTCGTACGTCGGGTAGCAGACCTGAGGGATGACCACCCGGTCGCCGGGGCCGACGCCGAGCAGCGTCGGCAGCCAGGCGACCAGCTCCTTGGAGCCGATGGTGGGCAGCACCCCGAGCTCACCGGAGGCGCCGCAGGCCCGGGCCAGCCAGCCGGCGATCGCGGCCCGCAGGGTCGCGGTGCCGGCGGTCAGCGGATAGCCGGGCGTGTCGGCGGACTCGGCGAGGGCCTGCCGGATGACCGGTGGGACCGGATCGACCGGCGTGCCGACCGAGAGGTCGACGATGCCGTCCGGGTGGGCGGCGGCGCGGGTCTTGGCCGGCTCCAACAGGTCCCAGGGGAAATCCGGCAGGGCCGACGACAGAGCGCTCAGTGTGCGTCCCCACGCGGCGGCTGAGCGGCGACGAACGTCGCGTCCTTCTCGATCTTGCCGACCTTGGAGGCGCCACCGGGCGAACCGAGATCCTCGAAGAACTCGTAGTTCGCGTTGGTGTAGTCCTTCCACTGCTCCGGGACGTCGTCCTCGTAGAAGATCGCCTCGACCGGGCAGACCGGCTCGCACGCCCCGCAGTCCACGCACTCATCGGGGTGGATGTAGAGCATCCGGTTGCCCTCGTAGATGCAGTCGACCGGGCATTCCTCGATGCATGCCTTGTCGAGAACATCGACGCAGGGCTCAGCGATGATGTAGGTCACGGGTCTTTCCCTTCAAAGCCGCGCCGCGTGGACCGCCGACGACAAATGCAGAGCCTAGTATTCCCGCCGAAGGAGGTAATACGTGCTCCGACAGCAGGATGTGGGACACCGGGTGGTGGTACGGCGAATTGTAGGCGTATCCGAGGATCGCCCGCTCTACACGGATGCGCTGGGCGAGCTCGTCGACCTCACCGAGACCGATCTCACAATCGCGACCGACAAGGGCACCCTGCGGGTGCCGCTGCGCGAGGTGCACCGGGCCAAGCGGGTGCCGCCGGCCCGCCGCCCGCACGCGGCCGCGGTGATCGCCCTGGAGCTGGCCGCCGACGCGGCCTGGCCGGCCCCGGTCCGCGCGACCCTGGGCAACTGGCTGCTGCGCGCGGCGGACAACTGGACCGGCCGGGCCAACTCGGCGCTCGCGGTCGGCGACCCGGACCGCCCACTGGAGGCGGCGATCGACGCGGTCGAGCGGTGGTACCGGGACCGTGGCCAGCGCCCGCTGGTCAACGCGCCGATGCCGCTGGCCGCCCCGGTCAACGCGATGCTGGACGAGCGGGGCTGGACCGCCCGGCCGCTCACCCTGGTGCAGACCGCGCCGCTGGCCCCGCTGCTGGCCGCCGCGGCCCGCGCCGACCTGCCGCCGGTCGGCCTGGCCGACTCCCCCGGCGACGACTGGTTCACCATGGTCGCGGCGCACAAGGGCGAGCTGCCGGAGGCCGCCGTCCGGATCCTGACCGGCGTACCGGACAAGGTCTTCGCTCAGGTCCGCGACGCGGACGGTGACCTGATCGCGGTCGCCCGCGGCGCGATCACCGGACCGGACCGCTGGCTGGGCGTCTCGCTGCTGCAGACCGCGCCGGCCGCGCGACGGCGCGGTCTGGGCCGGCACGTGGTCCGCGGGCTGGCGCAGTGGGCCGCGCAGCACGGCGCGACCCGGGCATACCTGCAGGTGGAGGAGCGGAACACCGGCGCGGTGGCGCTTTACGGCCGGCTCGGTTTCAGCACCCATCACACCTATCTCACCCGCGAGGCGCCGGTCTAGCGGCGGACGATCCGGCGGGGCTTGGCGGTCCGGCGCTCGCTGTACGCCTTGAGCGAGCGGGAACGGTAGTCCAGACCGAGCAGCACCGCGGTCCAGTAACCGAGCAGGGTGCCGACGATCGCGCAGCCGGCGTAGAGCCAGATCTGGGCGAAGAAGTCGCCCACCCCGTTGCCCAGCGGGCGGCTGCCGCTGAGGAACGGGCCGACCAGGACGGTCAGCAGCATGCCGGCCAGCGCGCCGGCCCCGAGGTCGGGCAGCCAGTCGGTGAGCCGGCGGCGCCGGGACCAGGTGAAGGCGAGGCTGCCCAGCACCAGCGCGACCAGCCCGAACATGACGATCGAGCCCCGGGTCTGCGCGGTGTCCGAGCTGTCGAATCCGATGCGGACGACCAGCCTGGTCACCGCGTTGATCGCGAACAGGGCGACCGCCAGCACCGTGATCCGGAACCAGCGCTGCTGCCTCATCAAACCTCCCCGGGAACGAACGACGCTCGATTCCCGGTCATCTTGGCGCATGGCACGCCACAGTTCCTAGAGGCGGGCTGAGAGTCGGCTGACAATCAGCTCGGTTCCGGCGCCGCCTTGAGCGGTTTCATGATCATCCGGTACGCGTAGACGGCGAACGTCACGCTGCCGACCAGGATCATCACCAGCGCCACCCAGTTGTCCCCGCCGAGCAGATAGTCCCCCTCGGTGGTGCGGGTGCCGGCCGCGCCCAGCGCCAGCAGCGTCCAGAGCGCCCACGGCACGCCGATCGCCCAGCTCCGCCCGATCGTGGCGACCGCGAACCAGGCCAGCCCCAGGTTGACCGCGACGGTGACCGGAATGGCCAGGCCGGCCAGCTGACCGGCCCCGGACCAGACGTCGGTCTCGCCGCGGAACAGCCCGGTCAGGCCGCCCACCCGCAGCGCGCTCAGCTCGAACTCGAGCAGCGTGGCGACCACCGTGAGCAGCACGGTGACCAGCACGGCCAGCGCTCGCACGGCGGGCTCCCGCCGGGCCTGGGTCACCGGTCGTCCCGGTCGAGGCCGGCGAACAGGTCGGTCTCCCACTTGTGCGGGCCCTCACCCGGGCCGCGCTCGCCCTTGACCAGCGTGTAGTACTCCACGCCCATGAACTCGCCGCCGAAGTCGCCGGCCATCCCGTAGAGCCAGGAGTTGTCCGGGATCTGGGTGGCGTGGGCGCGCATCGCGGCGGTCTTCTTCGCATAGTGCTCGGTGCCGTCGATCCGGGCGGCGATCTCCTCGTCCGGCGTGCCGAACGGCAGGTCGTCCACGGTGTCGACGTCGGCGAACGGGTTGCTCTCCGACTCCTTGAACGCCTCCATGCCGTCGCGCAGGACGCTCAGCGGCTGCGCCGTCCAGTAGATCTTGGCCGGGCCGTCCGGGCCGGCCAGCTCGGCGGCGCGCATCGCGACCCGGTGGGCCTGGATGTGGTCCGGGTGGCCGTAGAACCCGTTCTCGTCGTAGGTGATCATGACCTGGGGACGGATCTCCCGCATGATCTCGACCAGGTGGGCGGCGGCCTCGTCCAGGTCGGCGCTCCAGAACGCGCGGGGGTGCTTGTTGGTCTCCAGGCCCATCATGCCGGAGTCCCGGTAGCGGCCCGGCCCGCCCAGCATGCGCCGGTCGGTGACGCCCAGCGCGTCACAGGCCCGCTCCCACTCGACCAGGCGCCAGCCACCGAGCTGGTCGGCCTGCCCGGCGGCGAGCTGGGCCAGGGCCGGGACGTGGATCTCGCCCTCCTCGCCGAGGGTGCACGTCACCAGCGTCACGTGGGCGCCGGTGGAGACGTAGTGCGCCATGGTGGCGCCGGTCCCGATGACCTCGTCGTCGGGATGCGCGTGCACCAGCAACAGGCGGCGGGCGGGCAGCGGATCGGGTGCGGTCTGCTCGACGGTCACGGCGGATACTGTACGCGCGACCACCGACAGGTTCGCCCGACGAGCCCACCGGTTTACCCGGCGGGAGTCCCCCTTGATCAGCGATGCTGAGATCGTGGACTACCCGGGACTCGCCGCGCGCACCGGCGGCTTCCGCCACGGCGCGCCGCACGCCGTGACGGTCGGCGCCGACGGGGCGCGGGTCGCCTTCCTCCGGTCGTCCGGCCCGTTCCGGCCGGACCCGGAGCTCTGGCTGCTGGACGTGGCGTCGTGCGACGAGCACCTGATCGCGCCCGGGCCGATCGACTCGTACGCGGTGGACCGGGACGCCCGGGTGGCCGCGTTCGCCCGGGGCGGCCGGCTGTTCCGGGCCGACCTGCTCTCCGGGGCGGTGACCGCGATCCCGACCGGCGAGCCGGTGCACGACCCGCGGCCGGACCCGCAGGGCCTGCGGATCGGCTACGTGACCGACCCGGGCGGGTCGGCGACGCTGCGGGTGCACGGGCCGGACGGCGACCGGTTGCTGGCCGGCGAGCCGGGCTACGCCTGGCGCGAGCACGGCGGCAGCATCGCCTGGGGGGTGGCCGGCGCCGGCGCCGGCGAGTTCGGCCGGACCCGGGGCTGGTGGTGGTCGCCGGACGGGAACCAGGTGCTGGCCGTCCGGACCGCCGGGTCGACCAGCCTGCACCTGCTCGACCTGGACGACGGCTGGGTGGACGTGCACTGGGACCGGGAGACCTACCCGCACCTGGCCCAGGTGCGCTGGGCCGGCGGCGGGCCGCTGATCACCGTGCTGCGCCGGATGCAGCAGCACGGCCTGGTCCTCTCGGTGGACCCGCGGACCGGGGAGACCCAGGTGCACGCGGAACTGGCCGACGCCCGCTGGGTGGAGCCGATCCCGGGCACCCCGCGCCACCTGCCGGACGGCCGGGTGCTGGTCGGCGGCGAGCTGGCGCACGACGGGTTCGACGCGCGCTGCCTGTTCGCCGACGGCAGCCTGCTCACCCCGCCCGGGCTGTACGTCCGGCGGGTGGCCGGCACGCTGCCCCGGGCGGCCGGGCCGGCCGGGGCGCCGGACCTGATCGTCGAGGGCAGCATGGGCGACCCGGCGGTGCGGGAGGTGTTCCGGGTGCGTACCTCGCTGGGCGGGGGCGGTCCGGAGGTGACCCGGCTGACCGGGTCGCGGAGCGGCGCCGAGCTGGCCACCGGCGGGGACGTGCTGGTCGCGGACGACGAGGTGTGGCGGGCGGACCGGCGGATCGGGACGTTGCGGTCGGTGGCGGCGGGGTTGCCGTACCGGCCGGAGCCGGTACTGGAGCGGGTCACCGACCGGCGGTTGCCGGCCGGCGTCCTCTATCCCACCGGGTTCGTCGGCGGCAGTCTGCCGGTGCTGGTCGTCATGGGCGACGGTCCCGGGTCCCAGCAGGTCCGCGCGGAGGACGCCGCCTGGCAGGAGCGGCAGTGGTGGGCGGACGCCGGGTTCGCCGTGGTCAGCGTGGACTCCCGGGGCACCCCCGGGGTGGCGCCCAGCTTCGAGAAGGCGGTTCACCGGCGGCTCGCCGACCTGGCCCTGGCCGATCAGGTGGACGCCCTGCACGCGCTCACCGGCAAGCACCCGGACCTGGACCTGAGCCGGGTCGCGGCGCGCGGCCGCGGGCTGGGCGGCTGGCTGGCCGCGCTCGCGGTGCTGCGCCGGCCGGACGTGTTCCACTGCGGGGTGGCCCGGGAGCCGGTGCTGGACTGGGCGGCGCTGCCGGCGCCGATCGCCGAGCGGTATCTCGGCGATCCGGCCGACTCGGCGCACGTCTACCGCAACCACAGCCTGACCGAGGCGCTCGCCGAGGCCGAGCCGCACGGCCCGCTGCTGCTGGTCGGGGTGGAGCTGCCGGGCCTGCGGTCGGCGCCTGGGTTGTCGCTCGCCGAGGAGTTAGCTTTCTTGCAGGAGGCGGTGCCACCCGAAAGATAGGCAGGGGACAGGTTGTTATGGGACTAGTGTTCATGCGACAGTCGGATCCCGACCACCCGGGAGACGCCATGACATCCGCGATCTTCACCAACGGCCGGCCCCTCACCGAGCCCGAGTTCCTGGCCATCGGCGAAACGCCCGAGCGTATCGAGCTTTTCGACGGGAGCCTCTACGTGTCACCAGGGCCTACCCCCATCCATCAGCACGTCTCGACCAGGCTCGCCGTGCGCCTGATCCCGGCCGTGGAAGAAGCCGGCCTGCATCTGCACGAGGCGGTGAATCTCCGGCTCCGGCCGGACCGGATCCCCATCGCCGATCTGGTCATCACGACCGACATCGACTACTACGAGCTGGTCATCGACTCCTCGGCGGCACGCCTGGTCTGCGAGATCATCTCGCCGTCCAACTCCACGACCGACCGGGTGCTCAAGATGAGCTACTACGCCGAGGCCGGAATCCCTTGGTATCTCCTGGTCGATCCCCGCACCGGCGAGTTGCGGCTGTACGGGATCTCCGATGGTGAATATGTCTTGCACGCGACCGCCGAGCCTGGCGTGCCGCTTCAGCTGACTGACCCGGTCCGCGTGGCCATCGATCCGGCGGAGTTGCTGCCACCCCAGTGAGGTCGCCGGAAATTGTCGCACCGGGCCCCTAGGGTCGGGGCATGAGCCACTTCGATGAGGCGGGCGCGGCGGTCCAGGCCGCGCTCGACGCCGGCGCCCGCTATGCGGATGCCCGGGTCATGGTCTGCCGCACCGAATCGATGACGGCCCGCGACGGGGCCGTCGAGGATCTGGGCTCCGACGAGAGCGCCGGCCTGGGGGTTCGCGCCCTGGTCGGCTCGAGCTGGGGCTTCTACGCCGTTCCCGATCTCGCCGAGCCGGCCGCCCGGGCCGCCGGCCGGCGCGCCGCGCAGATCGCCGCGGCCAGCGCCCAGGTGGCCGGCCCGCCGGCCGAGCTGACCCCGTCCAGCCCGGTCACCGCGAGCTGGGCCAGCGACTGCGTGGTCGACCCGCTGTCGGTGCCGCTGTCCGACAAGGGCGACCTGCTGGTCCGGGCCACCCTGGCGGCCAAGGAGGCGGGCGCCGACCTGGCCCAGGCCAGCTACGCGATCTGGGACACCCACAAGTGGTTCGTCTCCAGCGAGGGCCACCGCGTCGACCAGCACATCCGGGAGTGCGGCGGCGGGGTGACGGCGCACGCCATCGGCGACGGCGAGGTCCAGCGCCGCTCCCTCCCCGGGCAGTACGGCACCCGCGGCTGGGAGCTGATCGACGAGCTGGACCTGGTGGGCAACGCGCCGCGCCTGGCCGAGGAGGCGCGCGAGCTGCTCACCGCCCCGCTCTGCCCGGCCGGCGAGACCACCCTGATCCTCGGCGGCTCGCAGCTGGCCCTGCAGATCCACGAGTCGGTCGGGCACGCCATCGAGCTGGACCGGATCCTCGGCTGGGAGGCCGCCTTCGCCGGCACCAGCTGGCTCGACCTGACCCGGCTGGGCTCGCTGCGCTACGGCTCCGAGCTGATGAACATCACGATCGACCCGACCTTCCCGGGCGCGCTGGGCAGCTTCGGCTTCGACGACGAGGGCACCCGCGCGGCGAAACGGCACGCGGTCCGCGACGGCGTCTGGGTGGGCGTGCTGGCCGGCCGCGACTCGGCCGCCGTGGCCGGGCTGGACTACGCCGGCAGCGTCCGCTCGGACGGCTGGGCCCGGCTGCCGATGGTCCGGATGACCAACGTCGGCCTGGAGCCCGGGCCGCACACCCTCGACGAGATCATCGCGGCCACCGACGACGGCGTGTTCATGGACGTCAACCGGTCCTGGTCGATCGACGACCGCCGGCTGAACTTCCAGTTCGGATGCGAGATCGGCTACGAGATCAAGAACGGGAGGCGGGGCCGGATGCTGCGCAATCCGACCTACACCGGGATCGGCCCGAGGTTCTGGCAGTCGATGGACATGCTGTCCTCCGAGACGATCGCCTGGGGCACGCCGAACTGCGGGAAGGGTCAGCCCGGCCAGGTCGGGCACACCGGGCACCCGGCGGCGCCGGCCCGGTTCACCGACGTCCGGGTGGGGGTGCACGGATGAGCGAGCTCGCGTGCGAATCGATGGGCACAGTCGTCAACGCGTCGCGGCGCCGGAGCGCAGCGGAGGTGACGCGATGAGCGCCGAGTTGCAGCTCGCGGCGAAAGTGGTGGAGCTGGTCCGGGAGCTGGCCGGCCGGTCCGCCGAGGCCGAGGTCACGGTCCGGCACCACGCGCTGGCGCTGACCCGGTTCGCCAACTCGGCGATCCATCAGAACGTGGCCGAGGCGACCACCGGGGTCCGCCTGCGGCTGCACCTGGACGGCCGGACCGCCTCCGGCTCCAGCACGCTGACCAGCCTCGACGGCCTGCGCTCGCTGGTCGGGCGGACCATCGCGGCGGCCCGGGTCACCCCGCCCGACCCGGCCTGGGCCGGCCTCACCAGGCCGGCCGCGCTGCGCATCTCGGCCGCGCACCCGGGCTCCGGCGAGCACTCCGGGCTGGCCTTCGGCTTCGACGAGGCGACCGCCCGGGCCACCCCGGCCGAGCGGGCCGCGCGGGTCCGCGCCTTCGTCGACGCGGCCGGCGGCCTGGAGACCGCCGGTTACTGCCGCACCGCCTACGTCTCCGCCGCCTTCGCGAACACGGCCGGTCAGGCCGTCGAGGGCCGCACCGCGGAGGCCGCGATGGACGCGATCGCCCGCGACCGGGGCGCCGACGGGGTGGCCCGGCTGGCCTCCTCCCGGCTGGCCGACCTGGACGGGGCCGAGCTGGGCGCCCGCGCCGCGGCCAAGGCTCGCGCCGCGGTCGCTCCGGCCGAGCTGCCCCCGGGGCACTACGAGGTGGTCCTGGAGCCGACCGCGGTCGCCGACCTGCTGCAGAATTTCGCCGTCTTCGGCTTCAACGGCAAGTCGTTCGTGCAGAAACAGTCCTTCGCCGAGCTGGGCAAGGAGCAGTTCGACCCGTCGGTGACCATCGTGGACGACCCGCTGGGCAGCCGCGGTGAGCCGGCCCCCGGCCTGCCGTTCGACGACGAGGGCACGCCGGCCCGGTCGCTGGTGCTGGTCCGGGACGGGGTCACCCAGGCGGTGGCGCACGACCGGACATCGGCGGCCCAGGCCGGCGTCGAGTCGACCGGGCACGCCGCGCCGGCCTCCCGCTCCTGGGGGCCGTACCCGTCGCATCCGCGCCTGGAGGCCGTCCCGGCGCCGGCCGGCACGTCGACCGGGGCGTCGGCCGCGGTCGCCGAGTCGGCCCGGCCGCTGGTCGCCCGGATGCGGCGCGGGCTGCTGGTCACCGACCTCTGGTACACCCGGGTGCTGGACCCGAAGACGCTGGTGGTGACCGGGCTGACCCGCAACGGGGTGTGGCTGGTGGAGGACGGCGAGATCGTCCGGCCGGTGAGCAACCTGCGGTTCACCCAGTCGTACCCGCAGGCGCTGGCCCCCGGCGGGGTGCTCGGGATCGGCGCCGAGTCGGTGCTGCTGCCCAGCTCCTGGGACGACGCGCGCTATGCCGCGCCGGCCCTGCACCTGGCGTCCTGGAAGATCACCGGCAACGCATCTGGATAGATCCATTAGCTTATCGGCGATCGTCGTTGCAGGCCGGGATCATGATTTTGTGACCTACTTGGCATCCCCGGCCCGCAAACTGTCGGACCTTGGGCGTAACGTGTGCTCCACATCACCGTCGCGCGAGGACGGCTGACGGCGGCCATCCGTGTGTCCGCTTCCGGTCGGCCTCGCGTACCTGACGCGGCACCGGCAGGGAGATGGCATGACGACGACGGCATCGAGGCCGGGCGCGGAGGGTTCCCGCGCGGCGATCTCGGCGCGGACACTGCGGACCGATCGGTGGTGGCTGGCGCCGCTGATCACCTTTCTCGGGCTCACCGCCTGGGTGACCTACGCGACGGTCCGGGTGTTCATGCACAAGTGGTTCTACGTCGACGACTATCACTACTTGACGCCGTTCTACTCACCGTGCCTGACCGACCGGTGCGGCGACGCGGCCGAGTTCGGCACTCCCCTGCCGAGCTTCTGGCTGATCCCGGAGGCGGCCTTCACCCTGCCGTTCCTGCTGCTCTTCCGGCTGACCTGCTACTACTACCGGAAGGCGTACTACCGCTCGTTCTGGCTGTCCCCGCCGGCCTGCGCCGTACCGGACAACCACAAGAGCTACTCCGGCGAGACCCGCTTCCCGCTGATCTTCCAGAACGCCCACCGGTACGCGTTCTACGCGGCCTTCCTGATCTCCGTGATCAACACCTGGGACGCGATCCGCGCCCAGACCACCGGCCTGGGCCTGGGCAACCTGATCCTCTGGATCAACGTGATCATGCTGTGGGCCTACACGGTGTCCTGCCACTCCTGCCGGCACATCATCGGTGGCCGGCTCAAGCACTTCTCCCGGCATCCGGTGCGATACCGGCTGTGGACCGTGGTGTCCAGGTTGAACACCCGGCACATGCAGCTCGCCTGGATCACTCTCGGGACTCTCGCGGTGACCGATTTCTACATCATGGCGGTCAGCGCGAAGTGGATCTCCGACCTGCGGATCATCGGTTAGGGGCAGGACCATGACGACCACCGAACGCCATCTGTACGACGTCGTGGTGATCGGCGCCGGCGGTGCCGGGCTGCGTGCCGCGATCGAGGCCCGGCTGGCCGGCAAGAAGACCGCGATCATCTCCAAGTCGCTGTTCGGCAAGGCGCACACGGTGATGGCCGAGGGCGGCGCCGCGGCCGCGATGGGGAACGTGAACTCCCGGGACAACTGGATGGTCCACTTCCGGGACACCATGCGCGGCGGCAAGTTCCTGAACAACTTCCGGATGGCCGAGCTGCACGCCAAGGAGGCGCCGGAGCGGATCTGGGAGCTGGAGACGTACGGCGCGCTCTTCGACCGGACCAAGGACGGCAAGATCTCGCAGCGCAACTTCGGCGGGCACGAGTACCCACGGCTGGCGCACGTCGGCGACCGGACCGGGCTGGAGCTGATCCGTACCCTGCAGCAGAAGATCGTCTCGCTGCAGCAGGAGGACTTCGCCGAGACCGGCAGCTACGAGTCGCGGATCCGGGTCTTCCAGGAGACCACGATCACCGAGCTGCTGCTCGACGGCGACCGGGTGGCCGGCGCGTTCGGCTACTACCGGGAGTCCGGCGAGTTCCTCGTCTTCGAGGCGCCCGCGGTGGTGCTCGCCACCGGCGGCGTCGGCCGCAGCTACAAGGTCACCTCGAACTCGTGGGAGTACACCGGCGACGGCCACGCGCTCGCCCTGCGCTCCGGCGCCACGCTGATCAACATGGAGTTCCTCCAGTTCCACCCGACCGGCATGGTTTGGCCGCCGAGCGTGAAAGGCATCCTGGTCACCGAGTCGGTCCGGGGCGACGGCGGCGTGCTGCGGAACTCGGAGCAGAAACGCTTCATGTTCGACTACGTCCCCGACGTCTTCCGCAAGCAGTACGCGGAGACCGAGGAGGAGGCGGACCGGTGGTACACCGACCCGGACAACAACCGCCGCCCACCCGAGCTGCTGCCCCGCGACGAGGTGGCCCGGGCGATCAACAGCGAGGTCAAGGCGGGCCGCGGCAGCCCGGCCGGCGGCGTCTTCCTGGACGTCTCCACCCGGCTGCCGGCCGAGCAGATCATCAAGCGGCTGCCGTCGATGCACCACCAGTTCAAGGAGCTGGCCGACGTCGACATCACCAAGGAGCCGATGGAGGTCGGCCCGACCTGCCACTACGTGATGGGCGGGGTCGAGGTCGACCCGGACACCGGCGCCGCGTTCGGCACGGTGCAGGGCCTGTTCGCGGCCGGCGAGGTGTCCGGCGGCATGCACGGCTCCAACCGGCTGGGCGGCAACTCGCTCTCCGACCTGCTGGTCTTCGGCAAACGGGCCGGTGAGCACGCCGCCGCCTACGTCGACACGCTGCCCAAACGGCCCAAGGTCAGCCGGGTCGACCTGGCCGCGGCGACCGAGGTGGCGCTCGCCCCGCTGGTCCGCACCGAGGGCGAGAACCCGTACACGTTGCAGCAGGACCTGCAGGCGGTGATGGGCGACCTGGTCGGCATCATCCGCCGGGAGGGCGAGCTCAGCGACGCCCTGAAAAAGCTGCACGAGCTCCGGGTCCGGGTGGCGAACGTCGCGGTCGGCGGCGGCCGGCGCTACAACCCCGGCTGGCACCTGGCCCTCGACCTGCGCAACATGCTGATCGTCTCGGAGTGCACGGCGAAAGCCGCGCTGGAGCGTGAGGAGTCGCGCGGCGGGCACACCCGGGAGGACTTCCCGCGGATGAGCCCGGAGTGGCGGCGGATCAACCTGGTCTGCTCGCTCGACGAGGCCGGTGAGGTGCACCTGGAGCGCAAGCCGGTGCCCACCATCCGCCCCGAGCTGCTCGCCCTCTTCGAGCACAGTGAGCTGGCCAAATACCTGACCACCGAGGAATTGACAGGGCTGGGGGAAGAGTGAAACGCCACTTCCGTGTCTGGCGGGGCGACTCGTCCGGCGGCGACCTGGAGGACTTCGACGTCGAGGTGAACGACGGCGAGGTGGTGCTCGACATCATCCACCGGTTGCAGGCCACCCAGGTGCCCGACCTGGCCTGCCGGTGGAACTGCAAGGCCGGCAAGTGCGGCTCCTGCTCGATGGAGATCAACGGCATGCCGCGGCTGGGCTGCATGACCCGGATGTCCACCTTCACCGCCGACGAGACGATCACGGTCACCCCGCTGCGCACCTTCCCGGTGATCCGTGACCTGGTCACCGACGTCTCCTTCAACTACGAGAAGGCGCGACAGACCCCGGCCTTCGCCCCGCCGGCCGGCGTCGCTCCCGGGCAGTACCGGATGCAGCAGGTCGACGTGGAGCGCAGCCAGGAGTTCCGCAAGTGCATCGAGTGCTACCTCTGCCAGAACACCTGCCACGTGGTCCGCGACCACGAGGAGAACAAGGAGGCGTTCTCCGGCCCGCGCTTCTTCATCCGCGCCGCCGAGCTGGACATGCACCCGCTGGACGCCCGCACCGACCGTAAGCAGCACGCCCAGCAGAGCCAGGGCCTCGGCTACTGCAACATCACCAAGTGCTGCACCGAGGTCTGTCCGGAGCACATCAAGATCACCGACAACGCGATCATCCCGATGAAGGAGCGCGTCGTGGATCGCCGATACGACCCGCTGGTCCGCCTCGGTCGCAAGATCTTCCGCCGGGACCAGCTGGAGAGCGCCCAGCCGGAGACCATGGCCCCGTCCACCAGCGAGGGCGTGTCCGGCGTCGGAGCCGGCATGACCTACACCAGCGCCCGCCTCCCGGAGGGCCCACCGGTCGGCCCGGACGGCCGCCTCGACATCGCCGAGCTGGCCGCGCCGCTGCAGGGCGGCCTCTCCCCGTTCGGCGAGGACATCGAGTTCCCCCTCCCGCCGGAGCAGGTCAGCTACCACCACCCGGACGCCGACCCGTCGGTCCCGCCCGCCGATTCACCCGCGGCAGGCGGTGGTCATTCTTAGACCGATTTTCGGTACGCCGGACGGCGCGCCCGTCCCGGTCATGCATAGAGTCGGCGCATGCCGTCGCTCGTCACTCCCGCCCTGGCCGCTGGGACGCTGGCCGCTTCCGCACAGCCGGAGATCGCCGGGGACGGGGTGCTGCTGCGCCCCTGGCAGGCATCGGATCGGCCGGCGGTCGTCGCCGGGTATGCGGATCCGGCGATTCAGCGCTGGCACTGCCGGTCCATGACCGAGGACGAGGCGGCGGCCTGGATCGCCCGATGGCCGGACCGCTGGCGGGACGAGACCGGCGCGGGCTGGGCCATCGTGGACACTCGGACGCCGGACCGGGTCGCCGGGCAGATCAGCTTCCGGCGGATCGACCTGGGTGAGGCGATCGCCGAGTTGTCCTACTGGGTGCTTCCGGAGTTCCGGGGCCGCCGGATCGCGCCGCGGGCGTTGCACGCGCTGACCGGCTGGGCCTTCGCCGAGCTGGGGCTGTACCGGCTGGAGCTGAACCACTCGACCGCCAACACCGCCTCCTGCCGGGTCGCCGCGCAGGCCGGCTATCCGGTGGAGGGCACCAAGCGGGGTGAGGCCCGGCACGCCGACGGCTGGCACGACATGCACCAGCACGCCCGTCTCGCCATCGACTGATCCGCTCGCCCGCCGGTCACCCCGGGTCCGCCGGCGGGGTCGAGGCGCCGGTCAGGGACAGCTGAGCGATGGCCACGTCGTGCCAGGCCCGGTGTTTCCAGCCGATCCGGGGATGGGTGCCGACGGGCTGGAAGCCGAGGGCGGCGTGCAGGCCGAGGCTCGCCTCGTTGGGCAGGGTCATCTTGGCCACCGCCACGTGGTAGCCGCGGGTGACCAGCCTGGGGAGCAGCACCCCGTAGAGCGCGCGGCCGGCGCCGGTCCGCCGCCGGCCCATCTCCAGGTAGACGCTGACCTCGCAGGACCAGCGGTAGGCGGGGCGGGCGGCGAACGGGCGGGCATACGCATAGCCGATCACCCGGCCGGCGTCCTCGGCGACCAGCCAGGCGTGCGTCTCGGCGGTCTCGGTGATCCGGGCGGCCATCTCGGCGGCGCTCGGCGGGTCGGTCTCGAAGGTGATCGCGGTGTCCAGCACATACGGCCGGTAGATGGCGGCGCACGCGTCCGCGTCGGCGGCGGTGGCGTCCCGGATGGTCAGCGACATGTGCCCCAGCGTAAGCCAGCATGGGAACGATAGTCATCAGCAATGTCGACTATAGTGACAGTCATGTCGGACGATCTCACCGCGGAGCTGGCCGCCACCCTGCGTGCCGTGCGGGCCGAGCGGGAGATGACGGTGCAGACGCTGGCCGAGCGGTCCGGCGTGTCCCGGGCGATGATCGCCAAGATCGAGCGAGGGGCGGCGCAGCCGACCGCGGCGCTGCTCGGACGGCTCGCGGCGGCGCTCGGGATCACCCTGTCCGAGCTGTTCACCCGGACCGAGAAGGACGGCCGGCGGCTCACCCGGCGCGCCGACCAGCCGGTCTGGGTGGATCCGGAGACCGGGTACCGGCGGCGGTCGGTCTCCCCGCCCGGCGGCCCGGCGCAGATCGTCGAGGTGGAGCTGCCGGCCGGCGCCTCGGTGGCCTACCCGGCGGATGCGTATGCGCTGGCCCGGCACCAGATCTACCTGCTGGACGGGAGGCTGCGCTTCCGCGAGGGTGACGTGGTGCACGAGTTGGCCGCCGGGGACTGCCTGGAGCTGGGGCCGCCGACCCCGGGCGAATACCACAATCCCGGCGACCGTCCGTGCCGCTACCTGGTGATCCTCAGCGCCCGCCGAGGCTGACCCGTACGCTCCGCGGCTCCACGGTTGCTGCCGGGGGCGTACCGAAAAACCGCGGCCCTGACCCGAGCGCGCCTGCGGGTGGGCTGGAGTCAGGGGTTCTTGTCGAGCCAGTGGGCCAGGCCGTCGAGGATCCGCTCCAGGCCGAAGGCGAAGGTGTCCTCCATGATCCGGTCGGGGTCCGGGCCGGCCACGCCGAACTCCCGGTGCCAGGCGCCGTAGCTCGGGTAGTCCTTGTCCATCCGCTCGACGATCGGCTCGATCCGGGCGGCCAGGCCGGCGGGGCTGAGGCCGGCCCGGCGGCTCGCCTCGGCCAGTGCGGACTCGGTGGTGGCCGAGCCGATCGCGTGCGCGGTCAGCAGCGAGCCGGCGTAGGAGATCGCCATGCCGGAGAAGCCGGCGGCGGAGAGCAGGGCGACGGTCCGGTCGCCGAGGCGCATCGCGTTCGGCCCGAGGGTGGGGCGGATGCCGAGCTCGCCGATCACCCAGGGATGCCGGAGCAGGGCGTCGCGCATCCCGCGGGCCATGGTCGACACGCTGATCCGCCAGTCGGCGTCGGCGGGCTCGGGGACGTAGATCTCGCCGAGGACCTCGTCGACGGCCAGCTCCAGCAGCTCGTCCTTGTTGGTCACGTACCAGTACGCCGAAGTGGTGCCGGAGCTCAGCCGGGCGCCGAGCCGGCGCATGCTCAGGCCGGCCGCGCCGTCGGCGTCGAGCAGGTCGATCGCCGTCTTGACGATCTGCTCGCGGCTCAGGTGCGGCGGAGCACCCCGGGTGGCGCGGGGCGGGCGGTTCCACACGGTCCCGGCGATGTCAGACATGGCCCCATCCTAGGCACCCCGTCGCACACCGTACGAGCTGCTCGCACACCGTTCGACCGCCTCGCACAAAGTCCCAGCGGCTCGTACAAAGTTCCAGCACCTCGTACAAAGTGCCATTGCCTCGTACAAAGTTCGAGCGGCTCGCACACCGTTCGAGGTGCTCGTACAAAGTTCGAGGGGCTAGTACAAAGTGCCAGATGCTCGCACAGTGTTCGAGTGCCTCGTACGGCGTTCGGGACGGTGGTACGGTGTACGAGTTCCTCGAACGGCGTACGAGAGAAGGTGGTCCATGCCTGAGCGTGATCCGCGGCGGTGGCTGATCCTTGGCGTGCTGTGTCTGAGCATGCTGGTGGTCGTCGTCGACAACATGGTGCTGAACATCGCGATCCCGGCGCTGATTCGCGATCTGGGGGCGAGCACCGCCGAGATTCAGTGGATCATCGACGCGTACATCCTGGTCTTCGCCGGGCTGCTGCTCACCGCGGGCGCGCTCAGCGACCGGCACGGGCGGCGCCGCGGGCTGGTCATCGGGCTGATCGTCTTCGGCGTCGCGTCCGCGCTGGCCACCCTCTGCCAGACGTCCGGCCAGCTGATCGCGGTGCGCGGCCTGATGGGCGTCGGCGCGGCCTTCCTGATGCCCGGCACGCTCTCCATCCTCACCACGGTCTTCGACGACGCGGAGCGGAAGAAGGCGATCGCCATCTGGGGCTCGGTGCTGCTGCTCGGCGCGCTCGGCGGCCCCAGCCTGGGCGGCCTGCTGCTGGAGCACTTCTGGTGGGGCTCGGTCTTCCTGATGAACATCCCGGTCGCCGCGCTCGGCATCGTCGCGGCGCTGGCGATCATCCCGGAGTCGCGCGGCCCGGCCGGACGGCCCGACCTGGTCGGCGCGTTCACCTCGACGGCCGGGATGACCGCCCTGGTCTGGGCGGTGATCTCGGCACCCCGGGACGGCTGGCAGTCGGCGCCGACGCTGGGCGGCTTCGTGGTGGCGGCGGTCGCGCTGACCGCCTTCGCGCTCTGGGAGCGGCACACCGACGAGCCGATGCTGCCGCCGGAGCTGTTCCGCAACCGGAACTTCGCCGGGGCCAGCCTCTCCATCGTGCTGCTCTCCTTCTCGGCCGGCGGGGTGCTGCTGGCGCTCACCCAGTACGTGCAGTTCGTGCTGGGCTTCGCGCCGCTGCGGGCCGGCTTCGCCTTCGTCCCGATGCTGATCACCGCGCTGGCCTGCAACGGGCTCGGTGTGCAGCTCGACAAGCGGTTCGGCGCGCGGGTCACGCTCAGCCTGGGCCTGCTGGTGATGGGCGCCGGGTTCGGGGTGCTGGCCTCGATCGGGCCGGGCGACGGCTACCTGAGACTGGCCGTCGCCCTGGTGGTGATCGGGGCGGGCAGCGGCACGGCGACGCCGGTCGCGGTCGGCACGCTGCTCGCGGCGCTGCCCAAGGAGCGGGCCGGGGCCGGCTCGGCGGTGAACGACACGGTGCAGCAGATCGGCTCGGCGCTCTCGGTCGCGGTGCTGGGCAGCGTGCTGACCACGGCCTATCGGGCGGCGATGCCGGCCGGCGCGCCGGCGGCGGCACGTGACTCGATCGGAGAGGCGCTGCGGCTCGGCGATCCGGCCCTGGCCCGGGTGGCCAAGGACGCCTTCGTCGACGCGCTCGCCGCCACCTCCTGGCTGGGCGTGCTGGGCGGGGTCGCGGCGGCGGTGGTGGCCGCGGTCGTGCTGCGGCCGCGCCGGGCGACCGAGATTGCCCCGGAATCGAACATCAGTACTAGCATGGCGGGATGAGCAGCGCCTATCAGCCCTCGATGCTCGACCTGATGGCCGGTCCGGCCCCGACGCTGGCGCCGCTGTCCGGGGTGACCCGGCACCGGCTCACCGCCGGGGCCTGGGTCGACGTGCTGCCCGGCTGGCTGCACGGGTCGGACGCGGTGTTCGAGACGCTGCTCGGCATCGACTGGCGGGCCGAGCGGCGGAAGATGTATGACGACGTGGTGGACGTGCCGCGGCTGCTGCGCTGGTTCCGCGAGGGCGAGCCGCTGCCGCACCCGGCGCTGACCGAGGCCCGCGCCGCGCTGAACGCGCACTATGCGGAGGAGCTCGGCGAGGAGTTCGTCACCGCCGGGATGTGCCTCTACCGGGACGGGCGGGACAGCGTCGCCTGGCACGGGGACACGATCGGGCGCTCGGCCAGCCAGGACACCCTGGTGGCGATCGTGTCGGTCGGTTCGCCGCGCACGCTGGCGCTGCGGCCGCGGGCCGGTGGGCACGAGACGGTGCGGTTCCCGCTCGGGCACGGCGACCTGATCGTGATGGGCGGCTCCTGCCAGCGCACCTGGGAGCACGCGGTGCCGAAAACGGCACGCGCGGTGGGGCCGCGGGTGAGCGTGCAGTTCCGGCCCCGCGGCGTGGCCTAAGGAGCGGGCTGGACCAGGCGCTCCTGGTCGGCGGTGATCCGGCGGATCAGCAGGATCGCGGCGATCGCGGCGACCGGCGTGGTGATCAGTGACAGGCCGGCGAACTGCTGGGCGCCGTTGCTGCTGTACCCGTCCAGCACGATGCCGACGGTCCAGGCCGCCGCCCAGACGACGAAGAGGCCCGGGCCGTGGTCCCGGCTCCGCTGGTCGATCTCGCGGACCACGAGCAGCGGCAGTACCAGGTTGGCGAGCGGGATGAACCAGGCGCCGATGGTCCAGCCGGGCCGCCACTTGAGCCGGTGGCCGGTGGTCCACAGGTTGACCGAGGCGCGGTGCAGCCAGACCAAGAAAGTCACCACGGTGAACAGGAAGACGCCGAGGTAACCCAACGACATGGCGACCATCGGGTCGCTGCCGCCGAGGTACCCGCGCCGGCTGAGCAGTTCCAGGACCAGCGAGTAGACCAGCGTCACGGCCAGACCGGTGCCGGCCAGGATCGCCGGGCCGCGCAGCGATCTCGCACGGCCCGGGGCGTAGGCCGGCGGGTAGGAGTAGGGCGCCGGCGGCCCGGAGTAGGCCGGGACCGGCGCCGGCTGGGCCGCGGCCGGAGCGGGATAGGCCGGGTAGGCCGGGGCGGGCGCGGGATACGCCGGCGGTGGAGCGGGATAGGCCGGCGCGGTCGCGGGATAGGCCGGCGGCGGGGTGGCTGACGGCCAGGTCTCGGTGTTCGCCTCGGCCGACCACGGGTCGGCGGGCGGGATCAGGTCCTCCGGCCGCGGGTCGTCCGGGACGGGCGGAGGCTGCTGGGCGTTCATCGGGCTCCTCGCGGGTCGATGGCCTACGCCGCAGGGTATCCGGACCGGACAACGCCGCCCGGACGGGCGTTTTCGCTGATCACGCACCGGATAGCGGACGTAACGGTCGCGACAGGTAACGGAGACGTTGCGAGTAGTTGACGAGTCCGATCAGAAAGTTACACTCCTAGTGTAAATAGTTGACCATCACGCTCCACTGTGGACCCACGCTGTCCAGACGAGGTGGCCATGTCGACGGATTCCCCTGCTCATGAGCTTGCGCTCGACCACATAACGGTCCGCTTCGGCGGCCTGACCGCACTCGACGACGTCTCCCTGCGGGTGCCCGCCGGACGGATCGTCGGGGTGATCGGGCCGAACGGAGCCGGCAAGACCACCCTTTTCAACGTCATCTGCGGCTTCGTCGCGCCGACCGCCGGGGAGCTCACCCTGGACGGCCGGTCCTGGCGGCCGCGGCCGCACCATCTGAACCGGCTCGGCATCGCCCGCACACTGCAGGGGGTCGGCCAGTTCAGCGGCCTCACCGTGCTGGAGAACGTGCAGGTCGGCATCCGCGCCGGCCGGGAGCGGCAGTCCGAACAGGACGCGCTCGCCGCCCTGCAGCGGTGCGGCGTCGCGGAGTACGCGTATGCCGCGCCCGGCGCGCTGCCCTACGCGATCCGCAAGCGGATCGAGCTGGCCCGCGCCCTGGCCACCCGGCCCCGGATCCTGATGCTGGACGAGCCGGCCGGCGGCCTGGACGCCGACGAGATCCAGTGGCTGGCCGGCCTGATCCGGGACGCCGGCACCACGGTCCTGCTGGTCGAGCACCACATGGACCTGGTCATGTCGGTCTGCGACGAGATCCTGGTGCTGGACTTCGGCAAGCCGATCGCGCTCGGCTCCCCCGCCGAAATCAGCGCGAACGAGAAGGTCACCGAGGCCTACCTGGGAGCCGCGGCATGAGCGCGCCGACGAGCCGGGACCACAGTGGAGGTGCCGGCATGAGCGCGCCGACGAGCCGGAGCACAGCGGAGGTGGCGGCATGAGCGCGCTCCTCGAGGTCGACGATCTGACCGCGGGCTACGGCGCCGCCCCGGTGCTGCACAGCGTGCGGTTCGCCATCCAGCCGGGCGAGATCGTCGCCGTGCTCGGGGCGAACGGGGCCGGCAAGACCACCCTGCTGCGTACCCTCTCCGGCCTGGTCCGGCCGACCCGGGGCAGCGTCGTCTTCGACGGCGAGGACCTGCGCGGCGTCCGGGTCGAGCACCTGGTGCGCCGCGGGATCGCCCACGTCCCGGAGGGCCGGGGCGTGGTCACCGAGCTGACCGTCGACGAGAACCTGCGGCTCGGCGGGCTGTGGCGGCGCGACCGCGCGGACGCGGCGCGCGCTCTGGACGAGGTCTACGACCTCTTCCCGGCGCTGGCACAACGGCGTGCCAGCGCCGGGCATCAGCTCTCCGGCGGCGAGCGGCAGATGCTCGCGCTGGGCCGCGCGCTGATCGGCCGGCCCCGCCTGCTGCTGCTCGACGAGCCGTCGCTGGGCCTGGCTCCGAAGATCACCGCGCAGATCCTCGCGCTGCTGCGTGACCTGCGGGAGCGCACCGGGCTGGCGGTGCTGCTGGTCGAGCAGAACGTGCGCAGCGCGCTCTCCGTCGCGGACGAGGGGATCGTGCTGGCGCTGGGCCGGGTGGTCACCCGTAACAACGCGGCCCAACTGCGCGACGACGCCGACCTGCGCCACGCCTACCTCGGGTTCTAGGACGAAACCATGGACAGATTTCTCTATCTCACCTTCGACGGGCTCAGCCGGGGCGCGGTCTACGCCGCGTTCGCGCTGGCCCTGGTGCTGATCTGGCGGGCCGCGCGGATCGTCAACTTCGCGCAGGGCGCGATGGCGGTGGCCGCGGTCTATGTGGCGTACTCGGTGACCAACGCGACCGGGTCGTACTGGCTCGGGTTCGTCGCCGCGATCGTCTTCGGGCTGCTGCTCGGCGTCGTGGTGGAGAAGACGGTGATGCGCTTCGTCGACCACTCGTCCCCGCTGAACGGCGTGGTGGTGGCGCTCGGCCTGGTGCTGATCGTGCAGGGGGTGCTCGGCATCCTCTACGGCAACGAGTACCGGCCGGTGGAGACGCCGTTCCGGCGGGACGCGTTCGAGGTCGGCGGGATCGCGCTGCTCAGCCGCTACGACGTGTTCGTCTTCGCCGCGGTGGGCGCGGTGGTGGTCGCGCTCAGCCTGCTCTTCACCCGGACGGCGGTGGGCCTGCGGATGCGGGCCGCGGCGTTCGCCCCGGACGTGTCCCGGCTGCTCGGCGTGCCGGTCGGCGGGATGCTGACGCTGGGCTGGGCGCTGGCCGCCGCGGTCGGCTCGCTGGCCGGGATGCTGGTCGTCCCGACCGAGCTGGGGCTGCACCCGACCGCGATGGACGTGGTCTTCGTGTCGGCGTTCACCGCCGCGGTGGTGGGCGGCCTGGACAGCCCGATCGGGGCGGTGACCGGCGGGTTGATCGTCGGGCTGCTGCTCTCCTACGTCAGCGGCTACCTGGGCGCCACGGTCGCGCCGATGGCGGTGCTGCTCCTGCTCGTGGTGGTGCTGCTGGGCAAGCCGGGCGGGCTCTTCTCCAGTTCGAAGGCGAGGCTGGCATGACCGACTGCACCGAGCGGCACCTCCCGGCGCCGGCCCAGCAACCTCGCAGGCGAGGGCCAGGAGGGCATGCCGAGGGAGGCACAGCGTGACCGACGTGAAAGAGGAGAAGCAGACGGCTCCGGCCGTACCGGAAATCGTCCGGAAGCGGAAGCGGATCTGGCCGGTCGTGCCGATCCTGATCGGCGCGCTCCTGATCGTGATCCTGACCTACACGCTGCCGCCGTTCCGGAACTATCAGCTGGCCACGGTCGGCGCCTACTTCACGGTGACCGCCGGGCTGACCGTCCTGACCGGACTGAACGGGCAGCTGTCGCTGGGGCACGGGGCGCTGATGGCGACCGGGGCCTACACGTTCGCGCTGAGCCAGAACAAGTGGCTGAACGCACCGGTCAGTTTCGTCGCCGCGATCCTGGTGACCACGCTGGCCGGCGTGGTGATCGGGCTGGCCGCGGCCCGGCTGCGCGGGCCCTACCTGGCCGGCCTCACCCTCGCGGTGGCGGTCGTGGTGCCGTCGGTGACCAGCACGTTCGACGAGACGTTCAACAGCGACATGGGGTTGTCGGTGGCGCTCGACCCGCCGCCCGGGACCATCCCGATGGAGCGCTGGCAGGCCTGGCTCTGCTGGGCCGGCGCGCTGGTCACCGCGTTGCTGCTGGCCACCCTGGTGCGCGGGCGGTTCGGGCGGGACCTGCGCGCGGTGCGGGACGACGAGACGGCGGCCCGGCTGGCCGGGGTCAACATCGCCCGTACCCAGGTCCTGGCCTTCGTGGTCAGCGCCGCCTGCGCCGGGCTGGCCGGCGCCCTGTTCGCGGTCCTGGCGCAGAGCGTCTCGCCCGGCGCGTTCCCGCTGACCCTGTCGCTGTTCCTGGTGATGGCGATCGTGATCGGCGGGCTGGGCCGGCTGGTCGGCGCGCTGCTCGGGGCGGTGCTGCTGGTGGCCCTGCCGACGCTGGCCCAGCAGGCCGGGGAGCGGTCCGGTTCACAACATCTGGAGGGGAACCTCGCCCTGGTGGTCTTCGGCGTGGTGCTCGTCGTCGTCATGCTCGCCGCCCCCGGCGGCCTGGCATCCATTCGATTTACCACGATATTCAGGAGGAACCGATGAAACGCACCACGGCGGTGTTCCTCGCCGTCCTCTTGTCCGCCGCAGCCTGTGACAGCGGTTCCGGAGGCGGTGGCTCCAGCAGCAGCGGCGGCAGCGTTCCCGGGGTCACCGACACCGAGGTCGTCGTCGGCACGCACATGCCGCTGACCGGCCCGGCCGCCGCCGGGTACTCCAAGATCTCGCCGGCCACCAAGGCCTACTTCGACTTCGTCAACGCGGGTGGCGGGATCAACGGGCGGAAGATCACCTACAAGGTCAAGGACGACGGCTACAACCCGGCGACCACCCAGCAGGTGGTCCGGGAGCTGGTGCTGCAGGACAAGGTCTTCGCGATCCTGAACGGCCTGGGCACCCCGACGCACACCGGCGTGCTGGACTTCCTGAAGACCAACAAGGTGCCGGACCTCTTCGTGGCCAGCGGCAGCCGCAACTGGAACCAGGTGGGCAAGTACCCGGGCACCTTCGGCTTCAACCCGGACTACACCGTCGAGGGCAAGATCCTGGGCACCTACGTCAAGGAGAACCTGGCCGGCAAGAAGGCCTGCTTCCTCGGCCAGGACGACGACTTCGGCAAGGACAGCCTGGCCGGGATCGAGAAGACCCTGGGCCCGGTGGCGGACAAGCAGACCTACGTGACCAGCAACCCGAACGTCGGCCCGCAGATGGGCGCGCTCAAGGCGGCCGGCTGCCAGGTGGTGCTGCTGGCCACCATCCCGGGCTTCACCGCGCTGTCGATCGGCACCGCCGCGAAGATCGGTTTCAAGCCGCAGTTCGTGGTCAGCAACGTGGGCGCCGACCCGGCCACGGTGAGCAAGGCGCTCGGCGCCGCCGCGCCGCTGCTGGAGGGCGTGGTCTCGGCCAACTACCTGCCGCTGACCACGGACGACGCCAACCCGTGGATCCAGCTCTACAAGAAGGTCAACGCGCAGTACAACAACAACGCGGAGTTCGACAACAACGTCGTCTACGGCATGTCCGTGGCGTACCTTTTCGTCCAGTCGCTGCAGGCCGCGGGCAAGGATCTGACCCGCGAGTCGATCATCGACGCGGTGGAGAAGAACGGGTTCCAGGGCCCGGGCCTGGTGCCGCTGCGGTTCTCCGACAAGGACCACGCGGGGTACGGCGGGGAGCAGCTCACCAAGATCCAGGGCGGCAAGGCGGTGTTCTTCGGGCAGGCCTACACCACCGACGACGCGGACGGGGCGGTCCAGCCGTACACCGCGCAACCCGTGACACCCCCGCAGAACGGGATCCCGGCAGCGTAATATCCGCACCCTGAGTGCATAAATTTCTAGGAGGTAGTGCGATGGCGGATCAGGTGGCAATCGTGACGGGAGCCAGTCGCGGAATCGGATTCGCCATCGCGCAACGCTTCGTCGCCCAGGGCGCGAAGGTCGCGATCACCGGGCGGGACGCGGACGCGCTCGAGGCCGCGGTGAAGGAGCTGGGCGGTCCCGAGGTGGCCATCGGGGTGGCCGGCAAGGGCGACGACGCGGACCACCGGGCGGTCGTGGTGGACGCGGTGACCGCGAAGTTCGGGCCGGTCACCACGCTGATCAACAACATCGGGATCAACCCGGCGTACGGGCCGCTGGCCCAGCTCGACCTGAACGCGGCGCGCAAGATGGCCGAGGTGAACCTGATCGGCACGCTCGGCTGGGTGCAGGAGGCGCTGCGCGGCGGGCTGGCCGAGACCGGCGGCTCGATCGTCAACATCTCGTCGGTCTCCGGGGTCCGCCCGGCGCCCGGGATCGCGTTCTACGGCACCACCAAGGCCGCGCTGATCCACCTCACCGAGGAGCTGGCGGTCGAGCTGGCCCCGAAGATCCGGGTGAACGCGGTGGCCCCGGCGGTGGTCAAGACCCGCTTCGCGGCGGCGCTCTTCGAGGGGCGGGAGGAGCAGGTGACCGCGACGTACCCGTTGAAGCGGCTGGGCGCGCCGGAGGACGTGGCCGGCACGGTGGCGTTCCTCTGCTCGCCGGACGCGTCCTGGATCACCGGGCAGACCATCGTGCTGGACGGTGGCGTCACGCTGACCGGGGTGGTCGAGTGACTTCGTACCCCCAGCGAGTCGTCGTCACCGGGGCCGGCGGCGGGATCGGCGCCGCGCTGGCCCGGCGGTTCGCCGCGGACGGCGCGCACGTCGTGGTCAGCGACATCGACGCGGACGCGGCCGCCTCGGTCGCCGCGGAGATCGGCGGGGTCGCCGTGGCCGCCGACGTGGCGGTCGAGGAGGACGTCCGCCGGCTGGTCGAGACGGCCGGCGACATCGACCTCTTCTGCTCCAACGCCGGCGTTCTCAGCGCCGGCGACGAGAACACCCCGGACCAGCAATGGGACCGCGATTTCGGGGTGAACGTGATGTCCCACGTCTACGTGACCCGCGCCCTGCTGCCGCGATGGCTGGACTCGGGGCAGCCGAAGCGGCTGCTGATCACGGTCAGCGCGGCGGGACTGCTGACGCTGCTGGGCAGCGCCACCTACTCGGTGACCAAGCACGCGGCGCTGGCGTACGCGGAGTGGCTGCGCGCCACCTACGCCCACCGCGGGCTGATCGTCCAGGCGCTCTGCCCGCAGGGCGTCCGCACCGACATGCTGACCGGCGGCAACGCCCGGGGCAGCGGCAGCGCGGCGCTGCTCGCCGAGGGCGCGCTGGAGCCGGCCGCGGTGGCCGACCTGGTCGCCGGGTCGCTGGACGGCACCGGGTTCCTGATCCTCCCGCACCCGGAAGTCGCCGACTACTTCCGCTTGCGCGCGACCGATCCGGACCGTTGGCTAGGCGGCATGAACAAGATGCAGCGTGGCTTCGAGCAGCGGACCGCGTCGTGAAGGGCCTCGACCTGGAGAAGCTCCAGGCGTACCTGGACAGTCCGCCGCTGACCGGGACGATGTTCGCGGGCGGGCGGTCGAACCTGACCTACGCGGTCACCGACGGGACGAACCGGTGGGTGCTGCGCCGCCCGCCGCTCGGGCACGTGCTGCCCACCGCGCACGACATGGCCCGCGAGCACAAGGTGCTCGCCGCGCTCTCCCAGGCCGGCTTCCCGGTCCCCCGGCCGGTGCTGCTGTGCACCGACAGCGACGTCATCGGCGCGCCGTTCTACCTGATGGAACACGTCGACGGGAAGATCTACCGGGAGGCCGCCGACCTCGAACGGATCGACCTGCACAGCCTGACGATGACGCTGGTCGACACCCTCGCCGACCTGCACGCCCTGGACCCGGAGAAGATCGGGCTGGGCGACTTCGGCAAGGCGGAGGGCTTCAACGAGCGCCAGGTCCGCCGCTGGAAGAAGCAGCTCGACGCGTCCCGCAGCCGGGAGCTGTCCGGCATCGAGGAACTGCACGCCCGGCTGGCCGCGGACATCCCGGCCGGCGGGCCCGGCGCGGTGGTGCACGGCGACTTCCGCCTGGACAACGTGCTGATCGGCTCCTCCTCGGAGGTGACGGCCGTCCTCGACTGGGAGATGTCGACGCTCGGCGACCCGCTCAGCGACCTGGCCCTGATGCTGGTCTACGCGGGCCGCCCGCTGCTGTTCAAGGACGGCAAGCCGGTCGCCCCGATCGACCTGCCCGGCCACCCGTCGCTGGACGAGATGGCCGCCCGGTACGCCGACCGCAGCGGCCGCGACGTCAGCGACCTGCACTGGTACGTCGGGTTCGCCGCCTTCAAGCTCGCCGTCATCCTGGAGGGCGTGCACTACCGCTACACCAAGGGCCAGACCGTCGGGGCCGGCTTCGACACCGTGGGCGCGATGGTGCCCGAGTTGATCGCGCAGGGCCACCGAGCGCTGGAAGGACACTGATGGACTTCGAGTTCGACGCGACCACCGAGGACTACCGCAAGCGGCTGCTCGCCTTCATGGACGAACACGTCTACCCCGCCGAAAAGGACTTCCACGCCGCCGGGGACGGCTGGGAGCCGCCCGCCGTCCTGGCCACCCTGCAGACCGCGGCGAAGGCGGCCGGCCTGTGGAACCTCTTCCTGCCGGGCGAGCACGGCGCCGGGCTGACCAACCTGCAGTACGCGCCGCTGGCCGAGATCATGGGACGCAGCCCGGCGATCGCGCCGGCCGCGTTCAACTGCAACGCGCCGGACACCGGGAACATCGAGGTGCTGGCCGAGTTCGGCACGCCGGAGCAGCAGGAACGCTGGCTCAAGCCGCTGCTGGCCGGCGAGATCCGGTCGGCGTTCGCGATGACCGAGCCGCAGGTGGCCTCGTCGGACGCCACCAACATCGGCACCCGGATCGAGCGGGACGGCGACGAGTACGTCATCAACGGCCGGAAGTTCTACATCACCGGCGCGATGAACCCGAACTGCAAGATCTTCATCGTGATGGGCAAGACCGACCCGGACGCCGACCGGCACGTGCAGCAGAGCCAGATCCTGGTGCCACGGGACACCCCGGGCCTCACGGTCAAGCGCGGCATGACCGTCTTCGGGTACACCGACGGCGACCACGGCGGCCACGCCGAGCTGATCTTCGAGAACGTCCGGGTGCCGGCGAGCAACCTGATCGGCGTCGAGGGCGGCGGCTTCGCGATCTCCCAGGCCCGGCTCGGCCCCGGCCGGATCCACCACTGCATGCGGCTGATCGGGATGGCCGAGCGCGGCCTGGAGCTGATGTGCCGGCGGGCGCTGGAGCGCACCCCGTTCGGCAAGCCGCTCGCCGAGCAGGGCGTGATCCAGGACTGGATCGCCGAGTCCCGGGTCCGGATCGAGCAGGCCCGGCTGCTGGTGCTCAAGGCCGCCTGGCTGATGGACACGGTCGGCAACAAGGGCGCGCACACCGAGATCCAGGCCATCAAGATCGTGGTGCCGCAGACCGTCGAGTGGATCCTGGACAAGGCGATCCAGGCCCACGGCGCGCTCGGCACCAGCCAGGACACGCCACTCGCCCAGCTCTGGGCGGGGGCCCGCACGCTGCGTCTCGCCGACGGCCCCGACGAGGTGCACAAGCGCTCGCTGGCCCGGCGGGAGCTGAACCGCTACCGGAGTCGTCCGTGACCTCACCGCAACGTGTCGACGGTCGCACCGCGCGGTCCGAGCGGACCCGTAACGCGATCGTCGACGCCCACCTCCGGCTGATCCGGGACGGCGACCTGCGTCCCACCGCCGACCGGATCGCCAAGCTGGCCGGGGTCTCGCTGCGTGCACTGTGGAGCCACTTCGCCGACATGGAGTCGCTGATGGCGGCCAGCGGGCAGCGGGTCCTGGAGGAGCGGGACGAGTCGTACCGGCAGATCTCGCCGGAGCTGCCACTGCCCGAGCGGATCGACGCGTTCTGCCGGCAGCGGGCCCGGATGCTGGAGGAGATCGGGCCCACCGCGCGCGCCTCGGCGCTGAAGGAGCCGTTCTCCAGCGGCCTGCAGCACTACCGACGGCTCCACGTCTCGCGGGTGCGCGACGAGCTGACCAGCACGTTCCCCGAGGAGATCGGGTCGGACGAGGAGCTGCTCAACGCGCTGACCACGATCAGCCTCTGGCCGGCCTGGTCGACCTTGCGGGAGGCGATGGAGCTGCCGGTGGAGGCCGCCGAGGCCGCCCTGGCCCGGGGCGTCCGGGCCCTGCTCACCACCTGATCCAGCAACGCCGTCGCCCATGTCCACCGTGGGCGGCGGCGGGACTCCTTCCCCAGCATCGAGCGGGCCAGCTCGGCCTCGCGAAGACGGATCATCTCCTGGTGCAGCTGCCACGGAATGCTCATGCCCTCGACGCCAGGAACCCGGGCGATCCCGGAAATCGGCGCGAAGGCCCAGGAAGCGGCGGCTCGAGGCCTAATTCTTTTGCGGTACGGGGTAAGCGCCGTGACCGCATGGGCCGGCGCACCCGCACGACCCGCGCAGCGGTCGCGCGGGGGCCGGGCATCGCGAGCCGACTGCCCGGTGCGGGAAGTCGTACCGGAAAGTGGTCTTAGGGGGTCAAGCCCCGACGGTCCGCCTCCGCCGCGGCCTGACCCCGGCGGGACACCCCGAGCTTGCGCAGGATCGCCGAGACGTGGTGGTGCACGGTCTTGGTGGAGAGGAAGAGCCGGTCGGCGATCTCCACATTGGACATCCCCTGCCGGATCAGGCCGAGCACCTCGACCTCGCGCCGGGTCAGCTCGGCCGGATGGTCCCGGGTCCAGCGCTGCGGGCCGCGCGGGATGTCGCGGACGCCGCGGGAGCGCAGCCGGCGGGTGACGATCGCGGCGGCCGGCCGGGTCCCCAGCCGCTGGAACTCGGCGAGCGCGGCCCGCAACCCGGTCTCCCCGGCGGCGCCGGCCAGGGCCAGTGCCGCGTCGTAGGAGCAGTCCCGTTTCCGCCAGCGCTCCGCGGCGCCCTCCACGTCCCCGGCCAGCTGCAGGGCATAGGGCTCCAGCAGCCGGATCCCGGGCAGGGTGACGTCCGGCTGCCCGGCCAGCCGGCGCAGCCAGGCCAGCTCGCCGAGCACCCACCGGGCCTGCCGCCGGGTCGCCAGCGCCCAGGCCTCGGCGATCTCCGGCTCGACCGGGGCGCCGGCCAGCCAGGCCGCCTCCGCCCGGGCGGTCGCCACCGGGGCGAGGTACTGCAGCTCGCCCTTGCCGGCGGCCAGGTCGCGGGCCTCGTCCAGGACCGGCCACGGATCGGCGTCGCCGCCCCGGGCCTGGATCAGCCCGATCACCGCGAGCGCCATGATCCGCAGCAGCGGCACCGGCTTGGCGTCGCGCAGCACCTCCTCGGCGTCGGTCAGCGCCGGCTCCCAGCGGCCCATGTCCAGGTGGTAGCGGGCCCGGTAGGCGAGCACGTAGTGCTTCCACGCCTCCAGCCCCAGGTCGGCGCAGGCGGTCACGCCCCGGTCCAGCCAGGACGCCAGATGGTAGGACCGGACCCGGGTCATCGACCAGCCGGCGTGGATGTACGCCCGCCCGATGTGCTCCTCCAGCCCGGCCTGCTCGGCCAGCGCCAGGCTGCGCTCCAGCTTGCCGATCCCCTCCGGCTCGCCGGCGATCAGCTGCATGGTGCCCAGGTTGTTCAGGCTGTGCACGACCACCTCGGTGACGCCGTGCTGCTCGCCCAGCCGCAACGCGCGGGCGCCCAGCTCCATGGCGTCCGGGTACTCCTCGATGTTGAGCGCGATCGACGCCTGGTTGGTGCAGGCCATCGCGTACTCCGGGCCGGACGGCATGGCGTCCAGGAGCCGCAGCGCCTCCCGCCCGGCCGCGGCCGCCGCCTCGATGTAGCCGCCGCACCACTGCCGCCGGGACAGGATGGACAGCGCGGTGCCCTCGCCGAGCCGGTCGCCGATCTGCCGGCGGTACCGGATCGCCTCTTGCAAGTCTTCGATCGACTCCTCGGTCTGCTCGGTCAGGTAACACTCGTAGGAGCGGCGTTCCAGCAGGTCGGCGCGTTCGGCTGGGGCCAGGCCGGCGGCGAAGCGCAGGGCCCGGGCGTATTGCGCGGCGGCCTCCCGGTGCGCGCCCGAGTCGGCGGCCTGCTCGGCGGCGCGCGGTGCCCAGCGGAGCACCACCCCGGTGTCGCCGGCCGCCTCGGCGTGGTGCGCGACCCGGCTCGGGTCGGCCCGGTCCGGATCGGCCAGCAGCGCCCGCAGCACGCCGCGGTGCAGCTCCAGCCGCCGGTGCGGGGCGAGCGACTCCTCGACGGTGATCCGGGCCAGCTCGTGCCGGAACGCCACCCCGCCCGGCACGCTCTCCAGCATCCCGGCCCGCAGCGCCTCGTCCAGCCCGGCCATCCCGGTCAGCATGCGCAGCTCGGCGTGCGGCGGGATGACCGAGACCGCGTCCAGCACCGCGGTCGCCTCCGGGCTGAGCCGGGCGGCCCGGGCCAGCACCGCGTCCCGCACGGTCAGCGGGACGTCGCCGTCGTCGCGGGCCAGCACCTCGGTGACGAAGAACGGGTTGCCGCAGGTCGCCCGGTGCAGCGCCCGGCCGTCCCGCCCGTGCGACGCGGCCAGCTCGCCGACCGCTGCCGGGGACAGCGGCTCGACACCCATCCGGACGATCCGGTCGCCCTGCAGCTCGCCGAAGAGCCGGCGCACCGGATGCCGCCGGTCGGTCACCTCGTCGCTGCGGTAGGTCGCGATGATCAGCGCCGGCAGCTCGGCGATCCGCCGGCCGAGCAGGCTGAGCACGTCCAGGGTGGCCTCGTCGGCCCAGTGCAGGTCCTCCACGACCAGGACCAGGCCGGGCCGCTCCCGCACGTCCCGGATGACGGCGCCGGCCAGCTCGTAGGGTTTCGCGCCCTGCCCGATCAGCTCCCCGATCGGCCCGCCGTCCTGCGCCATCTCCAGGAACGGACCGAGCGGCCGCGGCGTCCACAGCGGATCACAGCCGCCCCAGAGCACCGGGCGGGCCGGCCGGCACTCCGCCCGGAACCGCCGGACCAGAGCGGTCTTGCCCCCGCCGGCCTCGCCGCCGAGCAGCACGAGCACCCCGCCCCGCCCGCCGCGCACCGTCTCGTGGGCCTGATGCAGCGCGCCGAGCTGCCCGGACCGCTCCAGCAGCCGGGATCCGGCCGAGATCTCCCCCATCGCCGCACCATGTCACCGGTCCCCCACCCCCTCCATCACCTATCCGACATCCGAGCATGCCGATCGGCTTCGCACCTCCGGCCCGGCTAGTCAGGTGTAGAATTTCCTAAACTTCAGGCCCGTGACAGGATGGGAGATCTTCGCGACGGACGAGTTCTACGCCTGGGCAGACACACTCGATGAGGTTTCTCTGCGACATCTCGTGCAAGCCATTGATCAGCTCGCCGAGGTGGGCCCGGGGTTGGGACGGCCACTCGTGGACCACATCGAGGGTTCACAGGTACACAACATGAAGGAGCTACGACCCGGTTCATCGGGACGAAGCGAGATTCGTGCCCTGTTCGTCTTCGACCCCTGGCGGTCAGCGATCCTGCTCATCGGCGGAGACAAGTCCGGTAACTGGTCCGGGTGGTATCGCACGGCGATTCCGGCGGCCGAGCAGTTGTACGCGCGGTACCTGAAGGACCGCCAGAACGAGGAGGCGTGACCGTGCCCGGATACCACAAGTGGAGCGACATCCGAGCCGAATTCGTGGAGAAGGCCGGCGGCGAGGAGGCCATCGCTGAAGCTCGCCGGCAGAGCCAGGCGTATGTCAACGGATACCGACTGGCGGAACGACGGAAGGCGATCGGGCTGACCCAGGTCGAGGTCGCCGAGCGGATGGGCGTGACCAAGGGCCGCGTCTCCCAGATCGAACGCGGCGAGGTCTCCACCGTCGACGCGATCGCCCGCTACGTCCACGCGCTCGGCGGCTATCTCCAGATCTCCGCCGTTTTCGGCGACGACCTGTACATCCTGCGCGGCACCGACCCGCAGGCCGCCTGACCCGTTCTCGGTACGGCAGGGAGCACCTGCCGTACCGAAAAAGTCCTGGTCAGAGGCGGACGACGGAGCGCGCGCCCTCGCCGCGGGCCATGCGGTCGAAGGCGGCCGGGACGTCGGCCAGGGTGATCCGGTCGGTGATCAGGTGGTCCAGCGACAGCTTGCCGTCCAGGACGTCGCGGGCCAGCGCCGGCACCTCGACGTCCGGGTCGGCCTGGCCGTAGACCGAGGCGCGCAGGGTCCGCGCCGAGGAGAAGATGTCCAGCGCGCCGAGCTGCACCATGTCGTCGGCCGCGCCCATCCCGACCACGGTGACCTGGCCGCCGCGCCGGGTGGCCCGCCACGCGGCCCGGATCGTCGAGGGCCGGCCGACGCACTCGATGGCGTGGTCGGCGCCGCGCCCCTCGGTGCGCACCCGCACGTCCTTGGAGAGCGCGTCCGAGGAGACCACGAAGTCGGTCGCGCCGGCCGCCTCGGCCAGCCCCTTCTTCGCCTCGGTGACGTCGACCGCGATCACCTGCCCGGCACCGGCCGCCCGGGCCGCCGCCACCACCGACAGCCCGACCCCGCCGAGGCCGATCACCAGCACCGACTCGCCCGGCTGCACCCGCGCGGTGTTGCGCACCGCGCCCGACCCGGTCAGCACCGAGCACCCGAGCAGCGCCGCCAGTTCGAAATCGAGTTCCTTCGGTACGCCGATGACCGCGTTCTCCGGGGCCACCACCTGCTCGGCGAACGCGCCCAGCCCGAGGCACACGTGCACCGGCGCCCCGTCCAGGGTCATCCCGTTCTCCAGCGCGGCCACCCCGGACGAGGTGGCGCACAACCAGGGCTGCCCGTGCTCGCAGAACCAGCAGCTGCGGCACGGCGGCTGCCAGTTCAGCACCACGTGGTCGCCGACCGCGGCCCGGGTGACGTGCTCGCCGACCTCGACCACCTCGCCGGCCGCCTCGTGCCCGAGGACCAGCGGGTGCGGCGGCCGCAACGTCCCGTTGATCATCGAAAGGTCGGAGTGGCAGACGCCGGCCGCCCGGACCCGGACCCGCACCTGGCCCGGGCCGACCTCGGGCAGCCGCAGCTCCTCGACGGCGGCCGGGACGCCGGCCGTCCGGACCACCAGCCCGGGGATGTAGTGGCTCATCGCTGGATCGCCTTCACCTGCTGGAACTCCTCCAGGCCGTATCTTCCCAGCTCCCGGCCGATGCCGGACTGCTTGTACCCGCCGAACGGGGCGAACGGGTTGAACGCGCCGCCGTTCACGTCGACCGCGCCGGTACGCAGCCGCCGGGCCACCGCGAGGGCCCGCTCGTCGCTGCCCCACACCGCGCCGGCCAGGCCGTACTTCGAGTTGTTGGCGATCGCCACGGCCTCGTCGTCGGAGTCGAACGGGATGATCGACAGCACCGGGCCGAAGACCTCCTCCTGGGCCAGCTCGCTGTCCGGGTCGACGTCGGCGAAGACGGTCGGCGCCACGAAGTGGCCGGTGGCCGGCACCGGCGCGTCCAGCCCGCCGGCCACCAGCCGGGCCTGGGCCCGCTCGATGAAGCCGCGGACCCGCTCCCGCTGCCCGGCCGAGACCAGCGGGCCGAGCCGGGTGGCCGGGTCGAACGGGTCGCCCACGGTGTACCCGGCCGCGGTCTTGGCGGCCAGCTCCACCGCCTCGTCGTAGTGGCTGCGGTGGACCAGCATCCGGGTCCAGGCGGTGCAGGTCTGGCCGGAGTTGAGGAACGCGTTGCCGACCCCGACCTTGACCGCCTTGACCAGGTCGGCGTCCTCCAGGATCAGGTTCGCCGACTTGCCGCCCAGCTCCAGGGAGACCTTGGCGATCCGGTCGGCGGCGGCGTGGGTGATCGCCCGGCCGGTCGCGGTGGAGCCGGTGAACGAGATCAGATCGACGTCCGGGTGCCCGGCCAGCGCCGCGCCGACCACCGGCCCGGTGCCGGTGACCAGGTTCAGCACGCCGGGCGGCAGGCCGGCCTCGTGCGCCGCGTCGAAGAGCAGGAACGCCACCAGCGGGGTGAGCTCGCTCGGCTTGAGCACCACCGTGCAGCCGGCCGCGAGCGCCGCCCCGACCTTCGCCACCACCTGGTGCAGCGGGTAGTTCCACGGGGTGATCGCGCCGACCACGCCGGCCGCCTCCCGGACGATCAGCGAGTTGCCGATCGTCTCCTCGGTCACCGGCTGGGCGGCCAGCTCGGCGTACCCCTTCAGCACGGCGAGCGGCAGGCCGGCCTGGACCGCCTGGGCGATCTTGAGCGGGGTGCCCAGCTCCTGCCCGACGGTCCGGGCGATGTCGGCGGCCCGGGCGGCGAGCGCCTCGTGCAGGCGGCTCAGGGCGGCGCCGCGCTCGGCGAGCGGCAGCCCGGCCCAGCCGTCGAAAGCCTGCCGGGCGGCGGAGACCGCGAGGTTCACGTCCTCGGCGGTGCCGGCCGGCACGTGGCCGAGCACCTGCTCGGTGTACGGGTTCTCCACCTCGATCCGGTCGCCGGAGTCGGGCGGCACCCACGCGCCACCGATGTAGAGCTGTTCGCGGAATTCCGACGTCATCGGCGTACCCCTTGGTCGTAGTGATCGGACAGGCCGGCGATGAGCACGTCCAGCCCGAGTTCGAAGGCGCCCTCGTCGACCGCGGCGCGGTGGGCCGCCAGCTCGTGGGCGCGGTGCAGGTGCGGATAGGTGTCGTAGAGGCCCGGGTCGTCGGCGAAGCCGAGCGCGAACGAGCCGAGCGCCGACCCGGTGATCAGGTAGCGCATCAGCGCGCCGATGTGGGTGGCCCGGGACCGGGACCAGCCGGCGTCGATCAGCGCGCCGTAGACCGCCTCGGCCATCGCCAGCCCGTGCGGCCGCCGGCCCGGCCCGGTGGCCAGCACCGGGACGATGTTCGGGTGGGCGGCGAGCACCGCGTGGTACGACTTCGCCCAGAGCCGCAGCCCCTCGCGCCAGTCGCAGTCGGCGAACACCCCGATGTCCACCTGGGCCACCACCGCCTCGGCGACCGCGTCGACGATCTCCGCCTTGGTGGCGAAGTGGTTGTAGAGCGACGGGCCCTGCACGCCGAGCTCGGTGGCGAGCCGCCGCATCGAGAGCGCGTCCAGGCCCTCGGCGTCGATCAGGGCGGACGCGGCCTCGACGATGCGCTCCCGGGTCAGCAGCGCCTGCCGGGGCCGGGCCATATGGCAACTCCCTGGAAATTCGGAATCAGCACTGGACGCGCAAAAACTTACGCCGCTAGTTTATGCGCAAGCTGCGACGTACATCACTCGGAGGCGATCCGTATGACGACTTTGTCCCTGGCCACCGTTCTGGCGGAGAGCGCGCGCCGATACCCGGACAAAGTAGCGGTGATCGACGCGGGCGCCCGGATCACCTACCACGAGCTGTGGCAGCAGACCCGGGAGTACGCCGCCGGGCTGCGCGAGCTGGGCATCGGCCCGGGCGACACGATCGCCGTGATGATCCCGAACGTCGCCGACTTCCCCCGGGTCTACTACGCGGCGCTGGCCGTGGGCGCCCGGGTGGTGCCGGTCTCGCTGCTGCTGACCGCCGACGAGGTGGCCTACGTGCTGGCCGACAGCCAGGCCGACCTGCTGGTCACGCACTCGGCGTTCCTGCAGGTGGGCGCGGCGGCGGCGCAGATCTCCGGCACCCCGCTGGCCAACGTCGGCCCGCTGCCGGCCGAGCTGCCCGCCCCGCCGCGGCGGCTGGAGGAGGTGTCCGCGTCGGTGCCGGCGCTGCACACCTACGTGACCCGGGAGGCCGAGGACGTCGCGGTGATCCTCTACACCAGCGGCACCACCGGCAAGCCGAAAGGCGCCCTGCTCACCCACCTCAACCTGGTGATGAACGCGGCGGTCAACGTCTTCGACGTGCACCCGATCACCGGCGACGACGTGGTGCTCGGCTGCCTGCCGCTGTTCCACACGTTCGGCCAGACGGTCGGGATGAACGCCACCTTCCGGCTGGGCGGCACGCTGGTGCTGCTGCCCCGGTTCTCCGGCGAGGCGGCGATCGACCTGATCCTGCGGGAGAACGTGACGATCTTCCACGGCGTGCCGACCATGTACATCGGGCTGCTCGAGGCCGCGGCCAAGGCGGAGAAGCTGCCGCAGCTCAAGCTGTGCGTGTCCGGTGGCGCGTCACTGCCGGTCGCGGTGCTGGAGCGGTTCGCCGCCATCTTCGGGTCGCAGATCTGGGAGGGTTACGGGCTGTCCGAGACGTCGCCGACGGCGACCACCAACCAGCCGGCGTACGGCGCCAAGCCGGGCACCGTGGGCCACCCGATCTGGGGCGTCGAGGTGGAGATCGCCCGGCCGGAGATCCCGGAGCGGATCGAGTTCCTGCCGACCGGCGAGCTGGGCGAGATCGTGATCCGCGGGCACAACGTCTTCGCCGGTTACCTGAACCGGCCGGAGGCGACCGCGGAGGCCATCGTCGACGGCTGGTTCCGCACCGGCGACCTCGGCGTCAAGGACGAGCAGGGGTTCATCAGCATCGTCGACCGGACCAAGGACCTGATCATCCGGGGCGGCTTCAACGTCTACCCGCGGGAGGTCGAGGAGGTGATCGCCCGCCACCCGGCGATCCAGCAGGTGGCGGTGATCGGGGTGGCGGACGAGACGCACGGCGAGGAGATCTGCGCCGTGGTGGTGCTGGAGGACAAGGGCTTGACCGAGGAGGAGCTGATCGACTGGTCGCGGGAGCGGCTGGGCAAGCACAAGTACCCGCGGCAGGTCCGGTTCGCCGAGTCGCTCCCGCTCGGGCCCAGCATGAAGGTGCTCAAGCGGGAGCTGCGCGCCCAGTACTCGGGCAAGTAGCCTCGGCAGCTCTTCACTCAGGTCAGCAACCGAGGCAGCTCCGCGACGATCGGCACGTCGGCGGGCAACCACGGGACACTGTCCAACTGGTCCACGGTCAGCCAGCGCAGGGCGGAATGCTCCAGCGCCTCCGGGACGCCGCCGCCGAGCACCTCGACGGCGTAGACCCGGAGCACGGCCCGGCCGTGGGCCAGCGGGACGTCCGGGCCGACCCGGTCGCCGACCTCGACGGTGATGCCCAGCTCCTCGACGCACTCCCGGGCCAGGGCCTGCCGCTCGGTCTCGCCGCGCTCGACCTTCCCGCCGGGGAACTCCCATTTGCCGGCCGCCTCGGGCGGGGAGCTGCGCTGGCAGGCGAGCACCCGCCCGCGCTCGATGATCACCGCGGCGACAATCACCCTGGGTGATGGCGGCGACTTGACGTACTGTTCCGACGGCATGAGATCCAAGATCGCACAAAACTTCACCGATCAGGTTGCCCGAGCCGCCCCGATCGTCCCCCAAACACGGATATGTGGGCGTGGACATCACTGTCCCAACGGACGAGACTGTGCGTACCGACCATGACGACACGGCGACAGTTCGGCCACAAGCCGGCAACAACGCTTTGGGGGGTGCGGCCATGCGGGCTAGGAAACGCCGGAACAACAACGGCTCCGACTATCTGAGCGACGCCCTCGCTCTACTGGGCGGCTGGACTCGGGACGGTGTCCAGCTGCGGCGCGATCTCGCGTGCGACGACAGTCAGCACGCCGCCTTGACCGAGCGGATCCAGGTGGCCGCGGACACGCTGTCGATCCGGCCGAGCATCCGGCGCATCGACGGGCACACGCAGATCTGCCTGGGTGACCGGGACGGTGACGCGCTCACCGACCGTGACGTCACGCTCGCTGCCCGCATCGAGGATTTCTACCGCACCGTGCTCGAGCGTCCGTAGTCCCGCCGGACTACGCTGCGCCGCATGAGCGACGTGGCATACGACAACAAGGGCCAGCTGGAGCAGATCCAGAGCGGCCTGCTCGACGGAGAGACGATCATCGCGGTGTACGACGCGATCGGCGCCGGCACCGGCTTCATCGGCCTCACCAACCGGCGGATCATCGTCCAGGACAAGTCGTTCGTCGGGAAGAAGTTCGCCATCACCAGCATCCCCTACTCCAAGGTGAGCGCGGTGAGCGTGGTCAGCAACAAGAGCTGGGCCGGCCAGTTCTTCTCCAGCGGCGAGATCGCGATCACCGTCGGCACCCACGTCTACGAGATCGAGTTCCGCGGCTCGGAGAAGGCTCACCACGTGCACCAGGTCATCCTCGGCTACGCCTCCTGACCCACGGTCTCACGGCCCGCCGACGGCCTGGGTGAGATCCCAGACGTACCGCCGGCCGGCGGGCTTCTCGTCCCTCCAGACCACCTCCCAGCGGCCCAGGTGATCACGGACCGGCTCGCTGATCGCGCCGTAGCCCTGCCGCTCCTTGACGCTCGGCGGCTGGTCGCTGTCCGGGAACGTGAACGTCACCACGAACCGGGTGAACGCCGACGGCGTGCCGCTCGCGGTGGGCAGCCGGTCGTCCCAGACCAGCTGGTCCCAGCCGCGCTCGCGGAGCGGCCGCCACAGCCCGCGCGGGCGGTACTCGACCTCCCACTCGGTCGGCGTGGTCATCGCCGGATCGAAGATCAGCCACAGCCGCAGCAACCGGGTCTGCTCCAGCGGCAGCGGCGTGATCGTCCCGCCGACCGGCCGCACCGCCTTGAAGTCGATCGCGTCCAGCCGGTTCAGCCGGTCCGTGTCGGTCGGCACGATCGGCCGCATGGTCCGGTGCGTGACCAGCGGCTCCGGCGTGGTGGTCCGCTTCTCCACGATCCGGTCGCTGGCGTCGTCGTCGCCGACCGCCACGATCACCTCGAGGGTCTCCTGGAAGAGCGGCTTCTCCCGGTCGCTGATCCGCTGGATGGCGTCCAGGTAGTGCTGGTGCCCGGCGCGCTGCAGGGCCAGCGCCTTGGTCGCCTCGAGCAGCTCGGCGCGCAGCTGGCGGATCTTCAGGACGAAGGCGATCTGCCAGAGCCGGATCACGAAGTAGAGCAGGCAGGCGAGGAAGACCGCGGTCAGCGCCCACTGGGCGGCCCGCGCCGGGACCTCGGCGAGCTGGGCGACGCCGGAGGCCAGTCCGACGAGCACGATCAGCACGTTCAGGGTGCCCCTGAACACTGTCTGATACCTGGACGGCGATGCCGACATCTTCCCCATGATGCCGAGCCGAACCCGCAGGACAAATCCCGTTAAAGAGTGACCTTGCCCGATCTGGGGTGGCTGTTCGACCGATGTTCGACAACCGTACGGACGAGGGGGCATGCCACACCGGCCGCCCCGCGAACGGTTACCGGCGAGTAACTATTGCTGCCTCGCCGAGCCGCGCCGCATGCTACCCGGAGGTCCGAACACCGCCGTCCATCTATGCCCCTGACCCCCCGGAGGCGATCACCGGTGCTGGCTCACCTGCAGAAGCCGCTGACCCGGAGGCCGAGCCGCGAGTTGCTCGGCAGCGATCTCGACCCGGCGCCCGCGGGCGGCGAGGAAGGGGGCCAGCCACACCGGCTGGCGGTGCTCCTCGGCGCGAACACGGTGTTCGCGATGGCGTTGCTGCTCTCGGCCGTCCTGGTCGGACTGGCCACGGTAGCGCTGCACTGACCCCCGCGCCGGCCCTTACCGGCAGCTGCCGCCCTCGCCGCCACGCTTCGCCGTCGTCGTCATCGCTTCCCCTCTGCAGTTGACTCCGCAGTTGTCTGCCGCCGGGTAGTTTAGCCGGGCACGCCGGTCAGTTCGGATATTCCGGGAGAACCCGGGTCGGCAGCACGGTTTCGGTCACTGTGCCGTCGGGGGCGCGTTTGAGTTCGTACCCCAAAGGTCCCTCGCGGTCCGCCACCGCCTCCTCCAGTGACGTGCCGCGGTACACCAGCCCGGCGCCGTCGTCGGTGGCGAAGCCGTCCGGCAGCGTGCCGTCGCCGATCAGCTCGTGCATCTTCGGCCGGCGCTGCTCCTCGGCGTCGTAGTGCACCCCGTTGCTGTACGGCAGCCAGCCCAGCCCGTCGGTGAAGCCGCGCAGCCGCAGCCCGTAGCTGTCCGTGCTGCCCCCGGCGTGCCAGCAGATCGAGCCGGCCGACACGCCGCTCATCACCACGCCGGCCTGCCACGCCTCGTGCAGGATCTCGTCCAGCCCGTGCACCCGCCAGACGGCGCAGAGGTTCGCCACGCTGCCGCCGTCCACCCAGATCACGTCCTGGGCGAGCAGGTGCGCGCGGATGTCGTCGACGTTCGGCATCGGGAACAGCTGCAGGTGCGACATGGTGAATCTGGTCCCGGCGAAGGCCGAGTAGAACGCGCCGATCCGGGTGTCGGGGTCGCCGGTCGCCTGGGTCAGCACGCAGATCTTCGGAGCCTTCGTGGCGTTGGCCAGCTCCGCCGCGAAATGGTGGATCCGGCCCGGCCGGATGTCGAAGAGGCCCCGCCGGCCGCGCTGGAACCCGGCACTGGTGGCGAGAATGGTGGGAATGTCCGCGGTCATCGCAACATCATCGCGCACGCCTCGGTGGTCTCCAGCACGAGATCAGCGGCGATGTCGATGGCCAGGGTCAGGTGCAGCGGGTCGTTGTTGACCGCGGAGAACGCGGCGTCCACCCGCTCCTGGAACTTCGCCGGCGCACCGGGCAGCCGCCCGGCCGCGGCCATCGCGCCCTTCTCGTTGATCAGCCACTGGCCGGCCGCCCCGTGCAGCGCGTGCGCCAGCACCCCGACCAGCCGGAACAGGCAACCGGCGACGTAGCTGGTGTCGAACCGCGGCACGCCCTTGCGGGCCAGGCCGACCAGGAAGTCGGCCTCCCACAGCCCGGCGACCAGTGCCTCGGCCAGCGGGCGCGGGTACACCTGGACGCGGCGGCGCAGGGCGGCCAGCTCGCCGGTCGGGTCGGCCAGGACCCGGCCCAGGGCGAGCTCCCCGGCGTACGCGAAATCCGGCACGCCGAGCGGATGCCCGCCCTGCGCGTGGAACGCGTACCGGCCCTGCTCGGCCTCGTCCCAGCAGCGCAGCACCCGGTCCAGGTCCCGGTAGATCCAGTCGACCGGGTGGTCGCCGATCCGCAGCCAGCCGCCGCCGTCCACCCACGGGCCCCACTCGCCGACCGCGGTCACCCGGGCCTTCTCCCCGGCCACCGCGACGGCCAGCTCGCCGAGCCGGCCGGTGTCCAGCGGCGCCCGGTAGTAGAGCCCCAGGTCGGTGTCCGACTCCGGGGAATGCGTCTGCCGGGCCCGGCTGCCGCCGAGCACCACGCCGACCACGCCGGGAACGGTGACCAGGCGCTGCGCCATCTCGGTCAGTGCGGCATCGGTGAGAGCCATGCCGCCAGCCTAGGGCGCACCGGCGTCCGATTCAGCACAGTGTGGCCGGTTCCAAACGAACATCCGCCAGCGACTCCGGGTCGAGCAGCGACAGGTCCTCGTCGGTGACGGTGAGCGGCCCGCTCTCCGGCTCCCGGGACGACGCGGGCTCCGGCTCCCCGGGCGCGTTCGCCTCCGGGCAGCCGGCCCGGCCCAGCGGCACGCACAGGTTCAGCGCGCACGACCCGTCCCGCTGCACGCCGAAGACCACCACCCGCTGCTCCGGCTGCCGGGTCACCGTGGTGTCCAGCACCCGGCGCCCGGACGGCTTCCCGTCGACCAGGGTGACCAGGTAGCGGACCAGCTCCTCGCCCGGCGTGCCGGGGGACTGCACCTTGCGGACGCCTCGTGGCAGCGTCTCGTCCCGGACCACCCGGGTCGGGAACGGGATCGGCCGGGTCTCCACGTCGGTGCGGGTGGTCACCACCGGCTCGGCCTTCGGCCGGTCCTTCGCCCGCTTCTTCGCCACGCGCGGGGAGCGTGGCCCGGTCCGGTCGGCCGGGTCCTCGGCGCGGGCCCGGGTCAGCTCGGCCCCGGTCTCCACGGCGGCCCGGGCCTGCCGTCCGGAGACCGGCGGGACCGGCTGGACCGGGACGTGCACGTGGCGCCGGGGCACCGGCTCGGCGGCGGCCGCCTCCCGGCTGACGATCTCCGGGTCCTCGTCCAGGCGCGCGGCGCCCGGATCGGCGGCGATGGCCTGCTCAGCGGTCGCGGCCGGCTCGTCGCCCCCGACGAGCACGGCGGCGCCGGCCACACCGCCGCCGAGGAGCACCAGCAGCGCGCTGGTGCCGGCGGCCATGCGGACACCGAACGGCAGGCGGGCCCACCAAGACTTTCGTGGCATTTCGAGCAGATGCTGCAGAGAGTCACTAGTTGTCTGGTTTTGCACCAAAGCATTGTGGCTTGTCCGGCTTCGTCAGCAAGCATCTGACGGTCACCCGAAAAGATGACTTCGCGGCGAACCGCCCCCGTTTCCGCCCGGCCACCTGTGTGCACTCCCGCCGTACGATCACAGGCATGCCACCAGCCTCCGGACCCCCCGTCCCGTTGAGCCCGGCGGAGGAGGCGGTGATGCGCGCGCTCGGCCGCTTCCTGCTCGTCATGCCGCGCGCGCTGGACGCCGACCTGATGCGCGAGCAGCGCATGTCAGCCAGTGAGTACTCGGTGCTGCGGCACCTCTCGGAAACCCCGGATCAGCGGATGCGGATGAGCGAGCTGGCCGCGGCCTGCGACATGTCGCTGAGCGGGATGACCCGCCTGGCGGCCAAGCTGGAGTCGCTCGGCTACCTGAAACGGATCCGGTGCGAGGAGGACGCCCGCGGGGCCAACGCGGTGCTCACCGAGCGCGGCCTGGAGCGGCTGCGCGAGGCCTGGCCGACCCACCTGGCCAGCGTCCGCCGGCACATCTTCGACCACCTGGGCGAGCTCGACCTGGACCGGCTGGCCAGCGCGTTCGCCGCGATGGCGACCGACTCATAGCCGCCGCTCGAAGCATCGGGAGATCGGCGAGCCGACATACTTGCCGTAGAGCGGGATCTCCCGGTAACCCTCGCGCTCGTAGAAGCGGATCGCATCCGGCTGCTCCGTGCCGGTCTCCAGCCGCACCGTGGTCCAGCCGCGCTGCTTCGCGGCGTCCTCCAGCGCCCGCAGGATCGCGGTGGCCACCCCGGACCCGCGGCTGGCCGGCGTCACGAACATCCGCTTGACCTCGACGCTGTGCTCGTCCAGCCGGCGCAGCGCGCCGCAGCCGACCGCCTCGCCGCCCCGCGACGCCACCAGGAAGACGTCGATCTCGCCGGCCACCGGCGCGCCGCCCGGCTCGTGGTCGTCGCACCCGTAGCGCTCGTCCAGCTCGGCCCGCTGCGCCGCACGCAACGCCACGCCGGCGGCGTCGTCCCAGGATCGCTCTTCGATGGTCCAGCTCACGAGCCCTCCCCCATGTCAGACCATTTTCACGGTACGACCGGGGCCGGTCCCGCCTGCCCGGCCGTGACCCTCGCCTCCTTTTGCTCAGCGTCTCCACCCAGCGTCTTTGCCCAGCGCCCTTGCTCAGCGTCTTTTGTCCAGCGCATCTGTTCAGCGGAGCGCTGGGAACACCGTGCCCGCGACGATCGCGCCGGCCAGCGCGCCGACCACCACCTGCGCCGGGGTGTGCGCGGTCAGCCGCACCCGGGCCCACCCGCCGAGCAGCACCAGCGGCGTCCCGAGCAGCGCCACCGGCCCGTAGATCGCGGTCAGCGTGGCCAGCGTCCCGGCCGCCACCCCGGCGTGGATCGACATCTTCCACCAGTGCGTGACCAGCGCGAAGATCACCAGTCCCAGCCCGCCGGCGGCCAGCAGCGCCAGCACCTCCCGCGGCGCGCCGAGCAGCAGCATCACCACCAGCCCGGCACTCAGCGACCCGACCCCGAACAGCAACGGCAGCCGCCGCGCCGCCCGGTCCGGGATGTGATGGTCGGTGAGCCGCCCGGTCCGCACCCCGTGCAGCACATAACCCAGCGGGATCACCGCCGCGAAGACCGCCCCGGGCAGCCCCCACCAGCGGGACACCCCGGGCGCCTCCCCGGCATGCCACCCGACGACCAGGAGCAGCGCCGCCACCAGCACCGCCGGCGCCAGCACCTCCGAAACAACATGAGCGATACGGTCGCCCACCACCCGCCCCGCGTTGATCACGACGCCATTCTGGCAGGCAGCCCCGGGATTTCCCCACCATCACGCCCGCCGATATACATATGCCCATCGCTGAATAGCGGGAAAAACCGATAAAAGCGGTCCGCGGCCATCAATGTTCCACGTTTCGTGGATACCGTTCCGGCATGCATTGTCCGCACAGCCGAACCGCCGTTCTGGAGCGCTACGATGACGGCATGACCGCGGTGCCTGAGTGGATGCGCCCGCCCCGCGCCGAGGGCTGGTTCGCCGACGATCTCGACCATCTTCCCGAAGCCCCGAGTCATACCGAGCTGATCGATGGAGCTCTCGTCTTCATGATGTCCCCCCAACGAATCTGGCACACCGTCGTCATCGACGAATTACGCAGCGCTCTCCGGCGGGAAGCACCGGCGGGCATTGAGGTTCTGCGAGAGATCACGATTCGGCTCGACGACCGGAATCGTCCCGAGCCCGACATTCTCGTCACGGCGGACTCTTACGATCTCGGCGCCACCTTCTTCACGCCCGATCAGGTGTCCCTGGTGATCGAGGTGGTCTCTCCGGAGTCCGCGTACCGCGACCGGACGATCAAGCTGCGGAAATACGCGGAAGCCGGCATCGCGCACTACTGGATTGTCGAGGAAGAGGACCGAGCGCCGGTTGTCCACGTCTACGAACTCGACCGACCGACAGGCGCCTACGCAGCAACCGGAATCCACCGCACCGCATTGCGCACCCCGGTCCCGTTCCTGATCGAGATCGACCTGACCAAGCTGATTCCCGGCCGCCGCGGCTGAACCCGGGGAACACGGCCCGGCAGCACCACGGAAGCCTCACACCGCGACAAGCCGGACCCGGTCTCCGCAGAGCTTCACCATGTCGTCGATATCGGAAGTCACCATGACCACGGGGCGGTGTTGCCGCAGCGCGGCCTCGGCGACCACCGCATCGATCGCGTACTTGTGCCCATGCAGACCGGCATCCATCAGCAGCCGCGACGCTGACCTCGCTTCCTCCTCACCCACCGGGATCACCCGCAATCCGGAAAGCACCCAGCTCAGGCGAGCCCGATGGGTACGGGCATGGACAGCCTCGATGATGGTGAGTGCGCTGATCACCGCCTCCATGCCGCGCGAGCGCGCCTCGGCGACCAGAGCGACCACCTGCTCATCATCGGCGAGCAGCTTGGAGAGCCCTTCGCTGTCGAGAACCAGCGTCCCTTCGTGGCTCAGCTTGCGGCGGGCCACTCCCCCTCCTCGGCGAACACTTCGTCGAAGACCTGCCGCGCCCGGTGGCGGGCCTGAGCGGAGACCGGACCCTTACGAACCTCGTAATCCGCCAGGTACTCATCGAGAATCTGCCCGCGCAGCTCTCGCTCGACTGCCTCGGCGATGAACGCCGAGAACTCTCGCTTGCCCACCCGCGCCCGGATCGCCTCGGCGGTCCCCTCCGGCAGCGACAGGCTCACCCGCGTCGCCGGCCCTTCGCCGATGCCAAATGCTGTCTCGCCCATGCCGCCAGTGTGTCAAACGAGTAGGAAAACCGCCAAGAGGAGCACCGTTCCATCACAAGGACGAAGGCCCGACTCCGAAGAGCCGGGCCCCCTCCCGTCCAGGCACGCGGCCTGATCAGCCTTCACACGTTGAAGCGGAACTCCACCACGTCGCCGTCCTTCATGATGTAGTCCTTGCCCTCCATGCGGACCTTGCCGGCCGCCTTCGCCGCGGACATCGAGCCGGCCGCGATCAGGTCGTCGTAGCTGACGATCTCGGCCTTGATGAAGCCGCGCTGGAAGTCGGAGTGGATCACGCCGGCCGCCTCGGGGGCGGTCGCGCCGACCGGGACGGTCCAGGCGCGGGCCTCCTTCGGGCCGGCGGTCAGGTAGGTCTGTAGGCCCAGCGTCTCGAAGCCGACCCGGATCAGCCGGTTCAGCCCGGGCTCCGACTGGCCGGTGGACTGGAGCAGCTCCAGCGCCTCGTCCTCGTCCAGCTCGATCAGCTCGGACTCGATCTTCGCGTCCATGAAGACCGCCTCGGCCGGGGCGACCAGGGCCCGCAGCTCGTCCAGGAACGCCTCGTTGCCCAGCTCGGCCTCGTCGACGTTGAACACGTACAGGAAGGGCTTGGTGGTCAGCAGGTGCAGCTCGCCCAGCAGGTCCAGGTCGACGCCCGCGGAGGCGGCGCCCTGGTAGAGCGTGACACCGTCGTTGAGCAGCTTGAACGCGGCCTCGGCGGCGGCCACCGTGGCGGCCTTCTCCTTCTTGAGCTTGGCCTCCTTCTGCAGGCGCGGCAGCGCCTTCTCGACCGTCTGCAGGTCGGCCAGGATCAGCTCGGTGTTGATCGTCTCGATGTCGTCGGCGGGCGACACCTTGCCGTCGACGTGCAGCACGTTCGGGTCGGAGAAGGCGCGCACCACCTGGCAGATCGCCGACGCGTCGCGAATGTTCGCCAGGAACGCGTTGCCCCGGCCCTGCCCCTTGGAGGCGCCGCGGACCAGGCCGGCGATGTCGACGAAGCTCACCGGCGCCGGCAGGATCTTCTCGCTGCCGAACAGCTCGGCCAGCTTGCCGAGCCGCTCGTCGGGCAGCCCGACCACGCCGACGTTGGGCTCGATCGTCGCGAACGGGTAGTTCGCGGCGAGCACATCGTTCTTGGTCAGGGCGTTGAACAGGGTGCTCTTGCCGACGTTGGGCAGGCCGACGATTCCGATGGTGAGGCTCACGGAACGCCAGTCTACGCAAGCCTCACCGGAAGAACTTCCGCAGTTCCGCGGCGACCAGCGCGGGCTTGCCGCTGTTGTCCGCGGCGAGATGCCCGACGCCGCTCAAGGTCACCCGGCGCACGCGCGGCAGCACCGGCTCCAGACCGATCAACACCGCTGTGAGGTACGCCGGGGAGCGCTCGCCGCCGAGCAGCAGCGTCTCCGCCTCGACCATCGCATACGTGCTGAGCAGGCCGGCCGCGTCCTCGACCACGGCCGCGTCGAGCCGCATCGTCGGCACCAGCGCGGCGATCTCGGGGTTGCGCACCGCCAGCCCGGCGAGCGGCAGCAGGGCGGGACGGGGCAGCAGCCGCGCTCCCCCGGTGCCCTTCACCACGGTGGTGAACGCGGCGGCGGTCCGGCCACGGGAGAGCTCCGCCTCGTACCGGGAAAGCCAAGCGACCGGATCGTGCCCGCCGTGCTTGAGCGGCGGCTCGTAGAGCGCGAGGCGCTCGATCGGCAGCTCCATCGCCGCGCGCAGCGCGATGACCGCCCCGGAGCTGAGCCCGAACACGTTGCGCGCCCCGGTCTCGTCGAGCACCGCCGCCAGGTCCGCGATCTCGGCGCGCAGCCCGTGGCCGGCCGCGGCCGGTCCGCTCGCGCCCCGTCCGCGCCGGTCCGGCACGTAGACGGTGAAGTCGCCGGCCAGCAGGTGGGCCAGCCGGGTGAGGTTCGCCGAACTCTGCAGACCGCCGTGCAACAGCACGACCTTGGGTCCCCCGTCACCGAAGGCCCGCCACCGGATGTCCGTCCGCGCCAAAGTCTCCATGATGTCAACCGTAGTTGACACAACGCGATGCCGTCAACCGCGGTTGACAGCACTCCCGGTCCGGACCGGCGGACGGTCATGTCCGAAACCCGCCAGCCGACGCGGGGGCGGGCGGAGCAGACTCGACGGCATGGAGCTGGACTTCGAGCGTTGCTACCGCGCTGTCGACAGCCGCGACCAGCGGTTCGACGGGTGCTTCTACACGGCGGTGCGGACCACCGGGATCTACTGCCGGCCGTCCTGCCCGGCGGTCACCCCGAAACGGGAGAACGTCACGTTCTACGTCAGCGCGGCCGCCGCCCAGCGCGGCGGCTTCCGGGCCTGCCGCCGCTGCCGGCCGGACGCCGCGCCCGGCTCACCGGAGTGGGACGCGCGGGCCGACACGGTCGGCCGGGCGATGCGGCTGATCGGCGACGGAGTGGTCGACCGGGAAGGCGTGTCCGGGCTGGCCAGCCGGCTCGGCTACACCGAACGGCACCTCAACCGGATGCTCACCGCGGAACTCGGCGCCGGGCCGCTGGCGCTGGCCCGGGCGCAGCGCGCGCAGACCGCGCGGATCCTCGTCGAGACGACCGACCTGGGGTTGGCGGAGATCGCGTTCGCGGCCGGGTTCGGCAGCGTGCGGCAGTTCAACGACACGATGCTGGAGGTGTACGCGCAGGCGCCCGGCCGGCTCCGGGAGACCCGGCGCGCGGTCCAGGGCGAAGCCGGCACGATCAACCTCCGGCTGGCCTACCGGGCGCCGCTGCACGTCGCGTCGCTGCTCGGGTTCCTCGGGGCGCGGACCCTGCCCGGGGTCGACGAGTTGGACGGGGACACGTACCGGAGAGGTCTGGTGTTGCCGCACGGCAGCGCGACCGTGGCGCTGCGGCCGGCCGATCGGTGGGTGTTCGCGACGTTGCGGCTCAGCGACGTGCGGGACCTGGCACCGGCGGTGGCGCGGTGCCGGCGGCTGCTGGACCTGGACGCCGACCCCGATGCGATCGACGGGACGGTCGGGGCGGATCCGGCACTCGCCGCGGCGGTCCGGGCGGAGCCGGGGGTGCGGGTGCCGCGGGCGGTGGACGGGTTCGAGATGGCGGTCCGGGCGGTCGTGGGGCAGCAGGTGAGTGTGTCGGGGGCGCGGACGACGCTGGGGCGGATCGTGCGGGCGGCTCGGGAGGCTGGGGCTTCCGGTGAGTTGCTCGGGTCCGAGGAGTCGCGGGGGTCCGAAGGATTCGAGTCGTCCGCTGATCTCGGCCCTGCGGGCCCCGCCCCCGCCCCCGCCGCCACCAACCACCTCGCCGGATTCCCGACCGCCGAATCCGTAGCCGATCTCCCCGACTCCGCCTTCGGCATGCCGGCCACCCGCCGAGACACCATCCGCGCCCTGGCCGCCGCCGTAGCCGACGGCAAACTCGACCTGGACCCCACCGCCGACCGCGCCGAGACCACCGCCCGCCTGCTGGAACTCCCCGGCATCGGCCCCTGGACCGCCGGCTACGTCGCCATGCGCGCCACCGGTGACCCGGACGTCTTCCTCCCCACCGACCTGGCCGCCCGCCGAGGCGCCGCCGCCCTCGGCCTCCCCGCCACCGCCAAGGCCCTCGCCGAGCACGCCGAACGCTGGCGCCCGTGGCGCTCCTACGCCCTGGTCCGCCTGTGGCGAGCCGCCTGACCCGAAGCTACCCCGCCATCCCACCCACCCCGCCGGATATCCACAGGCAGTCCGGTTGTCCACAAGCCACAAACGCAGCCTCCGGAATTCCGCCAGGCTGTGGTCCCCCCACTTCCGAGGAGCTGATGAGCGATGTTGCGTCACGCGACGATGGACACCCCGGCCGGCCCGTTCACCCTGGTGGTGGCGGAGTCCGGTGCGGTTCGCGCGGCCGGGTTCACCACCGACGTGCCGGAGCTGACCAAGTTGATCCACCCGTCGCTGGTCGAGCCGGCCGAGCCGGCTGACGACGTCGGGCCGGCGCGGTCCGCGGTCCGGGCCTATTTCGACGGTGATCTGCTCGCGCTGGACACGGTGGCGGTCGAGCAGCACACCCGGGGCGTGTTCATGGGGCACGCCTGGGCGGTGATGCGCGAGATCAAGCCGGGCGACCCGGTGACCTATTCGAGGTATGCGGTGCTGGCCGGCCGCCCGGCGGCGATCCGGGCGGCGGCCGCGGCGTGCGCGCGCAACGCGGTGGCGCTGATCGTGCCCTGTCACCGGGTGCTGCGCACCGACGGGTCGCTGGGCGGCTACCGCTGGGGCCTGCCGGTGAAGTCGTGGTTGCTGGAGCACGAGTCGGCGGGCTGACCCGCTGGCGGGCGGGCGGCACACTGGGGCGTGTTGCTGCCGCGCTGTGCCGCCTGCGGCCGGATCATGACGCTGACCGGCTTCCTCACCGCGAACGGTGAGCTGGTCTGTCAGCGGCACACCGGCGCCCCGCAGTCCGTCTGTTGTGGACTGCCGGCCGATCCCGCGCTCGGCACGGACCGCCCGCTGTGCCCGCGGTGCGCGGTGACCGCGGTCCGCACCCAGCAAGACGTGAAGCGGGTGCTGCCGCCGATCGCGGCGCGGCTGCGGGCGTTGTCGATCCGCACGACGACACCGGTGCGGGTGCGGCTGGTGCCGTTCAGCGAGTTGCAGGGCCGGATCGCCGGGCACGGTGACGTGCTCGGCGTGACCGTGTCGCTGGGCAGCGAGGTGGTCGACCTGATGGTGGTCCGGGATCTGCCGCTGGCCCGGTTCGGCGCGGTGGTCGCGCACGAGGTGATGCACGCCTACCTGGCCCAGCGGGGGTTCGGGATGCTGCCGCCGGCGGTCGAGGAGGGGCTGTGCCAGCTGCTGGCGCACGCCTGGCTGAAGGATCAGCCGGGGGCGCCGGCCGAGTGGGAGCGCCGCCGGATCGCCACCAACCCGGATCCGGTGTACGGCGACGGTTTCCGGGCTGCCCGGGCCGCCGCGATCCGGACCGGCAGTGTCCGGCGGATGCTGGAGCACGTGCGCCGCTGCGGTGATTTCCCGGACCCGTGAGGGTGCGCGCGCTGTCTAGGCTGATCGACGACCGTTCCCACCCGCCGCGCGCTGGAGGAACCATGGTTCCCGACGACCGTACCCTCGCTCTGGCCTTCTATCTGCTGGTCGACGTGTCGTATTCGATGGACGGCGCGCCGCTGGACGCGGTGAATCGGATCCTGCCCGAGGTGGTGGACACCATCGAGGAGAGCCCGACGCTGGGTGACGTGGTCCGGTTCGGCGCGCTGGACTTCTCCGACGACGCGCGGACCGTGGTGCCGCTCGGCGATCTCCGCGACGTGCGGGCGATCCCGCAATTCACCGCCCGCGGCGGCACGTCCTACGCCGCGGCGTTCCGGCAGTTGCGCCTGGACATCGAGCGCGACCTGGCGAAACTGCGGGCGGACGGCTTCCAGGTGTACCGGCCGGCCGTCTTCTTCGTCACCGACGGGGCGCCGACCGATGACGTGCCGGAGCTGCGGGCCGCGTTCGCCGAGCTGACCGATCCGTCGTTCCGCGGCCGGCCGAACATCATTCCTTTCGGGGTGACCCCGGAGCTGCCGAAAGCGGTGCTGGACCCGTGGGTCTACCCGAAGCCCGGTGACCGCGGCAAGCCGATGCGCAGCTATGTCTACAGTGGCTCGGGCGACGCCGCGACCGCGATCCGGCAGATCGCCGAGGTGCTGATCAGTAGCATCGTGGCCTCGGCGAACTCGGTTAACGAGGTGGGCACGGCGGGCGGTTTCGTGCCACCCGACGACGATGATCTGGGCGACTGGATCTGAGATGGCGGAGCGGGCCACCGATGACGGCCAGCCCTGGTCGCGGCTGGCGAGCCGGCGCTGGGTGGTGGGTGACGCCGGGCGGCAGGCGGCGGTGCGGGCCCGGGTGCCACGGCTGTTCCGGTCGCCGCCGCCGGACATCGTGGCCGACGGGGCGGAGGCGGGCGGGCTGACGTTCCGGGCCGCGTCGGTCCGCGGTCCCGGGCATCAGGAGCGGGCCGAGCCACGCCAGGACGCGTACGCGGTCCGGTTCACCCGCGATCAGGGCTGGCTGGCCGGGTGCGTCGCGGACGGGGTGTCGGCCGCGAAACGGTCCCACGAGGCGGCCGCGGCGATCTGCGAGACGGTCGCGCAGACGCTGGTCGATCACCTGATGACCGGCGCGCCGGTGGCGGCGTTCGGCTGGGACGGGGCCGCCCGCGTCGCCGGTGACGCGGTCGTCGAGCTGGCCCGGCCGTTTCTCACCGACGGGACGGTGACCGACGAGAGGGTCCGCTCGATCATGTCGGCGACCGCGCTGGCCTTCGCCGTGGCGACCGAGCCGGACCCGGACGGTGGGCACCGTGCCGTGCTGGCCAACCTCGCCGGCGACTCGGCCGCGTTCCTGCTGACCGGCGCCGGCTGGCAGCCGCTGACCGCGGTGAAGAACGCGGGCGCCGCGATCGTCGACAGCCGGGTGCGGTCGCTGCCGGCCGCGGTCCGGGTCACCCCGCACGAGTTCGTGCTGCTCCCCGGCCAGGTGCTGGTGGTGATGACGGACGGGCTCGGTGATCCGTTCGGGTCCGGCGCCGGCGCGGTCGGCGAGTTCCTGCGCGGCCACTGGGGCACGCCCCCGGATCCGCTGGCGTTCGCGCAGCACGTCGCGTTCTTCCGCAAGTCGTTCACCGACGACCGGACGGCCGTCGTGGTCTGGCCGGGTCCGGCCCGATGACCGCGTTGACCGTCCGCGCCCTGGGCCCGTTGCGGCAGCTGGCTCGGGGCGGCACCGCGACCGTCTTCCTCGCCCCGGAGCTGCGGCTGCCCGGGCTGCCCGGCGAGCAGTTCGTCTACAAGCGGTACACCGACGCGACGAAACGGCGGGCCGGCCCGTCGCTGACCACCGGCCTGACCGGGTTCGTCCGGTTCCGCGACCGGCTGCCGGAGGCGCAGCGGGCGGCGTGGGACGCCCGGATCATCTGGCCGGTCGGCGTGGTGGTGGACGAGGACGGCGCGGCCGGCGGCGTGGTGATGCGGCTGATCCCGGACCGCTATTTCCAGGACTTCCGGAAACGCTCGGGCGGCGTGCACCGCAAGCCGCGGGAGATCGAGACGCTGTTCGGCGACGACGAGACGGCGCTGCGCAAGGGGCTGCCGGCGGTCGGGGTGACCGACCGGCTGCGGTTGATCCGGGCGGTCGCCGCGGCCTACGGGATGATGCACAAGCAGGGCGTGGTGGTCGGCGACATCTCCGGCCGCAACATCATCTACGACCCGGGCCCGGTCCGGCCGTCGGTGCTGGTGGTCGATGTGGACAGTGCCCGGATCAAGGGGAACCGGGCGGTGTTCGGGATGCAGCCGCACACGCCGCACTGGCAGCCACCGGAGGCGCTGGCGGCGAGCGCCGAGCTGGCCGGCTGGGACGGCGCCGACGAGGACCTCCGGGACCGGTTGCGGGACCGCTGGGCGATCCAGAGCACGAAGACCGACGTGTACAAGTTCGCGCTGATGACGGTGCGGATCCTGGCGAACGGCCGGGGTGGCGCGGTGAGCCGGGACCCGTCCCGCGCGCGCCGCGTCCTGCGCGACATGCTGGGCGAGCCGGCCGCGGTGCTGCTGGACGCGAGCCTGTCCCCGACCCCGGCCGACCGCCCCGCCATCCGGGATTGGTACGACGCGCTCCAGCCGTCCGGGCAGGAGCGGCCTCCGGAGGTGTCCCGGCAGGTCAGCGGCGGCTGGGTGTGGGTGGACGGGCAGGGCTGGGTGCGCGGCTCTCAGGTCTCGCCGTAACGCCGGATCGGGCTCGGGTGCCAGCGCCCGGTCCCCGGTCCGGGAGCCGGCGACGGCTGCGCCGCCGGATGTCCGGCGAGCCAGTTCAGGTCCGCTTCGTTCCAGGTCAGATCACCCGGCTCGCGTACGCGTACCGCGTCGCAGTCGGTGACCAGCACCTCGACTTCGGGGGTCAGCCGGTAGTGCACCGAGTCGAGCGCGTGCCCGCCGAGCCGGACGTCGTGCCGGTGGGCCAGCTCGACCAGCTCCCGCAGGGCCGGCCGGAGCAGCTCCCGGTGCCCGGGCGGCGCGTCCGCGAGCCGCCGGTCCCGGAACCGCTCCGGGACGTCCGGCGCGAGCAGCCCGGTGACCTCGGTCGCCCCGCCCGCGACGACGAGCCGCAGCGGCCACAGCATCCGGCCGGTCAGTTCGGTGGCGTGCTCGCCCAGCGCGACCATCCGCAGCAGCGGGGCGAACGGCTGCGCCGGGTCGAGGAACCGCCGGTAGACCAGTGGCCGCCGGTCCGGGTCGAGGCCGGGCGCCACGGCGGGGTGGACGTCGGTGAGCGGGGCGTGCCGGTGTTCGTACCCGAGCACCAGGGTGTTCTCCGGGACCACCCAGCGGTCGTAGGAGATCCGCGGAGCGCCCGCCCCCAGCGCCCGGCGGACCGTCGCGACCACCCGGAAGGCGACGCCGGTCAGCGTGTCGTCCGCGCCGGCCAGGGCGATCTCGACGTCACGGCCCGCGCCGAGCTCGGCGAGCAGGTCGAAGTCGGCGCCGGGCAGTGCGACGAACAGCACCCGGGGCGCCCAGTCGCGCGTCTCGTCGGCGTGCAGGGTGCGGGTGAGCAGGGTGTCCAGGGCGGCGGCCCGCTCGTGCGGCTGATCGGCGGAGCGGCCGCCGACCAGCACCACGACGCACGGCGTGCGCACGTCGGCGGTGTCGTCCTCGAGCATGGTGATGTCGCTGCGGATCAGCCGGCGCAGGGCGAGCAGCGCGGCGCCGAGCCGGGCCGGGCCGGTCGCGGCGGTGGTCAGCCGGGGCGGCCGGACCGCGGCGTCGGCCTGCTGCAGCTGGACCAGCGGGACCAGGTCGTCGGCGCCGGTGTGCAGCTCGATGCTCCAGCGGACCGCGTCGGCCAGCTCCGGGTCGGCGGTGAGCTGCTCGGCCAGATGGGCCAGGAGCAGGTCGGCGGTGGCCCGCTGCCGGTCCGGCGCGCCGCCGGCGACGTCGCAGAGCAGGTACAGCGGCTGGATGGTCAGCCGCTCGGTTTCATCGATCACCCGGATCCCCCGGCCCCGAGGTTATCCACAGCGGACCACTGTCGCGCTTGTCCACAGGCGACGAAAACGCCGGTGCGGGGCAGCTCCGGCAACCCTAGGCTGACCGGCATGACTGATACGGGAACCGGGCGCCCCGGCCTTCCCGAGCGGCCGTCGCTGGACGGCCTCGAGGACAAGTGGGCGCCGCGCTGGCAGGAGGAGGAGACGTATGCGTTCGACCGCTCGAAGGAGCGTGCGGACGTGTTCGCGATCGACACCCCGCCGCCGACCGTATCCGGCGAGTTGCACGTCGGCCACGTCTTCTCGTTCACCCACACCGACCTGGTCGCGCGGTTCCAGCGGATGCGCGGCAAAGCAGTCTTCTACCCGATGGGCTGGGACGACAACGGCCTGCCCACCGAGCGCCGGGTGCAGACCGTGTTCGGCGTCCGCTGCGACCCGTCGCTGCCCTACCAGCCGGACTGGGAGCCGCCGCCCGGTCCGCCGCGGCCACCGGTCGCCATCTCCCGGCGCAACTTCGTCGAGTTGTGCGGGCGGTTGACCGCGCGCGACGAGGCGGCCTACGAGGCGGTCTGGCGGCGGATCGGGCTGTCCGTCGACTGGAGTCTGGGCTACACCACGATCGGTGACCGGGCGCGGGCCGTCGCGCAGCGGGCGTTCCTGGCCAACCTGGCGGCCGGCGAGGCGTATTCGTCCGAGGCCCCGACCCTGTGGGACGTCGGCTACCGCACCGCGGTCGCGCAGGCGGAGCTGGAGGACCGCGAGCGGCCGGGCGCCTTCCACACCCTGCGGTTCCACGGGCCGGCCGGGCCGATCGACGTCGACACCACCCGGCCGGAGCTGCTGCCGGCCTGTGTCGCCCTGGTCCACCACCCCGGCGACGAGCGGTTCGCCGGCGTCACGTCCGCGCGCAGCCCGCTGTTCGGCGTCACCGTCCCGGTGCTGGCGCATCCGCTCGCCGACCCGGGCAGGGGGACCGGCGTCGCGATGGTGTGCACGTTCGGCGACCTGACCGACGTCACCTGGTGGCGCGACCTGGACCTGCCCACCCGGGTGGTCCTGGGCCGGGACGGCCGGTTCCTGCCGGAGGCGCCGGCCGGCGTCCCCGGCGAGCTCTACCGTCCGCTGGCCGGGCTGGGGGTCGAGGAGGCCCGCCGGGAGACGGTCCGGTCGCTGCGTGCCTCCGGGGAGCTGATCGGCGAGCCCCGGCCGGTCCGGCACCCGGTCAAGTTCTACGAGAAGGGTGACGCGCCGCTGGAGATCGTCACCAGCCGGCAGTGGTTCATCCGCAACGGCGGCCGCGACGCGAAGCTGCGCGAGCGGCTGCTGGCGCGGGGCCGGGAGCTGCGCTGGGTCCCGGAGCACATGCGGCACCGCTACGAGCACTGGGTCACCGGGCTCACCGGGGACTGGCTGATCAGCCGGCAGCGGTTCTTCGGCGTGCCCTTCCCGGTCTGGTACCGGCTCGACGACGCTGGCGAGCCGGACCATGACCAGCTTCTCATACCGGACGATTCGGCATTGCCGGTCGACCCGACTTCGGACTGCCCGCCCGGGTTCGACGAGTCGGCGCGGGGCCGGCCGGGTGGCTTCGCCGCCGACCCGGACGTGATGGACACCTGGGCCACCTCGTCGCTGAGCCCGTGGATCGCCGCCGGTGACCTGGCCGGCAAGGTCTTCCCGATGGACATGCGGCCGCAGGGTCAGGAGATCATCCGGACCTGGCTGTTCGCCACGGTGCTGCGCGCCGAGCAGCGGGCCGGGGTGCTGCCCTGGCACACCGCGGTCCTGTCCGGCTGGGTGGTCAACTCCGACAACCGGAAGATGTCCAGTTCCCGGGGCCGGCTGGTGCCGGCGAGCGCCCCGATCGAGCAGTTCGGCGCGGACGCGGTGCGGTATTGGGCGGCGAGCGGGCGGCCGGGGGTCGACACGGCGTACGACCCGGCCCAGCTGAAGGTCGGTCGGCGGCTGGCGACGAAGCTGCTGAACGCGTCGCGGTTCGCGCTCGGGCTGGGCGCCGGGCGGGCGCTGCGCGAGCCGGTCGG